>JACPRI010000270.1 GCA_016190065.1 Verrucomicrobiota bacterium
CTTCGCCGAGTGATGCCCGCCCGCTGGCCGGTGACCGCGGTCTATTTGATTGCAGCCATCGCGTTGATCAAGTTGGTGGGCGACCGCCTGGGCACAGAGATTTTTCCGAAGGTGGATGCTGGGCAGCTTTTGTTGCGGCTGCGCGCGCCGAGCGGCACGCGCGTGGAGACGACCGAAGCCCTCGCGCTCGGTGCGCTCAAGCTGATTGAAGATGAGGTCGGCAAAGAAAACGTGGCCATCACGCTGGGCTTTGTGGGCGTGCACGCTCCGAGCTACCCGATCAACCTGGTCTATCACTGGAACGGCGGCCCCGAGGAAGGCGTCGTGCAGGTCCAGTTGAAGCGCGGCGCGCCTGTCCAGATCGACGAATTGAAGGAGCGCCTGCGCGAGAAGTTGCGTAAAGAGATGCCGGATGTGAGTTTTTCCTTCGAGCCGAGCGACATCGTCAGCCGCGTGATGAGTCTGGGTTCCCCAACCCCGATTGAGGTGGCCGTGAGCGGCCCCAGCCTCGCCGCCAATCAAGCCTTCGCGGAGAAGATTCGGGAGAAACTCGAAAGAATCCCGGCGTTGCGCGACATCCAATACGGCCAATCACTCGATTACCCGACCCTCGATGTGGCCGTCAACCGCGAGCGCGCCGGCTTGATGGGCGTCAAGACGATCGATGTGTCGCGCGCTCTCGTGGCCGCCACGGCGTCGAGCCGATTCACGCAGCCCGTTTATTGGGCCGATCCGAACAGCGGCGTGGCGTATCAGATTCAGGTGCAAATTCCGCAATTGCATTTGGCCTCCAAGGAAGAACTCCAAAACATCCCGGTGCTGCACCGGGACGGGAAGCCCATCCTGCTGCGCAACGTCGCGAGCGTGAACAGCGGTACAGCCGTCGGCCAATACGAACGCTACAATATGGCGCGGCAGGTGACGCTGACCGCCAATATTCACGCGGCGGATTTGGGCAGTGTCTCCGCTGAAATCACGCGCGCGCTGCAGGAAGTCGGCCGCCCGCCGCCGCGGGTCAACGTCGCGTTGCGCGGCCAGGTCAAGCCAATGGAGCAGATGCTCAACGGGCTTCAAACCGGCCTGCTGCTGGCGGTGATGGTGATCTTCCTTTTGCTCGCGGCGAACTTCCAGTCGATGGCGTTGTCCCTGGCCGTCGTGGCTTCAGTCCCAGCCGTTATTGCGGGTGTGGCGGTCACACTCTGGCTGACGGGCACAACGATCAACATCCAGTCCTTCATGGGTGCGATCATGGCCATTGGCGTGGCCGTCGCGAATGCCATTCTGCTTGTGACTTTCGCGGAGCGCAGCCGCATTGGCGGAATGAGCGCGGCGGACGCGGCCTTGGATGGCGCGCGGAGCCGTTTGCGCCCGATCCTGATGACGAGCCTGGCCATGATGGCGGGCATGGTGCCGATGGCGCTTGGCCTGGGCGAAGGCGGCGAACAGACCGCGCCGCTGGGCCGCGCGGTCATTGGCGGGCTGGCGGCGGCGACGGTGGCGACGTTGCTCGTCTTGCCTTCAGTGTTTGCGATCGTGCGAGTGCGGGCCAGCACCAAGTCCCGTTCGCTTGATCCCGACGATCCGCTCAGCGGCCATTACGTTTCGCCGGTGGGACATGATTAACCGACTTAACCGACCCGTTTTCCGTATGCCTAAAATGAGTCTTCCCCGAACCAGTGCGTGCATTGCGCCCCTGAACCTGGTAAGGACGGATTCCACTCCGTCCCTGATTATTTGGGCTTGTTGCCAGGATGTCAGGGACGCGGTGGGACGCGTCCCTACCGGGTCCATGGGCAGATTATTCCACCGTGTCCTTTGGCCGAGTTTGATCGTTGCAGGCTGTCTTTGCCAATGCCTGATTCTCCACGGCGCCGAGAGCAAACCTGCGACGACGGTCGAAGTGAGATTCGTTCATCCGAAGCGGAGCGACATCACTCGCAACATCACCTTGCCCGCGAATGTGAAGGCTTATCAGCAGACCACGCTCTACGCGAAGGTGGCTGGATACCTCAAGGCCATCAACGTGGACAAAGGCGATCCGGTCAAGGAGGGCGACATGCTCGCGGACATCGAAGTGCCGGAGTTGATCGCGGATCTCGCCAAGTTCAAAACCGAAGTGGACGTGGCCAAGCTCGATTTCGAGCGCACGGTCGAAGCGCAAAAGAAGGCGCCGGACCTGGTGGTTCCGCAAACCGTGGACAATGCCCGGGGCAAATATGAAGTCGCGAAGGCGGGCCTGGAACGGATCGAGAAACTGCTCGGCTTCGCCAAAATCGCGGCGCCGTTTTCGGGTGTGATTACGATGCGTTACGTGGATCCCGGCGCCTTTATCCCGGCGGCGACTTCGGGAAGCGCCGCCAACACAGCCGCGATTCTCACGCTCATGGACTTTAGCAGAGTGCGGGTCCAGGTTGCCGTCCCCGAACCGGAGGTGCCGCGGACGGCCAAAGGCCAGCCGGTCACAGTCAGCGTCGAAGAACTTCCAGGACGCAACTACCGGGGCGAAGTCACGAGGATTTCTTACGCGTTGGACGAAGCGAGCAAGACCATGCTGGTCGAAGCCGAACTGGCCAATCCAAAGTGGGAGCTTCGCCCGGGCATGTTCGCACAGGCTAAGATCGGCGTTGAAAGGAAGAGCGGTGCCCTGTTGATTCCGGTGGAAGGATTGGTCGTCGAGCGTGGCGGCAATTCGGTGTTCACGGTCGTGGACGGCAAAGCGAAGAAGGTTGCCGTCAAAACCGGTTTCGATGACGGAACCAACGTGGAGATTATTTCCGGAGCCAGCGCGGAGGATCGGGTGATTCTGGTGGGGAAACAAACTCTGGCCGCCGGACAAGCAGTCAACGCCGTGGAGGCCCGGTGAGATCTACGAATTACGATTTGCCATTTGAGATTTGGGGTGGACCGAGCGTGAACGGTTTGGCCGTTGAACGCCACATCCCCCCTCACCCCGGCCCTCTCCCTCAAGGAGAGGGAGAACATATTGCCGTCCCTTGCCAATGCTTGTGTGCCCTCTTTGACCGCGCGCTGCGGAGAATTTCCCCTCTCCCCTGGGGAGAGGGCCGGGGTGAGGGGAAAGGCGCGGTTAATTCACTTGCGACCTGCTCTTCACACGCCCGTAAATTAGCCTCGGATCTTGCTCGTTTCGCTCAGAGGAATATCGCGATCCTGGCCCTCTGTTTGTCAGCAGCCCGAGCTTGGGCCGCAGAAGAGCCTGCATCGAAACCTGTCGGCGGCGCCACGAACGTCCACGCGATCGACCTCGCCACCGTATTGCGCCTGGCCGGGGCGCAGAATCTCGATGTCCAGATTGCCCGGGAGCGGTTGGCGGAGGCAAAGGCGAATCACTCGATCGCTTTGTCGCAGTTTTTTCCGTGGCTTTCTCCCGGTGTGGGATACCGCCGGCACGACGACCGCCTTCAGGACGTCGTTGGGAACGTCTTCGATGCGGACAAGCAAGCGTACGTGGCGGGCGGAACCCTCGCCGCGCAATGGGATCTTGGGGAAGCGCTCTACCGGACGCTCGCCGCGAAACAACTGGCGAACGCGGCCGGCCACGCCTTGGAAGCGCAGCGCCAGGAGAGCGCGCTGGTTGCGGCGCAAGGCTATTTCGAGTTGTTGCTCACGCAAGCGGCCGTGGGTGTGGCGGACGACGCGGTTAGGATCTCCGAAAATTATTTGGCTCAGGTTCAACGCGCGGTTGAGGCAGGCATCGCGTTCAAGGGGGACGAATTGCGGGTGCAAGTCCAGAGCGAGCGCAATCGTCTGACCAGACAACAAGCGTTCGAGCAGCAGCGCTTCTCCGCCGCCCGCCTCGCGCAAACGCTGCACTTGGATCCGGCGGTCGAACTCCAGGGCGCGGACAGCGAACTCGTGCCCTTGGGTGTCATCGCGACCAACACAGTCTTGAGCGCGCTGGTGCAAGAGGCCGGCGTGAACAGGCCCGAGGCCAAACAAAGCCGGTCGATCATCGCGGCGGCCGAGAAATCGCGCAGCGGCGTGGTGTATGGGCCGTGGATTCCTGCGGTGGGCGCGAACGCGTTCGTCGGCGGGTTCGGTGGAGGGCGCGGCAGCTCTTCAGGGAACTTTGGCGCCTCGGAAGATTACGCCGTAACGCTCGGCTGGCGGATTGGTCCCGGAGGGATTTTCGATCTGAGCCGAAAGCGATCGGCGGAATCCCGCTTGAACCTCGCGAAGCTCGGTCAGGAAAAACTGCGGGATGAAATTGTCCGGCAGGTGGTGGAAGCATTTACGCGCTTCCAATCCCTCGCGAATCAAATCGCCACGGCGGAGCGCGCGTTGCGAGCCGCGGAGCGAAGCTTGCAGCTTGCTCAGGAGCGCAAGCAATTCGGCGTCGGCATCGTGCTGGAAACCATCCAAGCGGAGCAAGACTTGACGCGCGCGAGGCTGGATTACGCCCGATCGATCGCTGAATTCAACCGGGCGCAGTACGCGCTGAGCAAAGCGACGGGGCGGCTTTGAATTGAAATTCGTCTCCGCTGCGGAAGTTTGAAGAACAAGGGTGATTCTTTGGGCCATGTTTTGGGCCGCATGTCTTTGAGCCGCGCAGCTTGATTTGCGTGCCGACTGCTGGCACCTTCACGCGTATGAGTTTGTACGGAATGACGCTGAAGGACCGCATGAAGAAACTGACCACCGCACTCGGGCTGCTCGCACTTGCCGCAGCCGCGCCATTCGCGCTCGTTGGCTGCCACAGCGGCCGCCACGAACACCACCACCGCGGCGCCGCAGCGGCCAAGCCCTATCCACTCCAGAATTGCGTCGTGTCCGGCGAAGCTTTCGACCACGGCAAACCTTACGCCTTCGTTCATGAGGGACAGGAGATTAAGCTCTGCTGCAAGGACTGCCTGAAAGACTTCAACCGGGACCCGGCGAAATATTTGTCGAAGCTCTCGGGCACGAAGTGAGAGTCAGCGCAGAACGCTGCCCGCTCCGTGGCACGCGCCATGACACCCGTCAATCCGTGCGCGCGAAATGAGAATGAGAATTGACGGACTTCAAGAAATTGCCGGCGGGATGCTAAAATTCCGAGGGATTTCCGCCGAACCAGCGTACTAATAGGAGTCATCTGAGGATTATGCCCGGCGGCATCCGCCGCCCAAACCAAAGAAAGGAAATACTATTATGAAGCTGGTGAATTACCTGATGTTGGCGGCCGCAGTCGCCGTTTCGTTCGAAGTGCGTCTTTCGGCTCAAGCAATTAAACCTTCCTCGACGTCGCCTTCCCTGCCGAGGAATCAAGCTCTCCTGGTCAGCCCGCGAATATTGGAAGAGTTCCCGGAGCTTTCACGTACGGCGCCATCTAACCTTGTGGCACGCCGGAGCAATCGTCCAAGCGGGTTCACCGCGAATGGGGCACTCACAGCCAGTCCGCGCTTTCGCGAAGAACATCCCGAGTTGTTGCGCGTTGCGCCCTCGCAGCCGGAGCCAATGAAGCAGGTTGCTCATCGTAGCAGCCGGATAACTCTCTCCAGGGAAAACAAGGCCTTTGCCAGGAGTCCTCGGTTTTTGGAAGAGCATCCACTGATACTGCGTGTTATGCCGACATTTGAAATTGCTCCGTTAAGATGAAGGCCGCGTCGAAAGCAGTCTGCGAGAATTCCACGGGATCCGGAGATCTGACTGAGCCTGCGGCTTGGCCGCGGGCAAAGCGGGCAAAAAGAAACCCCTTCCGCGGGGCTACGGAAGGGGTGCAAGTTTTCCGAATTCGCGCTTAGAACTTATAGACGATATTTGCCGCGAGCGTGATCGCGTTCTTGTCCGCGACCGCAAACGGTCTGGCGCCGTTCAGCGCGTGATCCCACCGAATTTCAGCGCGGGAGAGCACATTGGCCCACAGCGCGTAGTCGAGAGTTCCGGTTACGCTGAGCAACTCGTTGTGCGATCCGGCCGCTTTGCCTGCAGCGGCTGAGGCATACCACGTGCCGTCGTCCGCGTTCGTATAATCGACGCGGCTGTTGAGCTTCAGTTTCTCCGTGCACTGATACGACAGGTACCCGGCAATGGCGTAAGCGCGATCCCCGGCTGGACCGGCGATAGGGCTGTCATCGCGGTAGTCGTAGGTTGCGCCGAAGGAAAGCCCCTCGATGGGGAGAGGGAGAGTCACTCCGGCGTAATAAGTGGTGGTGTCTTGCGGACCTCCCGCCAGGCCGTCCACGATTGCACCGTATAAGCTGGCTCCGGACAGAAACCCGAAGCTTTCCGGGGCGGTCAGCGTGACGGTTCCAAGATAAGTCTTCTCACTTTCGGCGACGGTCCCGCCGGCGCGCACAGGGCGAGCGTTGATGCCTGCGTTCCAGGTGTTGGCCACACCACCGCCGATGTTCAGCCACTCGGACGCTTTGTAGTTGGCGAGCACGCCGGTATGCTGGGTTGGTTCGAGTTGCCAACCATACGACCGGCTGTAGTTCGGGTTGTTCGGGCTCTCAAACACTTCGTAACCGCAAATCGTCGTCCAGGTGCCGACCTTGAAGTCAATCCCGTTGCCGACAGGCGCCCGCAGGGCAACGTAGGCGTCTTTCACGCTCACGTCATCCGTGTCGAAACCCGCTCCAACAGGACTCGGGTTGTAAGCGACCGCGTCGGGACCGAACAGGATTCCGACCTGGTAGCCAGCGGACCATTGTTCTTCACTCAGCGGTTTTTCCAACTGCAGCTTGACGACGTTCAGGTTGAAGCCGTCCATTTTGCTCGTGCCGTCGAAGGCGCGGCCAGGGAAGGGCGTGTTGCCGCGGCCAAACTTCCAGATGGCTGACGTATCGACGTAGCCGCTCAAAGTCGTCTGCGAGAGCGCAGTCATGACTTGTTGCGCGGCTTCTTCCGCCTGGACAAGCGCGCCGAAGCTGACCAGACCAGCGCCGGCCAGGGCAAGAGTCCAGGCATTCGGTTGAATCCTGGGTCTTGCCTGCTTCAACGGTTTATTTGTTTCTGTGCATTTCTTCATGGTGTTTTTTGGTTAGTTTTTGTGTGTTGTTTTGTCTGAGCTTTCACGCATTAAGGTTTGTGGTTTGACCACCAACTCATCAGCCTGGAGGAACGCTGATAAAGCTAAATC
>JACPRI010000276.1 GCA_016190065.1 Verrucomicrobiota bacterium
GCAGCACGAGATATTTCCCGGCATCAAGTGGGAGAGGCGTCCGATCTTCATCGTCGATGATGATACGACCGGAGAGAGAATCCTCATGAACTTCGAGAAAATGAAGCGGTGGAAGAAGACGAAGTTCAAGGTGCCCACGATGCGCGTGTTCAAGGACGAGGCCGAAATCGCCCAAATGATCGAGCGTGACCATTTGGCGGAATGCGCCAAATACAACTCGGACGGGACACGGAAATGAATGCCGGACCAGGCGTGAAAATGGCTGAGGATCGGGAAACCACTCATTGACACTCATGAACACTAATAGACGAAGCGCGCTCTGGCGTAACCAACGGATGACCTCCTGACTCTTTTGGGATTAGTGTTTTTTAGTGTTCATTAGTGGTTAAATACCGTTCTCAGGCCGCTCGGAAAACCACCCAACCAAGGAAAAACTATGCCAAAACTCAAAATCGCTTCCTTCAATGCGGAATGGATGACCAACCTGTTCGTCGGCAACGAAGCCAAAATCTTCCCCGGCGCATCCAAGAAAAAAGGTTTGGGCGGGAAACCCAAAGATTGCCCCGGCGTCTGCAAGCGCATCGCCGGTGTCGTCAAGGACGTGGACTGCCACATCGTCGGCATCGTCGAAGGCCCGCCGCGCAAGGCGCAGATGGAGCTGTTCGTGAAGGATTACCTGGGCAATCGCTACAAGGTTTTCAGCGCCGAAAGCGGCCCGCAGTCCAACCACATCCTCGTGCGCGACGATTGCCCGGTGAAGGTCGCGCAAGTTCCGGAGACGGACGACATCTACAAGCATCTTTCGCGCAAGGTCGAGTACTACCACTGGGACGAAGTCAAGAAAGCCACGCTGGAGAAGTTCACCCGCAAGCCCGCCGTCCTGCGCTTCAAAATCCAGGGCGAAACTTACGAGTTGATGCTGTTCCACACCAAGTCCCAAATCTCCGCGCTCAAGCGGAAGGAGCAATTCACCCAGCGCGATAAGGAAGTCATCGTCGATGCGCTGCGTTCCCGTCAGAAGCTCTCCGCCGAGATGGCCGCCGTGCGCCGTTACCTCAGCCACGCCATTCTCAGCCTGCGCACCGACGGCTGCATCCTGATGGGAGATCTGAACGACGGTCCGCACCGCGACGTCTTCGAAGAACACTTCCTCATCCATAATATCGTGGACGAATTGCGCGGCGGTTTTCACCGCGAGGCCGCGCTCATGCACCATGCGCTCCCGCAGGATTATCTCGAACCCGACGCCGAACACGCCTATTCCGCCGAGTTCTCCGATCCCACTCGCGACGGGAAGGTGGTTAGAACTCTCATTGACCACATCCTTGTCACCACGGGCGTCTTTCACGGCACGACCAAATTGAAACTCATCCGCGGCGCGGGCAAGGTGGATCATCCAGCTTACCAGAAGCACGTCGTCCACAAGGGCAAAACCCGCGACGACCGGCCCAGCGATCACCGCCCGGTCCTGACGGTGCTCCAGTTCTGATTGCTCGGAGAATCCCCGACCTTCAAATCCGGTTTCGCCTGTTGCTCGCGCCTGATATTCCTATTGTCCGGCGCTCAACCAACCGAGGCGGTCCAGGACAGGGCCGCAATTTGGCGAGCACGCGTACCATGAATCGGATCAAAGCGGGAACGATTAATCGCAAATCGAGTCGCCGTTGCTGCGAGACGAAGACTGCCCATGCCCGAATCTGCCCAGCCCCACGAATGGCCGGCCAGCCGTGAACTCGACGCCTTCATTCACTATCAAGTCTTGAAGAACGCTTCGACCTCAGACTGCCCGCATTACTCCACCGATTCCACGACCGCGGAACATCTGCGCCGCCGGCTGGCTCAAGACTATAATCTCCGCATCGTGACGGGCCGAACTTCGGTCCCCGGACGGACTTGGTTCGCCCAGGCCGAACTCGAACCGGGCCATCCCACCCGGGTTTTGACGGAAAGTTTTCCGCTTTGCATTTGCAGATTGGCGATGCTGCTGGCCAGGAAATCTTCATGAGGACATCTCCTTGTCCTTGACCTCCGTTCTCTCCGTTTGCTCCTGTTCCCATTGAATTGATACTGTTCGTGGCTTTCCCGCGCGCAGCACGCGCAACGAGAATCCCTGGCCATTCTCAAACGGTTCAACCTTCGCTTCAATCTCCAGCACCGGATACCGGACCGTCGCCAGGCCGTAGCTTTTGTAGGTCTGCGCAAAGAGTTCCGTTTCGACCATGCCCGTCCAGTCCGCGAGCGTGAGAAATTTCATCGGCTCGCCGGTGATCTGATGGTGGACGCGTTGCTCGACCACGAGTCCGCACGCAGTGACGGTCTGGCCGACAAATTCGCCGAGCCGGTTCACGGGGCAGTACGTGTCCCAGGCCACGTCGTCGAACAATTCGAGCGGATGGCCGCTGACGGCAAAGCCGAACAATTCGGTCTCGCATTGGAGCTGTTCCCGGCGAGAAGGCTCTTGCAGAAAGGCCGAAGGAAGAAGGCGGAATGAAGAAGTGGGATCAGCGGCTTCGCCGAAATTGAATTCTGCATTCTGCCCTCTTCCTTCCGCCTTCTTCAGGAGGTGTTGGGCTCCCCAAAACTGGCAAGTCCGCGTCTCGCCGAACTCGTCGAAAGCCCCAGCGCGAATCATCGCTTCCAATTCTTCGCCGGACGGCGCGACCCGGCGGAAGAAATCGTCCAGCGAAGCGAACGGGCCCTGTGCGCGCGACGCGAGGATCGAGTCCGCGGTGCGCGTTGTGAGTCCTTTCATACGCGTCAGCGGCACGCGGATGAAGGGGGAGCGCACGCGCCCTCGCGTGCCGTGGTTGGCGCCCTCGCCGACCACATCGGGGCGTTCGACCGAAGCATCGTTTAGCGACTGACCGACGCGTCCGTTCCGACCGGCGAGGCGCCGGTCGGAACACGCGAGGGCGCGTGTGCTCCCCATTTCCACCTTGAACTCCGGCCCCGGTTCGTTCACGGACGGCGGCAGCAGCTTCAAGCCGAGCCGATGGCATTCGAGCACATAGACCAGCGGATCGTAAAAGCCTTTGCCGTTCGTCAGCACCGCGGCCATGAACTCGGCGGGGAAATAACGTTTGAGCCACGCGGATTGATACGCCTCGACGCCGTAAGCTGTGCTGTGCGCTTTGCAGAACGCGTAGCCGGCGAAACCCGTGACCAGATCCCACACTTCCGATGTCTTCTCC
>JACPRI010000271.1 GCA_016190065.1 Verrucomicrobiota bacterium
CGGAGCGATTCGGACGCCTCGTTGTTGAGCCGGGCGGTGGTCAACACCAGGCTCGTGTAGCCCTGGATGATGGTCATGATGTTGTTGAAATCGTGAGCGATGCCGGCCGCCAGTTGGCCGATCGCTTCCATCTTCTGGGATTGGCGGAGTTGGGCCTCTAAATTCAGATAGTCCGTCATGTCTCGTGTCACCGTCGCCAGGCAAATGGGGCTCCCGGTTTGAGGGTCCCGGATGGAAAACGAGCTCATGTAAACCGGGATGGCCTGCCCGGTCCTGAAATGGCGGAACTTGGTTTCTCCTTCCCAGGCGCCGGTTTTGAACACGGACGGAAGAATCGTTTCCCGCACTTGCGGCAGGCTCTCGGGCAAGGCGTAATCGTCAAGGGTCGTGCCGTGGACATCGTGGTCAGGATCAAGGCCCACGAGCTTGCGCCCGGCTTCGTTCAGAAACTCCACTCGGCCCTCGAGCGTCGCAATGCCGATGAAATCCCCGCTGTTCTGGATCAGCGCCACCTGCTTCCGTTGCGCTGCTTCGGCCTGCTCGCGGTCCCGGATTTCCTGCTTCAGCAAAGCATTGGCATTGGAAAGCTCCAGGGTTCGTTCCTTGACGCGGCGTTCCAGATCGTCGCGCGCTTCCTGGAGAGCGGCGTCCCGAGATTGAATCTGCCGCAACATCTCGTTGAACCCGTCGATCAGTTGGCCCAGCTCATCCTCACTCAGTTTCGGCACGCGCACGGAATAGTTCTTCTCTGTCGCCACGACTCGGGCGGCTTGCGCCAGTTGCAGAATCGGAATGGAAATCACCCGGCGCAGTTGGGTCGAGAGGACGAACGCCAGGAACAAGGAAGCGACGAGCACGCCCGCCCCGATGGCGAGGTTGCGTTTGATCCGTGCGGACATCGCCTGCAGATCCGATTCGAGATAGATGGTGCCGATCCACTCGCCATCAAAGAGGACCCGATGAAACAGAATCAACCGGTCGTTCACGAAGCGCGCCCCTTCGTCTTCCATCGCGGGCGGCGCAAAGTCCTCCGGCAAATCCGACCGGCTGTATTTGGCCAGAACTTTCGCGTCCGGCCGGTAAGTGCAAGCCCGCAGAATCTGAGCTTGCGTGCGCAACGAATCGAGAATCTCCTGCGCCGGCTGGGGATCGTCGAACGTGAGGCCGATCTTGGAATTGACGCCGATCATCTCGGCCATCGAAATCAACGTCTGCGGCATGACCCGGTGCGCGACCACAATCTCATAAGTTACAAAAGCCGCGCTCGTCAGCAATAAGGCCGCGCTGCTCGTCCCGGTGATGATCAGCATCAACTTGCGATCGATGGAAAGTGTCCGGAACCTGCGCATGGTGGCTACTTCGGCTGGCTCGGACCGGGCCGAATGATCCGAGCATAATTCTGCAGGTGCGAGCTGATGGCCAGCCGCGCGCGCCGGGCGGCCTCCATGTTGAGCGTGATCCGGATCTTGCCTTCCAGAACCAAGGCCGCCACTCCGCCCGCCTCCACAAACTGAGTGGTCTCGCCCACGGTGAGCACGCTCTGGCCTTGAATCGCCTTCGACATCGCGATCCAGTGTTCTTGTTCGGACGCGGGGACAAACACGATCTGAGTGGACCGCGCATCCATCACATTGTTGAAGCGCTTGATCACCACGTTTCTTCCGTTGACCTTGCGCTGGCCAACGACCTTTTCCAGGTCCAAACCGAACGGGTCCTTGCCAAAGACACCAATGACAATCGGAGAGTTCGTGTCACGGAAGGCGTCTTTGGGCCACTCGACGAACTTGGCGAAGTTGTAGAGAAAGGCCGCTTTGACCTGGTATTCCGGCATGGAGAGGGTCTCGGCGCTGCGCAGGGAAAGTTCTGCCATCGGAAAAAGCGCCAGGCATGCGGAGGCCAGCCCGACGATCTTGGCGCGTCGCCTGTTCCAAATGGAACTGCGCACGAGCCGTGAACCGATGTGAATCCCCCTCACCCGTCCTTCGGACACCCTCTCCCCCACTGGGGGAGAGGGAAGGGGTGAGGGGGATCGCTTCATGAGAAGCATGCACGAGAAACGGCTTGGCCTCACCGTCGTTCTGCGGAGAATGCCGGTTAAAACTGCCATGTCAGTTTTCCGTAAACGCTGCGTTGCAACTCCGACGACCCGATCCCCTGGAACGAGCCGAATTCAGGGTGCTGGTTATCCAGCAAATCCTGGAAGCCCAGGCTGGCCGCAAAGTTTTGCGTCGGACGCCAGCCGAGCCGCACATCCAACCGGACGTAGCTTTGCACTCTTTGATGCGCCAGGTTATCGACGTAATACACCGCCGTGTCGAATTCGAGGTGATACGGGAGATCGACATACGAGCGCAGGTGAATCTGGTGTTGCGGCGAATCCTGCTCCGCCAGCGCCGAGGACATGTCGCGACTGGACGGGTCGAGGTGCAACTGCATCTTCAACCAGGTGTAACCCGCGTTCAGCATCCAGAAATCGGTCACCTGCCACCGGCTGGAGATTTCCACGCCGTAAGTCTCGCCTTCCATGGTGTTGCTGAATTGAAGCGGGACGACCAAACGAGGCGGAGGCGGGTTCAAGACGAACGCCGGCAGACGCGGCTCCAGCGTTTGGAGCCGGTCATACACGTTGTAAAAACCGGCCAGATCCAGCGAAACTCTCGACACCGGCTGAAGCCGGTATCCCAGTTCGTACGCCACCAAATCTTCGGACTGCATGTCGCGATTGCCGACCAGATCAAGCTGCGTCGCCGGCCCGCCCGCCCCGGGCACGTAGGCAATTGTGGCCCGAGCGTCACTCTCCACGCGCGACGGCGTCCGCACGGCGCGAGCCACGGACGACCAGAAGGTGTGCTGGGGATGCGGCGTGAAAAGCAGGCGCGCGCCGGGTTGAATCTCGAAGCCCGTGTAATCGTTGTGCTCGAACTTCGTGCCCAACGTGAGCCGCAAACGATCTTCCACAATCTTGATTTCATCCTGGACAAACGCGCTGAAAATCTGCCGCGTCGCGCTGTCGGGAGAAAAGGACGCAAACGTGCCGCCCAGGTCTCGGTCGTCGATCAACCGATAGCCCAGGCCCCAGATGGCCTCGTTGCGGTCGCCGATCTCAAACCGGTGCTGGCCGTCGATATCGAAAGTGTCGATGCTCAGAGAGAATTCCGGACTCAGGCGCTCGGTCCGGTCGAAGTAGGTTTGCAGCTCCATTTCAGAACTCTCGGAAAAAGTGTGTTTCCAGCGCGCGAGCAGGTTCCAGCCGCGGATATCATTTTCAAAAGTAGGCCGCGGAGCGAGCGCCAGAAAACTCGTTGGAAACAATCCGTGCGTTTCACCCGTGTAGTAATCCCCAAGCAAAGTCACCGCGTTTTCCGAGGTCGGCTGCCAATCCAGCCGGAAGCCCGTCCGAAACACGTCCCAATCATCACGCGCGTCTCGGCCCGCCGCATCGACCGAATCGTCGCGATTGAAATACGTCCCATAGACCCGGTAATAGGCCCGGTCGTTGATCTTGCCGCCGTACCGGATACCTCCGAACCCCCGTTCCTCCGAGCCGGCGCCGCCAGTGATCAACGCGCCCTGGGTGTTTTTGGCAGTCTTGGTGATGATATTGATGACTCCGTTGACGGCGTTGGCGCCCCAGAGAGTTGCGCCAGGTCCGCGAATCACCTCGATTCGATCCAAATCCTCCAGCAAGGTATCCTGCACATCCCAATGGACGCCGGCGAACAAGGGCGAGTAAACGCTCCGTCCGTCCATCAGGACGAGAAGTTTGTTGGCGTAGATGCTGTTGAACCCCCGGGAGCTGATCGCCCATTGATTGGCGTTGATGCGGGCAACGTCCATGCCGGGGACCATTCGCAGGGCTTCGGGAATGCTCAAGACTCCGGACCTCCGAATGTCCTCCTGCGTGATCACATAGACCGCGGCTGGCGCTTCTGACGCCTTTTGTTCCTTTTTCGAGACGGAGGTAATGGTCAGGTTGGTTAGTTCTTCCAGGCTCATTTCCGCAAGCGTGGAAAGCACCTTCGCTCGCTGTGGGTCCTCAGCCGCGAGGACGCCCGGCAGAAAGGCGGCGTGCAGCAGAAAAAACCCGGACGCGAGGGCTCTTCCGAGTCGGTCAGTGAAGTTCCGGGGAACCGAACGGGGCAATTCGATGGGCTTGCTCATGGCTTATCTCCACGTTAAGTCGAGGCACCGCTGATCACGAATGGAGGCGTGGCGTTTCGGCTATTCAGCACCGGGCACGTGCACAGGTGAATCCAGGCAGTCACGCACAATTTGCGCGAGTTTAGACGGATGGTACGGTTTTGGCAAAAAATTAACGCCTTCCTCCAGCACGACTCTCTGGCCGGCGGCGTCCTGGCTGTAGCCGCTGGTAAAGATGACCTTCAGCGAAGGCTTGGCCGCGTGCAGTTGCTCGGCCAGATCCACTCCGGACAGCCCTTCGGGCATCACTACGTCCGTCAGCAACAAATCGACGCGGCCATGGTGTTGCCGCCAAATCTGCAAGGCCTCCCGCCCCGTGCGCGCCTCCAGCACCTGATACCCCTGCCGGCGCAAGATCGTCCCCACCAAATGGCGCAGCGCGGGTTCGTCTTCAACCACGAGAATCGTTTCCGTTCCCGTTTGCGAAGAGGCCGCGGGCGCAATGGGCGTGGGTGGCTCCGCCGTTTTCGATTCGGCGGGGAAGAAAAGGTCAAACCGGGTGCCGTGTCCGGGTTGGCTCGTCACTTCGATCCAGCCGCGATGCTGCTTGACGATGCCATAGACCATAGACAACCCAAGCCCTGTGCCCTTCCCGACCTCTTTCGTGGTAAAAAACGGCTCGAAAATCTTGCTCAGAGTTTTGGCCTCCATGCCACAGCCCGTGTCGGCGACACTGAGACAGACGAAGCGTCCCGCGCGCGCTTCGGCGTTCCGCAAGACCGCTGTTTCATCGAGGGCCACTACCGATCCGGAAATGGTCAGCCGGCCACCCTGGGGCATGGCATCCCGGGCGTTGACGGCCAGGTTTAGGATAATCTGCTCCACCATGCCGATGTCGGCGCAGATGGCGGGCAGCACGGAGGGATACCGGCTTTCCAGCACAATGTTCTCCCCCAGCAGCCGTTGGAGCATTTTGGAAATGCCGGCGATGATCTGGATCAGATCGACGAGTTTCGGCTGCAAGACCTGCTTGCGGCTAAAGGTCAGCAACTGGCGGGTCAAACCGGAGGCCCGCTCAGTGGCCACCAAAACTTTTTTCAGCGACTCGGTCGCCTCGCCGTCGGAGGCGGGGGCAGAAAGCAGCAGACTCGCGTGCCCCTGAATAATCGTCATGATATTGTTGAAATCATGGGCGATGCCGGCGGCCAGTTGGCCCACCGCCTCCATTTTCTGGGACTGCCGCAACTGGATTTCCAGACGGAACCGCTCGCTCAAGTCGTAAGTGATAAACAGCGTGCAGGGCTCATGGCCAAAATCGATCAGTTCTACCGAGACCAGCGTTTCCAGGATATTGCCGGACTTGGTGCGCAGCCGGCATTCCCGGTTGCGCACCGTCTGCTGCGCGCGCAACTGGCGGATAATCTCCGCGCGCTCCTCCGGGTGCGCCCAAATTCCCAATTCCATGCCGGTGCGCCCAATGACCTCTTCGCGGGCGTAGCCAAACAATTGCAGGAAGCCGTCGTTCACATCGGCGATTCGGCCATCGGCCAGCCGGCTGATCGCGATGGACACCGGTGTGGCCTGAAAAGCTTTGTGGAACCGGCTCTCGGACTTCTCAAAAGCCTGCGTCGTGCGAATCCGTTCGAGCGCTCCGCCGCAGTGATCCGCCAGCCCTTGCAGAGTCTCGAGATCGTTCTGGTCGTAGGCGCGGGGCTCGTAACTTTGGATCGATAACACACCGATCACCTCGGTGCCGTGCCGGATGGGCACAAACATCAGCGACGCGGACGGGCGGTTCTTGTCCCCGAAGGCAATCAGGTTTGACTCCGGCTCGAAGCCCGGTGTTTCGCGCAGCACGAGTTGTTTGCCGTTGGCCAGGACTTCCCGGTCCATGCGACTCGGTTCCATGTCCACGTAACCGCTCGAAACCGGCACACGGCGGCCCTCGAGGGTGTCGAAATGAACCACCGGGATGATGCCCTGGAGGTCGGGCGTAAAGAGATGGAGAAAACAAGCGTCCCAACAGAACAGCTCCTCCGCCAATTCAATAATGGTTTCCGCGGCTTCTTTCGGCGTGCACGCCGCGCTCAAGCGATGACCCAGATTGGACAAAGTTTGGAGCGTTTCCTCGGCCCGCTTGCGCTCGGTGATGTCGCGAATCACGCCGTGGACACCGACGGCTTTGGCGTCCTGCAAAATGAGCCGCGAGCTCACTTCCCCCCAAATCCGGCGTCCGTCCTTGCCAACCAATTGCAGCTCATACATGGTCTGGCCGCCCTTCCGCAGTTTCCGCTCGAACATCCGGCGGGAGATTTCCCGATACTCCGGCGCGACGACGTGGAAGACATCCAAGCCCATGATTTCCTCGGTCGAGTAACCCAGAATCCGTTCGCCCGCTTTGTTGATCGAAAGAAAACGTCCCTCCAGATCATGCGTATAAACGATGTCCGTCGCGTTCTCAAACAACTCGCGGTACCGCTCCTCCAGCGCGGTTTCGGACTCCAAACGGCGGCGGATCACCTCCGTCTGTTCGCGGACGCGGCGTCGCAGAGAATAGGCCCAGACCAGCGCGCTCACGACGACCGCCGACAAGCCGCCGATCACGGGCAGCGCATATCTCAACGCCCACCAGGGCGGACGCTTCAAAACGGCCACGTCCGAGAGGGATCGAAGCAGGATCCGGAACGTGGTGGGAGTTTGGCTGTTCGCGGGGTCGAGCACACACACTCCGGTCACTTCGAGCAGACTCCCTTCCCGGAGATGCCGGAGGTTTTCGCGGTCGGGAAGATGTCCCAGAAAGGCCGGGAACATCGTCTGGCGGTTTTGAAGAACCAACACACTGCCGTCGGGCCGCACCGTGCTGTCCAGGAGCCGTCCTTGCAAGCGAACGAGCCGCCCGTGATTTTCCACCCGAAGCGCCTGGAGTTCGTCGATCGCCGCGGCGCTCGGAGGATTTGTGGCGCCGATGCTTCGAAATAGGGCCCCCTGCAAAGCCGGCGCAAATTCTGTGACCACCGGAAACCCCACGACCTCGACCTGCTCGCCAATCCGAGGAGATCCCGATTGATTGCTTTCGATCATAACCGCGCCGGTCTGATCCTGAATGAAGAGCAAGCGCTCCGGCCTTTGCAGCGTCACGACGCCGGAAACTTTGACGCGGTGGTTTTCACCGGCCTCCGGCGTGAAGCGCAGCAACTGAGCAATGGAGCGAATGGGAATTCCAAACGCATCTGGCGGCGGAGCTTTCTCCAATCGAACGTTGTCGGGACCTTGGGTGAAGAGATGGAAGCCGACCAATCTCCTCGCTTCATCGAAATGGGTCGCGCTCACGCCGCGAACCCGCACCTCCGCGTCCACGAGATTAGTCAGGGTCTGAGTCGGCGGAGCACCCCAAATCCAAACCTTGGTGCGCGCTCCGTGGTCTGCTAATTCGATCTGCAATTCACCGGCCCAATTCGTCGAGGAAAGCACAACGCCGCGCGTTTCCACCCACTGGCTGTCGAGCCGGCCACTGGCCAATGTGTCCAGGCCCGCCTCGCTTGGAACCGGCAGCGAGCCTTGTCCGAGGACTTGGATGCGCGGTCGCGCGATCATGCTCAGAAACCGGCCGGGATTGCTGAATCCTTCCACTTCCACCAGGCTGCCTTGTTTGAGATCGAAACCACCCGCGCTCGGATCGACGTAGATACCGCCGGTTTCATCCTGAACGAACAGGCTCGGCCGCGTGGGATTGAAATAAGTGACTACGGCCCTCAATCGCACCGGATACCCTCGCGCCGCTTCGTCCGACGACAGAGCGCGCACCTCCCTCGCCGTCGTCAGCAACGGCACCAAGTTCGTCCCGGCAGCGGCGGTTGGCGGAGTCGCCACAGGCGAACCGGAAACTTCCAAGGGACGCCCCACCAGCCGCAGCACGCAATCGTCCAGCAACGGGGTGGTCGGAAGACCCGCACGATATCCAGCGGCATCAATCTCGTCGCCTATCCGGGCGTCAAACGCAAACCGCGTCTGGACCCCAATCGTTCCCGTGGGATCTCGGATCACGAAGCCGCCCTGAGGCGATTTTTCGCTGATCCTTCCTCGGACCTGAACGCGATTCGGGAGAGGAAGCGCCACATTGGTCACGCTGGCGATGGGAGAGATGGGAAGGCCGAACACATTTTCGAGCCCAGGTTGTTCCACAATTACGCCGTCGATGTGGGGAGCGAAAATCAATGCCGCCATCGGCCGCTTTTGCGCATCCACTTCGACAATACAGACGCCTTGCACGCGAACCTGCGCGTCGAGCAGGCGTCTGGATGCCTCCCTGGCCATCCTGCGCACGAGAATTTTAACCCGGTTGGTTCCGGCAACGAGGTCGAACTCCAAGCGCCCATTTCGTTCCGCCAACGACCGAATCATTCCCAGGACCTCGACTCGCGCGCCATCGTAAGTTCCTGTAATAAGTTCGGGAATCGTCCTGCGGCTGGCAACAGGCATGGGGCCGGGGCCCAGATCCTGCAAGACCCCTTGATTGACGAAGGGCAAATGTTTACCGGGCTCGGCGAACCCCTCGACGGTCACTCGCCGGCCAGCTTCGGGGAACAGCTGGTTCGGCCGCGGCACGACACCCACACCGCCGGATTCATCTTGAACCACCACGAACGGCACGAACCCGTTGTCGGGATCGCTGTAGGTAACGACTCCTTCGATCCGGACGGGCAACCGCTGGGCGGCTTGCTCCGGTGTCAGCCGGCGGATCTCTTCGGCGCGGGATAAAAACGGCGGTTGGGGCGCGGCTGATCGGACCGAGGCCTGAGAAACCAATGCGGCGATGAAAAACGCCCGGATCGGGAGCCTGACTTGCGCTGATAGGACGGTGCCGTTGGTGGCCATGTCTGTGTTGATCTACAGCGTGCCGGTTGCGTCCAGCCCCATCCCCGGGCGACCAGGAGCGTCCTGCCAACCATGCCCGGATGTTTCTCGGAGCGGAAAATCCTGTCCTCATGGGACAACGGAACGCCGCTTTCGAAGATTACGGTGCGAACGAGTTCACTTGGGCTGCAACGCTTCGTAACGTCACTATACCGCCAATGGGCCTCGGTCAAGCCAATCCCGAGCCTCGGCTCCGGCCGAATCGGCGTGCATGAAATTTGTTCCGTACGCGTACGGAACAAGTAATGATGGTCCGAACAGAGCGCGCTTCAACGAGCGGCTTGACGCGCCGCCCGGAACGACGACAGTTTAGCCCATGGTCCACCCGGAAGTCATCGGATGCGGCAAGTTCACAAAGCCCAATCATGACTGAATATCTTCCCTCCACGCTGGGTTTGATCGCGGGGAATCGTTCGCTGCCCCTGATTTTTGCCCGGCACGCGCGTGGACTGGGCGTGAAACGCCTCGTGACGGTCGCCTTCGACGGAGAAACGGATCCGGCGCTCGCGCCGCTGGTGGACGACATCGTTTGGCTCAAAGTCGGGCAACTCGCCAAACTGATCGAGGCGTTCAAACAGCATAACGTGACTCGTTGCGTCATGCTCGGTCAAATCGCGCCGAAAAATCTTTTCGATATCCGGCCCGACTTCCGAGCTATGACCATGCTTCTTAAACTCAAAGAAAAAAATGCGCACACGATCTTCGGCGCGATCGCGGACGAACTGAAAAAGGAGGGCATCGAACTGATCGAACCGACGCCGTGGCTCGCACCGGCGATGCCGAACGCCGGCTTTCGCGTTGGACCCGATCTCTCGTCTGCGCACCGATCAGACCTGGACTTCGGGTTCCGCATCGCCAAGGAAATCTCGCGGCTCGAAATCGGCCAGACCGTGGTCGTCAAAGATGGAGCCGTCCTGGCCGTAGAAGGCTTTGAAGGGACCGACGCCTGCCTGAAACGCGGCGGCGAGTTGGCCGGTCAGGAAGGCGGCGCGGTGGCAATCAAGGTCGCCAAGGAAAAACACGACCTGCGCTTCGACATCCCCTGCATCGGTCCGCAAACCATCGAAATCTGCGCCGCGGCGAGAATCCGCGTCCTGGGCGTCGAAGCGGGGAAGACGTTGCTGCTCGAACGCGAGCAAATCGAGCAACTTACTCGCCGGCACGGGTTGACGCTGACGACCGTCGGCGGTTGCGGTGGGTCTTAACGCGAGCAGCCTGCAACTCTGCAAAGCATTTAACTCATTTAACCGATATAACGATTTAACCTTGTAACGCTGTAACGCTGTAACGCCTCTGGTGGCGGCTACAACCGCCCAAAGCGTCGATGGCGCTGGGCGTATTCCTCCAGCGCCTCGAAAAACTGCGCCCGCCGGAAATCCGGCCACAAGGTCGGCGTCACGACAAATTCCGCGTAGGAAGTTTGCCACAACAAAAAATTGCTCAGCCGCATTTCGCCGCTGGTGCGAATGAGCAGGTCGGGGTCCGGCCAATGGCGCGTGTACAGATGTTGCGCGACGGTTTGCTCGTCGATCTCGGCGGGCTCCATCGCTCCCTCCTTGACCCGTGTCGCGATGCTGCGCACGGCTTCGACCATCTCTGTCCGGCTCCCGTAGCTCAAGGCCAGGATGAGGGTGAGGCCGTTGTTGGGCGCGAGCGCCGCTTTGGTTTTCTTCAACTGTTCCTGGACGAATTCGGGCAGACGATAAATCTGGCCGATGACTTCAAGCCGGACGTTGCTGCGGTTCAGTTCGGCGATTTCGGTTTTGAGAAAGCGCGCCAGATACCGCATCAGCGTATCGACCTCGTCTTTGGGCCGGCTCCAGTTCTCCGCGGAAAAGGCGTACAACGTCAGGTATTTGATCCCCGCCTCGCCCGCGGCGCGGACAACGGCGCGCACGGATTCCACACCGTTGCGATGTCCCTCCACGCGCGGCAAATGCCGTTGTTTGGCCCAGCGCCCGTTGCCATCCATGATGATCGCGACGTGGGCCGGCAGCACCGCTCTGGCTTGCTCGCTCAAATGGGGAACGGGTGCGGTCATTGATCAAGCCGGGGAAAAAGCTCCAACCAAATCTCGTTACAGTGTTAAGACATTACAAAGTTAAATGGGTTATATGGTGGCTTTAGGAATGGCCGAAGCACTGCCGCTTCCGAAAGAATTCGTGCAATTCGCGTCGCTCAAATCCGCCTCCATTATCGCCCAATCGCGGCTTCCTGGATCACACGAAAATTGTCTGTTCGCGTGACGGGCCAACCGACGCGATGGCCAATTTCGCACCGGTCAATTCCGCAATCGCTTTGAGGTAGCTGCGCGCCTTGACGGGAAGATGCCGCCATTCTCGCGCGTGGGTCGTCGGCGTGTTCCAGCCGGGAAACTCCCGGTAGATCGGGACACACTTGGAGAAAACCTCGATGTCGTTCGGAACGAATTCCAGCCGCGTGGAGCCGCACCGATAACCCTCGCACACTTTGATCCGTTCCAGGCTGTCCAGTCCATCCACGTTGGTCACGGCCAGTTCATCGATTCCATTGACCATGGCCGCGTGCCGCGTGGCCACGGCATCAAACCATCCGCAGCGCCGCGCGCGGCCCGTCGTTGCGCCAAATTCCCGCCCCATCGCATGCAGCAGATCCGCGATCTCGGCGTTCTCGGTCGGCAGCGGCCCTTCTCCGACGCGCGTGGTGTAAGCTTTCATTACGGCGACGACTCGGTCCATCCGATTGGGCGGGACACCCGAACCCGTGCACGCTCCGCCCGCCGTCGTATTGGATGAGGTGACGAACGGATACGTGCCGTGATCGATGTCGAGGAACGTTCCCTGAGCGCCCTCAAACAGAATATTGGCTTTGCGCCGGGCGGCCTCGTGCAGCTTGACCACCGTGTTCGCGACGAAGGGCCGCAGCCGATCGCCCGCCGCCCGATAAGCCGCATGGACTTTCTTAAACGAAAGCGGAGCCGCGCCGAGCGCCTTGAGGATTTCGTTGTTCTCTTTGATCTTTTGCTTCAGGAGCAATTCAAAGCGCGGCGCGTTGATGAGGTCGATCATCCGCAGGCCGGTGCGCGCCGCTTTGTCGCCGTAAGCCGGTCCAATGCCGCGTTTGGTGGTGCCGATCTTGTTCTTGCCTTTCAAGATTTCGCGCTGCTCGTCCAATTCGCGGTGATAAGGAAAAACCAGGTGCGCCGTTTCGCTGATCAGAAGGTTGCCGTCCACTTTGATCCCCAGCTTCGTCAGGCCGTTGATTTCGTCCACCAGGCTGACCGGGTCCACCACGACCCCGTTCCCAATCACGCAGAGTTTGCCCTCGCGGAGAATCCCGGACGGAACCAGGTGGAGGACGTACTTTTTCTGGCCAATGAAAACCGTATGGCCCGCGTTGTTGCCTCCCTGGGTCCGCACCACGATATCCGCGCCTTCCGTCAGGACATCAATGATCTTGCCTTTGCCTTCGTCGCCCCACTGGGCGCCCACCAAGATTGTATTCGCCATAATGTTGTCGATCAGCTGCTTGCTCTCAACAAAAAACCCCGAAACGTAAATTCGGGGCTGAAGCTCGGTATTTACAACCAGAAATTAGAGACCGGCCTAGCGCCTGTCAACGCTGGAGTGCCTTTCAATGCCGTTCAAGTTCTCAAAAGCTCTTTGCACTTGCCAACTGGTTCCTTCCCTGGGAGGGCATAGGCATGCACAAGCCAACCCTGTCTTGGACGCTGAGTTTCTTCTGCGCCCTCGCCTGTTGCCAAGGCACCTGCCTTCACGCCGCAGCTCCGCCCGCCAAACCCAACATCGTCGTCATTTTCGCAGACGACCTCGGTTGGGGGGACCTCGGCTGTTACGGCCACCCCAAATTCAAGACGCCGAATCTCGACCGAATAGCCGCGGAGGGCGTGCGGCTGACCAATTTCTACAGCACCTGTCCGTACTGCGCGCCTTCCCGCGCCTCGCTCCTAACCGGACGATACCAATTCCGCAGCGGCGTCACGCGCAATCCGACGCCGGACGCGGGCATCAACGACGTCGGAGTTCCGGCGTCGGAGATCACCCTGGGCGAAGCCTTTCACGCGGCCGGCTACCGGACCATCTGCATCGGCAAATGGCATCTCGGTCACAAACCGGAATTCTATCCAACGCGTCACGGCTTCGACGAATACCTCGGCATCCTTTACAGCAACGACATGCGGCCCGTGCAATTGATCGATGGCGAAAAGGTTGCCGAGTATCCGCTTGTCCAAGCGACGCTGACCAAACGCTACACCGAGCGAGCGCTTGACTTTATCCGGCGCCAGAAGGACCGGCCTTTCTTTCTCTACTTCCCCCAGGCGATGCCGCACAAGCCTCTCGCGGCTTCTGAGGCGTTCTACAAAAAAAGTGGCGCTGGGCTGTACGGCGATGCCCTGGCCGAACTCGATTGGAGCGTCGGCCAAATCCTCGCCACGCTGAAGGAATTGGGCCTCGACGAGCGCACTCTGGTCTTTTTCACGAGCGACAACGGTCCGTGGTACGGCGGCAGCACGGGCGGATTGCGCGGCATGAAAGGCAACTGCTGGGAAGGCGGCATCCGCGTGCCGCTCCTGGCGCGCTGGCCGGGCAAAATCCCACCCGGCCACGTCAGCCATGAAATCGCGATGATGCCGGACCTGTATGCCACCGCCCTGGCTGTCGCTGGCATTCCGCTGCCGAACGACCGGGTCCTCGACGGAAAGAACATTCTTCCGCTTCTGACTTCCAACGCGCCGAGTCCTCACGAAGCCATTTTCAGCATGCAAGCGATGCGTCTTAACGCAATACGGAGCGGCCCGTGGAAGCTGCACCTTCAACCGCCGCCAAAGCCAAGAATCTGGAAGCCGGAGGAACGCTGGATCGACCCGCGCGGGCCCGATGGCGTCACGATCCTCGCGCCGTACGAACAGGCCCATCCCAGCGAATATCCGGGCGTGCTCACCGGCGACGAGACGAAGGCGTTCTCGCTTTTTGACCTGGCCACCGACCCGTCGGAACAACACGACGTGGCAGGGAAGCACCCGGAGGTCGTGGCCCGGCTGAAAGCGTTTTACGAGAGAATGAACGAGCAAGTCGGCGCGCTGGCCAGATAGGCTCCCTTTCTTCGTGTCCTTCGTTTCCTTATGTTTTTTACAGGAGGCAACGGAGTCGAACAAAGTCTCTCCCACTTTCCCCAACTCCGAAGAAGCGAATCCACCTTGATCAGATTAATTCTCTGTTCCCTCCGTTACCTCCTGTTCACCCCAAAAAGAATTCGCGGAGTCAGCGAGCCGCAGCCGGCTCGGGCAAGGCGCGTTTGATTTCAGCCAACCGATAGCCAAACCCGGACCCGGCGATAGTGGATAGTTCGATTTGGCCTTTGCGACGCTGGTAAAGGCCCGGATGCACGGCCGCTTCGGGCTTCGACGCTTCCGGATAGAACTGCATCGCGTTGGTTTCGACACCCATGATCGTGCCGGCGTGCGCGGCCAGGAGCGCGTGCGGAATCTGCGCGAGCATCGGGTTCGTCAAATCCTGAACCATGAGCGTCATGCCATGCGCCTTGGCCCAGCAGAGGCTCAGCAAGGCGCCGGTTTGCGTCTTGCACGTTTTCAAGGCAACGCCGCTCCAGCCGAGCGCCCGTCCAAGCCTGACGAGTTGCCAGTCGTGTGCGCTTTCGTCCATGAACAACGGCTTGCGCGCGGACACGCTGTGCACGTCGATTTGGTGGTGTTCGAGGTCGTAAGGAAACGGCTGCTCGACGTAGAGGATCATCGCATAGGTTCGCGGATGTTCGACCAGCAAACGGTCGAGCATTTCGTTGACATAGGCGGGGTCCGTGACGGTGCAGTTGAAATCCGCCGTGAGCCAGATGACGTTGTGCTCGAGGCTGATTTTGCCAACTTCAACGAGCCGCTGATAATCCCACGCCGCGTCGTTGCCGCGGAGTTTCACTTTCAAGCAGGTTAGACCGTCGCGCCGAATCCAATCGGTAAGGATCACAGGATAACCGTCGTCAGGCTCCGAACCACTCAACTCTTCCACGCGCAGCAAATCTTTGCCGCCGATCAAATGCCAGGCGGGCAATTGATTTGGGGGCGGTTGAACGAAGTACTGTTCCGGGTATTGGCCCGCGAAGGAAACCCGGCTTCCTTCCGCCGGCTTCAGAAAGTGCGCGAGATCGGCGTTCATGAAACACGCACTGTAAGCCTGGTAAACCGGGACCTGATTCAAATTGCCGTAGGCGTCGTGCAACGCGAGATCGAAGGCCGAGCAGCACACGAGCGCGCCCAGCCAGGGCATGGGCTCGGCGTCGAGGGCGGAGGGCGGAGGGCGGAGGGCGGATTCGGAGGCGGGATCCTTGCGGCTTCGGCTGCGGCCAGGTTCGTTTGAGGCGCGTGGGGAATTGAACTCTTTCAACAAGGCGGGGAGGCATTCCTGGACGAACGCGTGGCCGATCTCGATGGGGTGGCCTGTCAGGTCGAATTTAGCCCAGCGTTCCGCAAGTTGGATGCAGAAATCTTTCATCGCCTCGTGGCGCGTCTCGTAAGGCACGGCGCTCGGCCAAACCCAGGAAACACTTAGCGGCGTCTCGCCCCAACCCTCCGCGGTCTGGCCCTTGGAACTGGCGACGCGCAGGCACACGCGCGCGCAAGTCACCGAGGTCACGGTTTCGAGGCCGAACTTGAGGGGGACACGGAGGATCAGCGGGAGGAAGTACAGGCGGGCGCCCGTGCAGTGGATATCAGTTGGTTTCGACATGAGCCATCACGGAAGACTGTTCAGCGTGTAATACGCCACCGGATGAACGAGAGGCTTGCCTTCCGCCGAGCGCAATCCGGGGAGATGCAGTTCGTGGATGTGGCCTTCGACCATGCCGTCGATCACCAGGCGGACGCTGCGGGCGTCGTTGCTCACGCCGGCGTTCTTGATCGTCGGTGTGGTCTTGTCCACTTCCGGGCTGCCGTAGTTGCTCTGGTAAATATGGGTGAAGGCTTCCATGCGATACGAACTGGTGTCGCTGGCCGAGACGGGATCAACCGGCTGAGTGAAGGTTAGCTCGAAACCGTCCCGTTTCGCGCGCATTTCGTGAATCTCGAACGGCGTTTGGCCGGTCCAGACCAGGCGTTGCACCGCGAACGGTTTCCCACCGCGCGCGCCCCAGCCTCGATCTGTTCCGCCGACAAAGAGCGAGCCGTCCGGGGCAAATTCGAGTCCGAGACAGCCGGAAGCAAATCCTTGTTTGAACGGAAAGCACGCGCCTTGATAACGGCCATTCACTTTCTCCAGGCTCACCCGCATCACGGTGCTATGAGTCTGGTCACCGACGAAGAGTTGGTTCTGAAACGGCCCGAACTTGCCGTGGCCCAGATCGCAGGCGATGCCGCTGGCCGACTGGCCCATTTTGCCGTAGGGAAACGTCACAGCCGGAGGGACGAGTTGCGGGATTTTTTTCGCCTCGATATGCATGCGGCTGTTGCTGACCGGATCGGTCGGTCGAAGGCCCATGCTTGATTCGGCGAGCGGATACCAGCGGTTGCCGCCGGGATGCCCCATGAAATGGCCGGGCACGAGATGCTTGAGGGCGCACGCGCCGTTCCAAGGCCCTTGATTGTCGGTGTAAAACATATCGCCGGTCGCGTTCATGCCGATCCCGCCGGGCGAGCGAATCCCGCTGCACGTCGGGATCGCTTTGCCGTCGGGCGAAATTCGAAAGCACCACCCGCGAAATTCGACGTCGCTGGTGAACGATCCCGTCAGACACAACACGACCCAGAGGTACCCTTCCTTGTCGAATTTGGAGCAGAAGGCGTATTCGTGGTAATCGCCGCTCAGGCCCCAATCGTCGCTGACCGTTTCAAACAAATCCGCCCGGCCATCGCCATCCACGTCTTTGGTGCGGGAGAGTTCGCCGCGTTGAATCACGTAAAGCCAGCCATCACGCCAGGCCAAGCCCAGGGCCTCGTGCAGTCCGCTCGCGTAGTGGGTGTATTTTGCATTCTTCGGCGGGTTCTCGAATGCGCCATCAATCATGAAGATGTCGCCGTACCGCGTGCAGACCGCGACGCGGCCGTTCTCCAGCATTTGAAAACCGCTGCCCTCCATGACCACGCCGGGCGGGGTGGGCAGGGTGATGATTTCGTAATATTGGCTTTCGGCGGCGGCGGTGGTGGCCGCTTGAAGTGCGGTCGCGCCCACGCATGCGATCAAGGCAATCAACGTGGTGAAGATCGTCGTGAGTTTCAATTGAAGCCTCGGTAAGGACGCGTTCCACCGAGTCCCACTTGTTTCCCGGGGACGCTGAAAAGTCGGACAGGGTGCGGTTGAGACACGGGACATTGCAGGTTTTCCCGGCCTTCGATCTTGGTTGAACGAACGCTTTCTGGGTAGATCAGGGACGCGGTGGAACGCGCCCTTACCCACTTCATGGCAGTCTGTTTTCACCAGACGATTTCCTGCACAATCCTCGCCTCGCGGTTCTGAAACACGACCGGCACGAGCAATTCGGCTTGTCCGCCGCTCTGGCGGATCACGGGCTTGGCTGCGGCAGCCAGGCCAAATTTCAAAGCCACCTTGTCGTCCACCCAATATTTGCCGTTTGCTTTGGCTTCAATCTTTGAGCCGACCGCGGCGCGGAACCAAAGATTGTCCATCTCCTTCCCGCCGCGAAGCGTCAACGTGCGCGTGATCGTGGGGTCAATTTCTCCAGCCGCGGCCACGGGATAATCCTCAACTTGAATATCACCCAGCGAATAGAGAAATGCGGGCCGGTGCTTCTGGTCGAGCCGATAACCGTGCATTTGGAAGCCGGCCTTCTTGCCCATCGCTTCCGGCCAGGGTGCCTGCGGATCATTCAAGACGGCGAATGGCGGACCGGGTGGCAGTCTTACGACGTTGTTCCCCAGGGGTGGCGCAAAACCCGCGCCGCGGTCACTGCGGTGCCGCGAGGCGTCTAGGAATGCGCCTTGCCAGATCATGGCCAGTCTCAGATTCCCCGCATCGAAAGCCAGATTCGCCCTTTCCGGATAGGCGACGGCAATCGCCCGCGCTCCCGCGCCTTCGATAAAGTTCCGATAAATGATCGCTTCCTTGTCCGCGACGAGTTCCATCCGGGCCTGGATCAAACCCGCGGGAATGTCCGCATCACGGCCGCGCGAAAGAAACGCCCAGATCGCCTCGATTTGCTGCTCCGTGTTGCCTCCCATGATTTCTTTGTTCGCGGCGACGCCATCCGGCCAGAAACTCGGCATCCGTGTTCCCGGGCGCAGCGATGCGGGATCGAGCAGATAACGCCGGAACCAATCTTTTCGCAAACGTTTCGCCATTTGCGTCATATCCATCGCTGGAACATCGAGCGATTTGAATTGCGCGAATGTATGGCACGCAATGCACGTCAAGCCTTCCCGGCCCACCAGCTTGTGCCCGAGCTTGGCGAGACGTATCAAGTGCTCGGCGGGAATTTCGGCCGAATCGACCGTTGAGGCAGGTTCGTCGGCGCGCTCAAAGGCGGCGACCAAATGCTCGACGTTCGCCTTTCCAAATTGAGGCATGCGCGTGGCCATGTACGGCCGCACCGTGCCTCGATACATCAAGACCTCGCCGAGCCAATCGGATCGCAGCTTTGCTCCGACGCCACTAAGGTGCGGTGGAATGCGGCCTTCGTCGCCCAGGTCCACTTCGCCCACCGTAGTGAAAAACTCCGCGCGTGCTGCGTCCGGGCCGCCGGCGCCGTTTCGCGAATGACACGCAAAGCAGTTCAACGCCGTCATCGTGCGGGCGACCTGGGCTTTCGCGTCCAGCGGCGCCGACAACTTTTTTGAGTTGGCCAGCGTCGCGCGCAACGCGGCGCGTTGCTCAGTTTCAAGCTGGAATTGCGGAAGCCCCGCGCGGACGCGCTCACCCAGGCAACCCTCTGAAGTCTCGAATTTGAGCGAATCCAGAGCCTTGGCTTTGAAAGTCGAGGCAGCCGCTGGATCTTTCGTGGCGTGACAAGCCGCGCAGCCGAGCGAGGCAAAGAATTCTTTGCCGCGCGCGGCCTTTGCCGCGTCCAAGACAAATTTTTCGTTGCCGACCGGGATCATGGGCTGACCAAGATGAGCGAGAATGCTCGCGGGGATTTCTTGTTTCGACAGACCCGGCCCCTGGAAGGCAACCTTGAGGCCGAATTCAGCACCGCCGTTGAAGTAGGTGACGGCGATCGGATGTTCGCCGGGCCTTAAGTGTATTTTTCCCTGGGCTTCCGTCATGGGATGCTGCCCGTCGTTCCTCACGACCAGCGTGGTTCCGATGGACAACCGGGAGCCGTCGTCCGATTCGGTAAAAAAAGTGTATTCGCCTTCGGTCTGGATGCTGATCAGCCCGGTGAAACGGAATCCAAAGTTGGTGTTGCGCCGGCGCGCGTCCAGTCTGAACCGGTCCACCACGCCGGAGTTGCGCGGACGCATCGCGTTCAAATCAGCGGTGGCGCCGCCGAAGCGGCCTTCGTAATACTCGTAGCGCAGTCCTTTGATTTTTTGAAGCGGCGCTGCCGGGTCGTACATCCCGGGCGCTTGCTCGCGCAGCAAGTAAATCGCTATCGCGCCGGCCTCGCCTTCGCTGAGATTCAACGAAGGCATTCGTCCGGAAGGACGGACCTGGAATGGATTGACCAGAAACTTCGTCAACTCTTCGACTGTCGTTTTCTTCGCCAAATGGCCCAGCGGCACGGATGTGGCCTGCAACGACGCCAGGGTCGCCGGGGCACTCGTCCCGGAAGCGGCGCCCTCCGTCTCCGCGCCCGCTTGGAAAGCCGAGGCCGGCTCTTGGGGCGAATGACAAGCCACGCAGCCGGCTTGATGATACAGAAGACGCCCTTGCTGCATCTTCAGTTGGTCTGCGCCCGTGGGTGAAGAAGCGGCTGACGGCGCCAGAGAGGTCAGATAGTGAACCAAGGCATCGACCACCTCCTCCTTGGCCGATGGCTCCAAGCCGTGCAACACGTCTGGCATCGTTGAGCCGGGCTTCTCGCGGTGCGGGGATGCCAGGAAGGCGCGCAAATACTGTGGAGTGACCTTCAGGCCGTCGGCGCCGAGCACCGGGGATTGCCTGGGAGCAAGACGAGCCTTGAGCGCATCGCTGGCGGTGTGGCACGCCAGGCAATTGAGTTCGGCCAGTAGAATTTCTCCCGCATCGGCGCCCGCGACGGAAGGGATCGGTGGACCCAGCAAGGGGGAGGAAGGACTCGGGAACGCCGAAGCGGCGTTTGTCCAAGCGGAGACGCCGATGTTAAGAAATACTGCAAAAGCCCAGGTCAAGGACAAACCGCCGGGCAGTGGTAACGCCTGAGTCTTGGCTGGTCGTAGCGCAGATTTGCAATCTGCGGTATCGCCGAATTGCATTCGGCAGCCGCTCGACTTGCCCGGCGCGTTGCGGATTTCAAATCCGCGATACGGCAGAGTGCAACTCTGCGCTACGATCCCCCGGCGTTCGTCACCCGGCAAGACTGAGGCGTTACCCGGCGGTGGCATCACGCTTTGTTGTCGATCCATGCTTCGAGTTGACTCTAGACACTAACGCCGCTGACGGCACGAGAATTCAAAATATTTTGCTCGGTTGAAATTGAGCACACTTATAGAAGTGTGCTCACGCCGCAGCCCGCTAAGAACGATCGGTTACGATATTTATTCCAGTTGCCAGACTGATCGAAGAATGACACGCTCCGAACTCAGCGGTGAAACAAGCTTGTGCGGATCCCATCGACTTCAACCAACATGAAAAGAATAGCGTTCAGCGTTGTGCTCGTCTTCGTTTCCATCGTCGTGTTCAGCGGCTGCGTGGCGGTTCCGCCGCTGATCAACGTCCAACATCGGGAACACAGCCCCGACACTCAGAAACGACTGGATGACATCGACCGGCGTCTGCACCGGATCGAGGATAAGCTGGACAAGACGGAGAAGAGATAGCTTCCAGCAGCCCGAGCGTCTCGCGAAGCGGGAGGGGGTTAAATCGTTAAAACGTCAAAAAGGTTAAACCGGAACACCATGGTCAAACTTTGGAAACCGCGCCTCCTGCTCGGGCTGTTCGTTTCCGGGATGGTTGTCCCGTTGTTCAGCGGTTGTTCCTCGGTTCCGCCGCACCAGCAACGGCTGGTGTCGAAGCCCAATATGCTGTTCAACGATTCCGGCGCGTTTGTCTATCAATCCAAAATGTGGCTCCAGACGGAGCCGGGGTTGATGTTTTCGGGCGGCGCCAGAGCCGTGGGCTGCAGCGCGTGCGCTCAGTAGCGTGTTTATGGCTTCGAGCATCATTGCGGACACCAGCAGAATAGCGCTTTGGCTCGGCCTTCTCTGGGCTTCTTCCAAAGTTGAGCAAGTCCTCGCCGCTCAGGACGCCGCGCCTGAGTCTTCCTCCGTGGAAAGTTCCACGTTGATCCCGGCCACTCACGCGCTCGAAGCGAACTCCGAGATTCTCTGGAGTTCCGGGATCACGCTCACAGACAGCGCGGCGGCGTATCGGCAAACGCGGCGCAATACCGATCTGAACTTGAGCCTGTCGTTCGGCACCATTGACCTGGCGTATCAACCGGCCGATTTCGACATCATCAGCCAGGCCGCAGACCTCAGCGAGCATCGGTTCGCGGTTCAAGCCGGGCTGAAGCACAAGATTGCTCCTGCGCTGTCCCTGCTTGGATCCGGCGGCGTTTATGACGGCTACGTCAACTACCGGACGCTTTGGCTAAACGAATACTACCGGCAGTACTATTCCGACGTCCGAGGATATTCAGCGGCCAATCCCGGCGGATTCAATCTCTCGGCAGGATTGCGTTGGGAGTTCCGACCGGCCACGGCGTTCCTGCAAGTCGAAGGTATCTATAGCCGGGATGATGTTCCATCCGGATACGAAATTGTCGTGCTTCCTCCGCCGCAGATTGGCACGGAACTGGTCCGCAGCCCCGATCGGCTCCACACAGCGGGCGCGCGGTTGTCGCTGGAAAACGTGCTGACGCGGAGAATCCGGCTGCTGAATGAACTCCAGATCGCCGCCACGACGGATCGCGATCCCCGGTTTTCTTATCAGGGATCAGTGAACTGGGCTCTGGCCGAGCAGTGGGTGCTCCGTTCCGTGGCCGGGTTCTCCATTGAGA
>JACPRI010000272.1 GCA_016190065.1 Verrucomicrobiota bacterium
AAAAAAATAAAAATTAGTCGAGGGAAAGCCGGAAAGGAGTAACAGTATGGATTCCGAGAGCATTAGTTTGTTGGCCAAAGCCATCACCATTGCGGTGGGCGGGTTTGCCCCGGCGTTAGCCATTGGAAAAACCGCTTCCAAGGCCATGGAGTCAATCGGCCGCAATCCCGAATCGGCCGAAAAGATTTTTGTTCCCATGCTTTTAGGCATGGCTTTTGCCGAAGCCATCGCCATTTACGCGCTGGTGGTGAGTTTCACTTTGTAAATTCGGCCGCAGGAGTCGAAGAGCAATCATCGTTCGACTTCTGAAGCGGGACTTAGCAAAAAATTATGATGGATCTCTTACAATTTTTATCTTCCGCTGAACTTAGCCAAACCTTGCAGGAAGCCGCAAGCGCCGCGAAGAACCTGGTTGCGAAAGCGGCCACCATTAACGGCGTCCCGGCCATCATCGAAAACATGGGCGCGCTCGACGGCGACACGCTGCAAGGGATGGTTAACGAGTTGAAGGGGCAGTTCAAAGGCGTGATCGTGCTGGGAGGCGTGGCGAACAACGCGGTTTCGCTGGTCGCAGCGGTCACGCCCGAATTCACGGCCAAGGTTCAAGCCGGCAAAATCATTCAGCAGATCGCGCCGATTGTCGGCGGCAAAGGCGGCGGCAAACCCGACAACGCCCGCGGTGGCGGCAAGGATGCGAGCAAGCTCGACGAAGCGCTGGCCAGGGCGAAGAGCTTGCTGGGCTAAGTTAAGCGGCGCATAATCGCGCCATGTTGGCGGACGACCAGCCCGGAGCAGCTTGCCGCGTTTCGGCGGATGACTCCTGGACGAAGGCTAGCCATCGCCGAGCAGCTTTACTGGACGGCGCGCGAGTTGAAAGCCGCCTGGCTGCGTCAGCAGCACGAAGGCTGGTCAGAGGAGCAGGTTCAGCGCGAAGTGACGCGCATTTTCCTCCATGCCCGAACCTGAACTGATTCGCGAAGGCGGCTCGGAGAAACATCTGCGCGATATCCGCTCCATGCTGGCCGTGTCGGGCGATCAACTGAACCGACTCGCGCTGGAGGAATGGATTCACAATCCGTGGCTTGGAGGCGCAGTGGAAACAAGCTCCTGCTTGAGCCGGCGCCACAAACCGCCAAACGAACGTGACTTCGTTGGCCGCCGGAACTAGCCTGCACTTGTGCCGCATGAAAGACGCAGGAAAAATCCGTCCCCCGCTCGCCGTTCGCGCCGCACTCGTGCTCGCTCTACTCAAACAAGTGCGCGGACTCGACGACGCGGAGAAATCCGTGCACGCGCTAGGGCTGGCGGCGACGCCGCAGGAGCGATGGGATTTGTTCGAGAACCTTCACATCCGAGACTTTCTCCGATGCCGAAGAGCCCTGGCTAAACAACGTCGATCAAAGACCCGCTCTTAAGGAAAGCGCCGAGCGGGCTGTCTTGAGGCTGAAGCGGCATCGTTCTTGAGGCGTCATGGCAAAGAAGAGCGCGTGCTGCCACAGCTCGTCGTCATCCAGCCCGCGCGCGCCTTAGAGGCGCCGGTAGATCCGGGCGGCGGCATCGTTTGGTCCTTTGACGGTCTTCTTCGCTGGCACGGAGCGATCCTGCCCGACGACCGATACACTGACAAGCGTTAGAGCCGAAGATTTCCTGGCTTCATCAATTGCCGAGCGCCCACGAGTATGTAATGTCCTGGCGCCGCCACGAATTGAAAGCGAATGAATGAGTCACGATTCCTGTTTTGCAGCCGGTGCGGTGGGGCGAAGATTCAGATGCGTTCGCCAGTAGAATTCGAATGCGAATCGTGCGGCTTCAAGCACTTTGCCAATCCCACCGTCGCCGTCGCCGCGATCATTGCCAATCGCGCCGGAGAGATTCTGCTGATCCGTCGGGCGAAGGATCCGGGCCAAGGCAAGCTGAGCGTGCCAGGCGGATTCGTCGATCCAGGCGAAACAGGCGAAGAGGCCGTCCGGCGTGAGGTGTTTGAGGAAGTGAATCTGCAGGTGGACGGTTTCAAATACCTCGCTTCGTTCCCCAACGAGTATCGCTACCAGGAAGTGATTTATCCCACCCTTGACGTTTTCTTCACCGCTGCGGTCGAATCGTTCTCCATGGCCCGGGCCCGCTCCGAGGTTCAATCCGTCCTGAGCATGGCGCCGGCCAGGCTGGAATTTGGCGAAGTCGCGTTCCCTTCAGTGGAAAAGGCGCTGCGGCTGTATGTCGCCCGGCTGGATCGGGGTTGAGTTTCGACGAAAATAGGGTCACGAACCCACTTCTCGATTTGGGCTTGGCGCTTTATCGTCGCGGACCGTGACAAACCTGACCTCTCCTCTTTGCGCGATCTTTATCGCTTTGCTCGTGCCGATGCGAGTTTCCGTTTTTGCCCAGGCGGGCGGTGCGCCAGCGCGCCCGACGCTCCGGGATTTCAAGCGCCTGCCCAACGGCAGCTTTCAACTGCGTTCTGTCGGCGAACCGGGCCGCACTTACAGCATCCAAGCGTCCGCCAACCTCACGGACTGGGCGACTGTGTTGCTCAAGCAAACCGACGACGGCACGCTCGAATTCACAGATGAGCCAGCGAACTTGGAGAAGCGGTTTTATCGTGCGGCAATGCTTCCGGCGAGTACGGTGGTCTTCACGAATTATCACGGCTGGTCCAACTCGATTGTGTTGAGCAACGGCAAGGTCGAGGCGGTAATCGTGCCGGCGGTCGGACGGATCATGCAGTTTCGCTTCGTCGGAGAAACGGGGCCGTTCTGGGAGGAGCGGAGCTTGGATGGACAAAAATCCGATCCGAACTCCAGCGCGTGGCTCAATTTTGGCGGGGACAAATCCTGGCCGGCGCCCCAAAGCGAATGGTCGGCCATCACGGGCCGCTCCTGGCCGCCTCCGAAAGCTTTCGATGCCATGCCCGCGACGGCCAGTGTAACGAACGGCGTCGTGACTCTGATTTCGCCGGTCGATTCAAACTACGGGATCCGCGTGTCGCGCCGGATTGGGCTGCACGCTGAAGAACCTGTGATGAGCGTGACGACAAGCTACGAGAAGATTACCGGCACCGTCAGCCGCATCAGCGTTTGGACTATTACGCAACTGAACGATCCGGTCCGCGCCTTCGCATTGATCCCGCCGTCCACCCGATTTCCTACGGGCTACACGCAGCAATCGAGCGAACGGCCGGCCGATTTGACTGTGACGAATCGCTTGCTTTCACTGACGCGCGACGCCACGAGCGGGCGCAAGATCGGCACGGACTCCAGCACGCTGCTCTGGGTGGGTGCGTCGGTCTGTCTGCGAATCGATTCCCCGCGCAAGGACGGCGAAACGTATCCCGACAACGGCAGCAGCGCGGAAATCTACACCAACCCTGACCCGCAAGCTTACGTCGAATTGGAAATGCTCGGACCGCTGCTAACCATCAAAGCGGGAGATCGAATCGAACACACTTCGAAGTACACCTTGCTCCGCCGCACGGAGACCACTGCGGATGCCGAGGCGCGCAAGATTCTGAGCCGTTGATCAACTCCGCATCGTCTGCGATGTTTGAATTCGCCATGCGAATGACTTTCCAACTCAAGCTGACGCTGAGCGCGGTGGTGTTGCTGCGCGTCCTGGATTCCCAGGTCGTCGAGTCGGCTCCGTTCGTCATTAACACGAACCTTCAAATTCGCCTGGTGATGAACACAAAGGATGGCGTCCCGGCTTATTCCATCCGCGTTGCCAAAGATCCGCGTAACCACCAGCTTTATTACGCAAAAATGAACGGATTCATTTATCGGCTGAACTCGTTGCCGGATACCGGAGTGGCGAGCAGCGCGATCATTTACAATTCCACAGACCACGGCATCTCGGAGGGCGCCCAAGGAATGACGATCGGCCCGGACGGGACGATCTATTTCGTCGCTAATGCGCCCACCAGCGATGGCAACAGCACCGTCGCTCGCATCATGAAAGGTGTCCCCAACGCCAATGGAACGCGCACCTGGAAGTTGCTGGCCAAAACGGATCCGTATCCGCGGAGCAAGACCGCGTTCGATCATGTCTTCAATGGCGTGGTGGTCAGTCCGGACGGAAACCACATTTACGTGAACAGCGGCTCGCGCACCGATCATGGGGAGGTGCAATCCGGCGGCGGCGCGTTCCCCGGCACGCGCGAAGTGCCGTTAACGGCAAAAATCCTTCGGCTGCCCGCCAGTGGCCTAGACTTGGTCTTGCCGAACGATGCGAACGCGTTGCGGAACGCCGGTTACATCTTCTGCGAAGGAATACGCAACGCCTTTGACATGGCTTTTGCGCCGAACGGTGACTTGTTCGGCACGGAGAATGGACCGGACCGCGATATGTCGGAAGAATTGAACTGGCTGAGGCCGGGATTGCACTATGGTTTTCCGTGGCGCATTGGCGGCACGGACAATCCGCAGCAATTCCGGAACTACGATCCGAGCAGGGACCGTTTACTGGATCACCGGTTCCTCGCCTATCTGGCCGGCTATTATCACGACGATCCGACGTTTCCGCCGCCGCCGGCCAACCTGACGGAGCCGGTCATCAATGCCGGGCCGGATGCGGATAGCTATCGGGATGCAACGGATGGCTCGATCAAGGACGCCAGCGAACAAGGGAGGAAGGTCAGCACGTTTACCGCGCACCGGTCTCCTCTCGGCCTGGTCTTCGACACGGCGGGAGCCATGGCGCCGCCGTTTCAGCATCATGCGTTCGTGTTGAGCTGGACGGCGGGAGACGCGAGCGGCGCGAGTGTGCCCGGACCTTTTAAGGACGCGAGCGAAGATCTTCTCGATGTGGATCTGACCCGACTGGGCGACACCAATTACCAGGCCCGAATCACAAGGCTCGTCGGCGGATTTCTGAATCCCATCGACGCCGAGATCATCGGCAACAGAATCTACGTGCTGGAATACGGCGGCAATCAGGGCCTATGGGAAGTCAGCTTCCCGCCAAACCCGAGCCAGCCCGCCGCCGTGGAAATCCTGAGTCCAGCGATTCGCGGCAACGACTTCAGCTTCGCATTTGCCACAGAGGCTGGACAGCGCTACGAGGTGCAGTTTGCAGCATCGTTGAATCCGACGGCCTGGAACACCTTCACGAACTTCACTGGCAATGGAGCGATGTTAATCGTGAGCGGCCCAGTGACAGGCATGCAACGATTCTATCGGGTCAGCGCCAAGTAGAGGCCCGTAAAACCGTTCTGCGCCGCGTTGCCGGAAGTCGTGTCGATCTCTCGAGAAAAGCTCGCCTCGCTCGACGAAGATTCCAAGAAGTTCGCGACAAAATCCACTGCCATGCCCGGCAAAGCTGTCACCGCTTCCTTGAACATTTACACATTCAATATCTTGTTCAGCTATGGCTACACGAACGTCTTTGAGCTCGGACCGCTGATTGACATCAAGAAGAGCGCTTTGCCCGTCGAAGGATCACTCGTCTCAAAGGCGAAGTGAGACTCTCAAAAAGCGCTCCTTTCGCGAGATTCTTGAATCCGCCGCGCGTTTTTTACAGTGCAGACCACTTCCGCGCTTGACGCGGTGCGGAAAGTCGTGGCGTCCTGGGGAGCGATGAAATCAGTTGGGCGTCGAATTCTTTGCCAGGCGGGGTTGGGAATCTGGTTGGCCGGCTTGCCAACGTCGCTTTGCGCGGCTCTTGAACCTGTCCCCGACAAACTTGTGGTGCTGACCTTCGACGACTCGGTCGCTTCGCATCACTCGGTCGTCCGGCCGCTGCTGAAACAGTACGGCTTCGGCGCCACGTTTTTCATCACGGAAGGATTCTCATTCCGCACGAACAAGACGGACTACATGACCTGGGGGCAGATTGCCGAGCTGCACCGAGACGGCTTCGAAATCGGGAATCACACGCGCGATCACATGGGAGTATCGGCCGGGAATCTTAATCGGCTCGCCGAGCAAATCGAAGCCATCAATGCGCGCTGCGCCGAATACGGCATCCCGCGGCCCGTGAGCTTTGCATATCCCGGAAATGCTCTCGAACGCGGCGCGCTGGCGATTTTGAAAATGCTCGGCTTCCAATTCGCCCGGCGAGGAGGCGCGCCGGAGTTTCCCTATGATTGGGGTCGCGGATCCCACTACGAACCGGGCCTGGATCATCCGCTCCTCATTCCTTCGGCGGGGGATGCGCGTCCCGACTGGACGATCGACGATTTCAAGCGCGCGATCCAGCACGCGCAGGCAGGCCGAATCGCGGTGCTTCAGTTCCACGGCGCGCCGGACAACGAGCATCCCTGGGTTCACACTCCGCCGGAGCGTTTTGCGCAATACATGAAGCACCTGCACGATGAAGGCTACAAGGTCATCGCGCTTCGGGACCTGGCGCGCTTCGTCGATCCGACTCGGGAGCCGTCCGATCCGTTTGCAATCATCGAAAAACGGAAAGCGGCGCGGAGTGAATTCAGAGTCGAAGGAGAGATCAAAGATGCCTCAACGGGCCGGCGGATTCCTGCGCGCATCTACATTCGTGGCCGCGACGGGAAATGGTTTTTCCCGAAGCCTGCATCTCGAGAAGGAACCGCCGTGGCCTACAATCGCCGCAGTGGATTCAACACGAACGCGGTCGAACTGCACACGACGCTCTCGGCGCATCCGTTTCATCTCGAATTGGCGCCGGGCCGTTATGCTTTCACTATCGAACACGGCAAAGAATACTTCCCCGAGACCCGCGAAGTGGTTGTTGGGCGTGCGCCCCTCAAACTGACTTTCGAGCTGCGCCATTGGATCAACCTGGCCGAACGCGGCTGGTATTCCGGCGACACGCACAACCATCGCGATCCCCGCGAGTTGCCCAACGTGATGTTGGCGGAAGACGTCAACGTCGGCCTGCCTATGGTCGATTGGACCACGGTCTCGACCGTCTCACCTGCTGCCAGCGATCGAGGCCTGGGCGGCCAATGGGGCGACGCGCCGGTAAACCTGGACGCGACTCATGTGTGGCACCCGCGCAATACCGAGTATGAAATCTTCCGCGTTGGCCAAAGCAATCACACGCTCGGCGCGATTTTGATCGTCAATCACCGCACGCGGTTCGATCAGCCGGTGCTGCCGTTGAAAGCCGTGGCGGCCCAAGCGCGGGCGGAAGGCGCTTTGATCGATTTGGAAAAACATAATTGGAATTGGTCGATCGCCGTTGTGCCGCTGCTGAACGTGGATTTGTTCGAGCTGGCGAACAACCATCACTGGGAGGTTGAATATTCGGTCAAGAACTGGGCCGTCCCGGCACCCGCATGGATGGGCTTGAGCGGCAGCGGTACGGACACAGAACGCGATTGGACGCTCTACGGGTTCCAGACCTATTACGCGCTGCTGAATTGCGGGTTTCGCCTGCGGCCTGCGGCGGGGACGGCGAACGGAGTTCATCCTGTGCCGCTTGGCTTCAGCCGGGTTTACGTTCACCTGGACGGACCGTTCAACTACGCCGACTGGATGCGCGGCCTGGATGCTGGCCGCAGCTTTGTAACGACCGGACCGATGCTGCTTGCAAAGCTCAACGGTCAACATCCGGGCCATGCCTTCAAGCAGGAAGCCACGCCCAGACAATACGAAGTTGCAGGAAGCGTTCTGAGCCAGGAACCGCTGGAATCGATCGATCTCGTGGCCAACGGACGGGTCGCGCACAAGATCGCGCCGCAAAATCGGCGCACGCAGGCGGGTGCTTATCAAACGGAACTCAAAGCCTCGGTTTCAATCGCAGACGGTTCCTGGATCGCGTTGCGATGTTTTGAGAGCCGGCCAAACGGAAGGTTCCGATTCGCTCATACGGCTCCGTGGTTCATCGAAGTGCCCGAGCGACCTTTAAGGCCCGGGCGGCAAGAAGCGGCGTGGCTTGTCCAACGTGTCCGCGAAGAAATCGAGCGGAGCCGCAGTTTATTGCCTCCCGCCGGACTCCGAGAATATGAAGAGTCTCTGGCTATTTATGAGCGAATTGCGCAACACGCCCGGTAGATCTTTAGTGAGTTGCATCCCGGCAAGGGGCTGCACACCTCCGTCCTCTTGGTCACTGCCGGCGAAAGTCACGATGACGCAAACTCTGCGAGGCGATCCCGAGAAGCGGGCCGCCCAGAGACGCATCAAAACCTAAATCGCAGTCAAAGTTCCAACCATGTCGAAGCCGCTTCACACCTGCGTTATTTTGGCCAGTTTTTTTGTCTTCACGGTGTGGGGCCGTGCCGCAGACTTGCCGGCCAACACCGAGGTCCTTCGGTACTGGCCGCAGTGGCGCGGACCCCTGGCCAATGGGGTGGCCCCGCAAGCCAACCCGCCCGTGGCTTGGAGTGAGAAAAAAAACATCCGTTGGAAGATTCCGCTGCCCGGCAAAGCGCATTCATCTCCGATTGTATTTCGCGACCGCGTGTTCTTGCTCGCCGCCGTGGCCGTGGGCCCGGCCCAGATGCCGGTTTACGACACCGCACCCGGCGTACATGACAGCGCGCCGGTCACGCATCGCCATCAGTTCATCGTTTTTGCCCTGAGCCGTCGGGATGGACGGACGCTGTGGAGGAAAAGCACCCGCGAGGAGTTCCCCCACGAGGGCGGCCACGTGACGGGCAGCCTCGCATCGAATTCGCCAACCACGGACGGAGAGCGACTTTACGCTTTCTTCGGCTCGCGCGGCCTTTACTGCTTTAATCTCGACGGTGAATTGAAGTGGCAAAAGGATCTAGGCCGCATGCACACACTTCACGCCCACGGCGAAGGCAGCTCTCCCGTCCTCCACGGCGACACGCTCCTCGTATGCTGGGACCACGAGAAAGATTCCTTTCTCTACGCCTTCGACAAACACACCGGCCAGGAACGCTGGAAAGTGGCTCGGGACGAGAAAACCTCCTGGTCCACTCCGCTCGTCGTGGAACATGAAGGGAAACCGCAAGTCGTCGTCAGCGCCACCAAACGTGTGCGCGGTTACGATCTCGCGACCGGCGTGCAAATTTGGGAGTGCGCCGGCCTCTCGGACAACGTCGTGTCCTCGCCGGTCTGGGGCTTCGGTTTGGTCATTGCGGGAAGCAGTTATGATCGACAGGCCATGCTCGGCATTCGAATCGAAGGAGCGAACGGAGACATCACCAGCACTGACCGCGTCGCGTGGAAACTGACCCGACTGACTCCATACGTCCCCACGCCGCTGCTCTACGGTGACACGCTCTACGTTATCCGGCATATTCAGAATGTCCTCTCCCGTCTCGACCCGGTGACCGGAAAACCCCGCGGCGAACCGCTCCGGCTCGACGGCATCCGCGACTTCATTTTCTCCTCACCCGTCGGCGCCGCGGGACGCATCTACATCACGGGCCGCGATGGAGCGACGGTCGTGTTACGCCACGACCGCATGAACCCCACGCTGGCCGTCAATCAGCTTGACGATGTCTTCAGCGCGTCGCCCGCGCTGGTGGACAAAGAACTTTACTTGCGCGGCGAGAGATTCCTTTACTGTATTGCGGAGGATTAGTCATTGCCGGCGCTCAGACCAAGCCTCACCGAAGCCAGAGAATTCAGTCACGCGGATGGGCGGAACGGAGGCGGAACGGCCAGGAGGATGAAAACCGCTTGACATATGGCATGGATGCCATACTATGTATGGCAATGAAGATGACCTTGCACATAGATGATGAGTTGTTGGCCAGAGTCATGGCGGCCACCGGGGCGGAGAGCAAGACCAAGGCGATCGATCTCGCGTTGAGAGAAGTGGACAGGAAAGCCACACTGGTCAGGTTGGCCCGAGAGGGCCTCGGACTGACTCCGGACGAACTGAAGGATGCGGTCGATCCGGCATATGACCTCGACGAGATGCGTCGGCGAGAAACACCGGTGAATTATGGCCGCAAGTCCCGTTCTCGCTGACAGCAGTTTCTACATCCGCTGGCTGCGGAATCGCCAAGACCCTTTGCGTGCCTTGGCGCTCGCCGCGGCCGCGCGCGATGTGGCCGTCTGCGGTGTCGTCCGATGCGAAGTCGGGCGTGCCCTCCGCCAACCGGACACGCGGAAGCGTTTCCGGGCTTGCTGGGATGTCATGATCAATGTCCCGACGGATAACCGCCTTTGGGATGAAGTCGAACGCACACTTTGGGATTTGGATCGGCAGGGCCGTGTCCTGCCTCTGACTGATGTTGTGATTGCCTGTTGCGCGATGAGGATTGGAGCGGTCGTGCTCACATTCGATCATCATTTCTCCGAGATACCAGGTGTGCGCGCGGTCAACCAGTTGGACGTTTGAGGTGATCGCTGATTCTAGGATCTCACCACCGGCTGTTGCTTATGGAACTCGGTTTCGTTTCCGCAATTCTTCCTGAACTCACGTTCGAGCAGATCCTAAAGTTCGCCGCCGCCGAAGGGTTCGCATGTGTTGAGGTCATGTGCTGGCCGGTCGGCCAGGCTGAGCGCAAATACGCGGGCGTCACGCACATCGATGTGACGCAACTCAGCCAATCTCAAGCGCACGAGGTGAATGGCCTCTGCGCCAAGGCCGGCGTCCAAATCAGCGCACTGGGCTACTACCCCAATTTGCTCGATGCGGATTCCAACGTCGCGAAGGCCGCGCGCGAGCACCTCAAAAGAGTCATCCGAGCCGCGCGGAGGCTCGGCCTTAGGAACGTGAACACGTTCGTGGGCCGCGACTGGACGAAGAGCGTGGATGACAATTGGCCCCGCTTTCTCAAGACCTGGCGCCCGCTGGTCGCGTTCGCCGAAGACCACGGCATCAGGATCGGGATCGAGAACTGTCCGATGCTGTTTACGCGCGACGAGTGGCCAGGCGGGAAAAACCTCGCGACCACACCCGTTATCTGGCGCCGGATGTTCAGCGACATTCCCTCGAAATATTTTGGCCTCAACTACGATCCTTCGCACTGTGTCCTCCAGCAGATGGACCCGCTCCGTCCGCTGCGGGAATTTGAGGACCGGATTTTTCATGTCCACGCCAAAGACGTGAAAATCCTCCGGGAGCGCATCAACGAAGTGGGTGTCTTTGCGCATCCGCTGGAATGGCATCGGCCGCGCATCCCGGGTTTCGGCGAAATCGATTGGAGCCGATTTATGGGCGCACTCGTCGAGTCAACCTACCAAGGCCCCGTGTGCATTGAAGTCGAAGACGACACATTTGGCAAAACGCTCGACGGCCGCAAGAAAGCGCTGCGAGTGGCCAAGCGAGTGCTCGAGCCCTACTTTCCTTGAATCTGATTTGACTCACATGAAATACACCTACGAGCAACTGGCCAAGATGATCGATCATTCCTTGCTGCATCCGACGATGACGGATCAGGAATTAGAGCAGGGCTGCCGCCTCGCGGCGCAATATGGCGTCGCATCCGTCTGCATCAAACCTTACGCCGTGAAGCGCGCCGTGGAACTCCTTCACAGCAGTGGTGTGCTGGTCGGCTGCGTCATTGGTTTCCCGCATGGAAACTCCTGCACCGAATCTAAGCGTTATGAGACTGAACTCGCGTGCCAGGACGGCGCGGCGGAGATTGACATGGTCATCAACCTCGGCAAAGCGCTGAGCGGCGATTGGGACTACGTCGGGCACGACATCAAGGCTGTCTGCGACGAAGCGCACAAACACGGCGCGAAAGTGAAAGTGATCTTCGAGAACGATTACCTGACCAAAGGCGGCGCGGGCCTGGAGGGAGATGCCTTCAAGCGCAAGCTGTGCGAGATCAGCGAACGGGCCGGAGCGGACTGGGTAAAAACCTCCTCGGGCTATGGCTTCGTGAAACAACCCGACGGCAATTACAATTACAAAGGTGCGACCGAACACGATCTCAAGCTCATGCGCGCGGCTTGTTCTCCGAAAGTCCAGGTCAAAGCGGCCGGAGGCGTTCGCGACCTGGATGGCCTGATGAAGTGCCGCGATCTGGGGGTCACGCGAGTGGGCGCCACGGCTACGGCGGCGATGCTGGATGAATACCGGAACCGGATCGTGTCCGCGAAAAGCGACTTGACCAGACCTGGATCATCGCTTGGCGCGGGTGGCTACTGAGTTGCGAGTTCCTGCCATCTCGAAGGTGAGCGGAGTGTGCAAGTGGACAGGCACGAGGCCGGTCCTACTTTTCGGTCATGGTCCAGACGCCGCTCCAGGAAGGATCCGGAGGATTTGCCTGATAATGGAGGCAGCGCTGGTAATAAATCTTCGAAGGCTTGTCCTGGGGGAAAAGGTTCAAAGCTTGCATGAACAAGGCCATGGCCTCCTTCCAATTGCGGTCCTTGTATCGGCGATAGCCACCTTCAAATATTCGCAAGGTCTCAGTCAGCTTTGGAAATGTCGCCTCGGTGTGAAAATCCAGGACCTCGTAAACCGAGATCGGCTTGGCTTTGCCTTTGACGCGGATCAAATCGAGTTCACGGATGATGCGGCCTTGTTTCAGCCGGTTGCAGGTCGCCTCGCTGATAAGAATTTGGGTGCCGTAATATTTTGTAGCGCTCTCGAGGCGGGCGGCCAGATTGACGCCGTCGCCGATCACGGTGTAATCCATGCGCTTGGGGGATCCGATGTTGCCCACCACCACTTCGCCCGTATTGATGCCAATACCGATGTCGATAGGCTCCTGTCGCTCCGCGATGCGACGCGCGTTGTACCGCCGCAATGTAAGAATCATCTCGATGGCAACCGCCACGGCGTTCTCCGGGTCATCCGGCTTTTTGAAAGGAGTTCCGAAGATGGCCATGAGGGCGTCGCCAATGTATTTGTCGAGAATGCCGCCGTGGTTGAACACAATGTCCACCATTTCCGCGAAATAACTGTTCAACATGGAAACGGTGCCTCGAGCGCCTATTTTCTCCGACAGCGTCGTGAAGTTTCGGATGTCGGAAAACAGAATCGTCACCTCCTGGTCCGATCCCACGAGCGTGTCGCCTCCGTCTTCGAGCAGTTTGTCCACCACGTCTTTGCTCATGTACCGGGCCATGGTGCTTTTCACGCGCTTCTCGCTCGAAATGTCCTCGAAAATGAGCATGGACCCGATCGGCTCGTTTTTGATGTTGATGAGCGGAACCACCGCCGAGTTGACCGAGACCCTGGAGCCATCGCGCAAGACCAGGTCTGAATCGAGCGCCAGGTCGGTCGTCCCGGTCCTGGCCACGTTGCTCAGGCTGTCCAGGATCCATGCGTTCTTGCCGGAGAAAAGCTCCGCGATCGGATGTCCGATGAGGCTCTGCTCGGTTTCGCGAAGGATTTTGACCGCCGCGTCGTTCGCTTTGATGACGATTCGGTCGGCATTGAGCGTCACGACGCCATTGCTCAAGCTTTTCACAATGCTCTCGTTGTAGTTCCGGGCGTTCGTGACTTCCTCGAAAAGCTGCGCGTTCTCCAGAGCGATCGCCGCCTGGGCGCTGAAAGCCCGCAAGCGTCTCTCATCTTCCGCGGTGAAGGGACCGCCCTTCTTGTTCAACACCTGAGTCACACCGATGGTCCGTCCCGCCTTGTTGACCACGGGCATGCAAAGAATGTTGCGCGTATGATAACCCGTTCGGCGGTCCACCTCCGGATTGAAGCGCGCATCCCGGTAGGCATCCGGAATGTTCAGGGTCTGGCCGCTGGTGAAAACGGATCCGGCAATGCCGGCCGAATCCGGGAACCGAATTTCTTTGCTGCCGATCCCCATCCCAACGCGAGACCAAAGTTCTTTGGTTTTCGAATCGTGCAGGAAGAGTGTGCTGCGGTCCGCTTCGAGGATCTGCGTGGTGACCTGCATGATTTTGTGCAGGAGCGGCTCGAGTTGAAGTTCCGTGGAAATCGCGTTGGTCACCTCCAGCATTTTTTCCTCTTCGCGCCGCGCCTTCTCGACGCGCTCGTGCAGTTGAGCATTTTCAAGCGCGGCCGCCGCCTGGGTGGTGATCGCCTCCAGCATGGCCATGTCGTCGAGGCTGAAATGGCCCTGGGCCTTGTTCAGAACTTGGCTCACGCCGATGATCTGCTTGCGCTTGTTCCGCATCGGCGTGCAAAGCATGTTGCGCGTCCGGTACCCCGTCTTGCGGTCCACTTCCGGATTGAAGCGCGCGTCCGCGTAGCAGTCATCGATGATGACGTGTTCGCCCGTGGAAAACACGGAACCGGCGATACCGAGGTGGCTGGGAAAACGAATCTCGCGGGTTAATTCTCCTTGCGCGATGCGGGAAAAAAGCTCCCGTGATTCAGGATCGTACAGGTAAAGGGTGGTGCGGTCGGCATTGAGGGTCTCGGTGATAATTTCAATCAACCGTTGGAGGAGCAGATCGAGCGAGAGAACATCGGCGATGCGGTTATAAACGTCCAGCAGCGCCGAAATTCGTTTCAGGAGGTCCCCAATTTTGCTGACAAACTCCTGCCGGTCCGTCGCGGAGAGCACGGCCAGGATGCGCTCCACATCGGATTGTTGGAGGCGATGGGCGAAGATTTGGCTGACGAGATTGATTCCGGTCCCGGACAACTGTCCCAAGGATTCGACGGGCTTCGGTGTTTGGGCGGGCCGATTTTCCGAGCCTTCTCCGGGCGCTGGTATTTCGCCGTGTTCTGGCATTCTCGCACGCTGATGATGAGCAGCGAGCGCGCAAAAATCAAGGCATTCGGCATGGCCATCGATTTGCGGCGAGCACAAAGTGAATTCGTTACATCGTTAAAATCGCTAAAAGGTTGAAACGTCAAAGCGCCACTGCCCGCGGTGCTGCGGATCCTTGTAACGTGGTAACCTTTTTAACGTTTCAACGATTCAGCCCCTTTGACTCATCGAATCAACCATTCAACTCCGCCGCTCTCGCAGTCAAAGATGCCTTATGCGGCTTTTGTACTTCCAAAGAAGTTTCTCGTTGTGCTCGTCCCCATCGCTGTTGCTGCTGATGTAAATTTCCGGAGCCGCGCCCCTTTGCAGCGCCGTCTCGATCGCTTGCACAATGATCGCATTCACAATCAGTGCGCCCGTCACTGTGGAAGTCGGCCCAATCCGCGAAGGCATGCCGGCCAATTCAAGACAGGCGTCGCCGGACACGGCGCAGTTATCGATGGCGAGATCGGCCACCTCAGCGAGCGTCTTCCCGGAGCGATGACGCGAAGGCCATTGGCGGCCATGAGCCACGCTGGCGATGGCAATGACTTTGAGGCCGCGCGCGCGCGCTTCCAACGCCATTTCGATCGGGACGGCGTTTCGGCCCGAATTTGAGGCGATGATCAGCACGTCGCCAGATGCAATGGGATAGAGCGCGAGCAATTGCGCGGCGGACCCTTCCTTCCGCTCTTGCCAGGTCGCTTCGATCGCATTTTCGTGAAGCATCAATTTGGAATCCAACATGGGCACGCCTCGGACCAGACCGCCTGCGCGGAAGAAAATCTCCTCGGCCAGGGCGTGCGAATGTCCGGTCCCGAACGCGTAGAGCCAGTGATCGTTGGCAAGCGCCTCGCCGAGCCAGGCGGCAGCTTGTTCGATTTTAGACCACTCGGAACGGCGGAGTTGGTCCAGTTGTGCCAGGACCGTGTCGAAATATCGGTTCATGGTCATCATACGCGCTTTCCGAGATAGAGCGATGCAACTTTGCCGGAGCCAATGCGAGCCAGCTCGGTAAAGCCAAGTTTGCGATAAAACTTTTCGGCCCGTTGGTTCGAAGCCGCCATCGCCAGGTGCACGCCGATCGAACCACGAGTCTTGAGCGCCTCCAACAACCTCTCCATCATCCGTCTTCCATTTCCCTGGCCCTGCCCCCGAAGCAAGAGATCAATGTGGAGGTGCGACGGATAATCTTTGAACGAGTCCGGCAAGAATATCCGAGGATGATGATACTGATGGTAGATTTGCTGTGTGGGAGTCCAGGTGGCCGGATCGCCGGCAGGGTCGGGATGGTTCCGGCGAATTTCCGGGAGCCATTCGTTCCGATACGCGGCAAAGAATCGTTCCGAATCGAGCGCGGCGAGCGCGTAGCCGCAAACTCCTGACGCGTCTCCCAGGACGAACGCGAGCTCCGGTTGCAGACGCAGGTAAGGCCCCACGTACAAATGCCCCAGCGCTTTGGGATCGGTGTACAGAGG
>JACPRI010000282.1 GCA_016190065.1 Verrucomicrobiota bacterium
GCAGAGCACGAGGCGCAAATGACCGCGCCTTCGGGCGAAGTGATCCGCAGTTTTTTGCCGAAGGACAAGCCGAGCCTTATCCTCATGGATGAGTTGATGAATTACGTCAGCCGCAGCCGCCGCAGTGGAATGGGCGCGCAACTTTACAGCTTTCTCCAGAACTTGTCGGAAGTCGCTCGTGGCATGGACAACGTCGTCCTGGCCGTTTCGATTCCCGCGTCGGAATTGGAAATGACAGCGGAGGACCAGTCGGACTACGAGCGGTTCAAGAAGGTGCTCGACCGCCTCGGCAAGGCGATGGTGATGTCGGCGGACGCGGAGACTTCCGAAATCATCCGGCGCCGGCTGTTCGAGTGGGATGAGCGTGCCGTGACGAGTGAAGGCAAGGTGATGCTTCCGAAAGACGCGCTCGAAGCGTGCAACGAATACGCGGATTGGGTCGTCGAACATCGCCAACAGTTGCCCAGTCAGTTTAACGTGGATGGCGCGCGCGACGCCTTCGCCGCCACCTATCCATTTCATCCCGCATTGGTCTCGGTGTTCGAGCGGAAGTGGCAGGGGCTTCCGCGTTTCCAACAGACGCGCGGAATTTTGCGACTGCTCGCGCTTTGGGTGTCGCGCGCATATCAAGAGGGATTCAAAGGCGCTCACAAGGATTCATTGATTGGACTCGGCACCGCGCCGCTGGATGATGCGATGTTCCGCTCCGCAGCGATTGAGCAGTTGGGCGAAACGAAGCTGGAAGGCGCGGTCACGACGGACATTTGCGGGAAGAAAGACTCGCACGCAACGCGGCTCGACGCCGAAGTGCAGGAGACCATCAAGAACGCGCGGCTTCATCGCAAGGTCGCCACGGCCATTTTCTTTGAATCGAATGGCGGGCAAGCCAAGGCCGACGCGACGCAGCCGGAGATTCGCTTTGCCGTGGCCGAGCCGGGTCTCGACATAGGCAACGTCGAAACAGCTTTGGAAGCACTCACGGAGGATTGCTATTATCTCACGGTCGAGCGCAACCGCTATCATTTCAGTCTCAAGGAGAACCTGAACAAGCGTTTCGCCGACCGCCGGGCGACGATTCCGCCGGCACAGGTCGAGGAGTACGTTCGCGGCGAAGTCCAAAAGGTGTTCGCGGCCGGCACGGGCGTTGAGCGCGTTTATTTCCCGGAGAAAACAATTCAAGTTGCCGACCGCCCGGCCGTCACGCTGGTCGTGCTCACACCAGACCAGTCGTTGCAGGACGACAAGGCAACGACGAAGCTCGTCGAGACGACGATGCGCGAATACGGCACATCGGCGCGGACGTTTAAGAGCGCTCTCATCTTTTGTGTGCCGGAGTCGGCGGACAACCTCCGCGACGATGCCCGGAAGGTTCTTGCCTGGGAAGCCATCGAAGATGATGACTTGAAGCTGGATGAAAGTCAGGTTCATCAGCTTGCGGAGAATTTGAAGAAGGCGCGGCGCGATTTGAAGGAAACCATCTGGCGCACTTACAAAGTGCTGATGCTGCTCGGCAAGGACAATGCCGTGAAGCGGGTCGATCTTGGCCTGATTCATTCCAGCGCCGCGACGGACCTCCTTTCGCTCATCATCAGCCGCCTCAATTCCGACGGCGACCTTGAAACGAAGGGAATCAGCCCGCCGTTTCTCATCCGTAACTGGCCGCCTGCCTTCAAGGAATGGTCCACGAAATCCGTGCGGGACGCTTTCTTCGCTTCGCCGCAATTCCCGCGCCTCACGAACCCGGATGTGTTGAAGGAGACCATTGTGCGAGGCGTCGGCAACGGCCTGCTGGCCTATGTCGGCAAAACTCCATCAGGCGAGTACAAGCCGTTTTGCTTCAACCAGGCGTTGATGACCGCTGACGTGGAGATTTCCGAGGATATTTTCCTTATCACGAAGGAAACGGCGGAAGCGTATCTCAAGACGCGGACCACTCCGTCCACCCCGATCGTGACACCGGTGCCGACGGGGTCGCCGATCACTTCCGGCACCGCAAACGCTCCGGCTACGGTTCAAACACCGCTTCCGATTGGGCCGGCAGCCACGCCTCCGAGTGCTCCCGGTCTGGCCTGGACTGGAGAGATTCCGCCGCAAAAATGGATGAATTTCTACACAAAGGTTCTTTCGAAGTTTGCCTCGGCGCGTGGTCTGAGGCTGACGCTGAAAGTTGAAGTCACCCCCGAAGGCGGCGTGTCGAAGCAGAAGCTCGATGAAACGAAGTCCGCGCTCCGTGAGCTAGGAATGAATGACGATGTCACCCTGAAGTAGCGCACGCCTCTGCTTAACCGCAGCAGAATTCGCCCGGTGTGTTTCAGAGAATTCGCTTTGCTCATTTGAAATTCTTGGAACAAGATTCCGCCGATCCCAAGACTGATGAAATCGCTCTATGAAAACACAAAATGCTTCCTCTTCGAATCCGTCGTCGCCCAACCTCGCGTTGCTCTGCGCCATCGCTCTGTCGTCGCCCCTGCTCGCCGCCGAGCCCATCGTTCCGCCCGGCGCGCAGGTGGAGAAGCTGTTTGATGGCATCGTGCTCACCGAAGGCGTGGCCGTGGCTCCGGACGGTCAGGTCTATTTCAGCGACATCACGTTTTCCCACATGGCTCGCGATGAAAAGGGCGCCATTCACGCCGGCCACATCTGGCGGTTTGATCCTCGCACGGGCAAGACAACGATCTTTCGTTCGCCCAGCGGCATGTCGAACGGGATCAAATTCGACGCCGCGGGTAACATGCTCGTGTGCGAAGGGGCGGATTACGGAGGTCGCCGAGTCACGCGCACGGACATGAAGACCGGCATGAGTTACATCATCGCGGGATTATTCGAAGGCCGGCCGTTCAACGCGCCGAACGATGTGACGATCGACGAGAAAGGCCGAATTTACTTCAGCGATCCGCGCTATCTCGGTTACGAAACGATCGATCAACCGGTCATGGCCGTTTATCGAATCGATCTCGACGGTTCTATCCATCGCATCATCACGGACGCTGGCAAACCGAATGGCGTGTGCATTTCTCCGGATCAAAAGACGATCTACGTCGTCAGCAACGACAACGGAGCGACCGGATTCGAGCGCCTGAACAAAGGCGGCGCGGCGCAAGCGGACAAAGTGTCCGAGCCGTTGCGCAAAGGCCACATGGCGTTGATGGCTTATGATTTGGCCCCGGACGGATCGGCCAAGTTCCGCCGCGTCCTGGTCGATTACGCGCCCTATGACGGCCCGGACGGTTTGATTTGTGACAAGGAGGGAAATCTCTACGTGGCGGTCCGGGCGGAGAATCGTCCGGGAATTTGCGTGTACTCACCCGAAGGCCGGGAACTCGCCTACATCAAAACCGAGGTGCCAACCAATGTCGGTTTCGGCCGCGGCGCGGCGAGCAAGACTCTGTACATCACGGCTGGAAAAAGTCTCTATCGCATCCGGCTGAATAAGGAAGGATACGAATTGCCAGCCAGGCCTTAGCTTAGCCCTTAACCTCAACAATTCAGTTGAACAGAAGGAAACGAAGAGAACAAAGGCTGAGACCGAGGGAAAATGGGATTCAGCCAGCTTTCCATGGAGTCACTATTCAGTGACCGGGCAAGAGGGTCGGAATCAAATCGCTGGCACCCGTTGAGTTGTGGACAGAGGCACGATTGAACATCTGCCTCGGGTCGCGGCCGCCATCAAATTTCTCAATGCTGGGGGCCAAGATTATCAATTACCCGGCCCCGGCAACGCCGTGTAACGTCGCCGACATGAAATTGAATCCATCGAGTTCCCTTAACGATTCCCAAATCGCTCCCCGTCGGTTCTCGTCGCCGATCATTCTGTCTCTGGCCACAGAGAAGGAGCGTCGAATCATCTACCAGATCCGTCATGCGGTCTATGCGGCCGAACTCGGCCAACACAGCACCAACGCGCTGGGCCAGCTTCGCGACGCGCTGGATGATTGGAACCAGTATCTGATGGCAACAATCGACGGCGAGATTGCGGGTTTCATCAGCATCACTCCGCCCGGCCGGCCCGCCTATTCAATCGACAAGTATTTTCCTCGCGGCTTGGTGCCCTGCGCTTTCGACGAAGGGCTTTACGAAATCCGTCTGCTCACCGTTCTGAAAACACGCCGCGGCCGCGAACTCGCCGCGCTGCTCATGTACGGCGCATTTCGCTGGGTGGAAGCGCACGGAGGGACCCGCATCGTCGCGATTGGCCGCCGGGAGGTTCTCGACCTCTACCTGCGCGTCGGATTGAAACCCGTGGGTCATTCGACGCAGAGCGGCGCGGTGACCTACGATTTGTTGCTCGCTTCCACCGATGAAGTGAGGAAGAGGATTTCCACCCTCTCCGGTCTGATCGATCGGCTGGAGGAAAAAACAGACTGGCGATTGCCATTCCCGCTTCGCCGGCCGGCGCCGTGTTTCCACGGGGGCGCGTTTTTCAGCGCCATCGGCGCCGAATTTGACGCGCTGGAGCGAAACACCTCGGTAATCAATGCCGATGTGCTTGACGCCTGGTTCCCGCCCGCGCCGGGAGTTCTCGCCGCTCTGCGAGATCATCTCCCGTGGCTGCTGCGCACTTCCCCGCCGACCGCGTGCGAAGGCCTGACCGATACCATCGCTCGCACGCGCGGTGTGGCCTCAGGAACCATTTTGCCGGGGGCCGGCTCTTCGGACCTCATTTTCCGCGCGTTGCCTCACTGGCTCACGCCAACCTCCCACGCGCTTATTCTGGACCCCACCTACGGCGAATACGCCCACGTGCTCGAACGCGTCATTGGCTGCACCGTGGACCGGCTCCCGTTATCGCGCGCGAACAACTATGACATCGACGCAGCCCGACTTGAAGCCGCCCTATCCGATGGCTACGACCTGGTTGTTCTGGTGAATCCAAACAGCCCCACCGGACGGCATCTGCCTCGGCTGGAACTGGAGCGAATCCTCCGGGCCGCACCGCTCAGGACGCGCTTCTGGATCGATGAGACGTATGTGGAATACACCGGATCGGATCAATCCCTTGAAGGATTCGCCTCCCGCTCCGAAAACACTGTCGTTTGCAAATCGATGTCGAAAGTCTATGCGCTGAGCGGGGCGCGCGTCGGCTATCTATGCGCTGGGCCGCATCAACTCGAGGCACTGCGCGCGATCACACCGCCCTGGGTGGTCAGCCTGCCGGCGCAGGTGGCCGCGGTTCGCGCGCTCGAAGATCCTGACTACTACGCCGCGCGGTATCGGGAGACTGGCGCACTACGTGAGGGCCTGGCCAGCGAGTTGCGATTGCTGGACTGGGACGTGCTCTCGGGAGTCGCAAACTTCTTGCTCTGCCATCTGCCGGAAGGCGGCCTCGACGCTGAGACCCTTCTCCAACGCTGCCGCGAACATGGGTTGTTTCTGCGGAATGCCGGGCCAATGGGAACCGGCCGGGGCAACCGCACGGTTCGCATCGCGGTCAAGGATGCCGAGACCAATCGTCGAATGGTTGGCATCATCCAAAGGGTCGTCAACCGCGGTGCATCTCTGAGTTCCTTGTAACACCGGCTTCCAGGCCGAGTGACCGGGAGAGATCAGAGACGCGGTGGAACGCGTCCTTACCACCATTTGAAGTTCGGATCCGGTTTCGGTCCCGTGTAGTTCCACTTGTACACTTCCTGCGGGAACTCAAAGAACTCCGTGTGCGCGTCGCCGAAGAGCACGTTGAAACGGTATTGGCCCTTCACATTGTGCCATTGGCTCCACGTGTCTTTTTTGTCGCGATCCGCCCACCAGGGCC
>JACPRI010000283.1 GCA_016190065.1 Verrucomicrobiota bacterium
ACGTGGTGCGGCATGAGGGTCGAGAGTTCGATGCAAATGTTCGGGCAAACCGATGCCGCCACGATCGCCTCCTGGTAGAAGACGCTTCCACCGCTGTGAGCCAGCACGATTTGCAGTTCAGGAAACTTTCGCGCGGGCGGGATGAACAAGGAAGGGAGGGAAAACGGCACGCCATCGCCCGTGTGGGCCACCACCACCAGCCGGTGAGCCAACGCGGCTTCGAAAAAGAAATCGCTGCGTGGGGACATGGGATTGAGCGGTTGAAACTTCGGCTGTAGCTTCAAGGCGCGGAAGCCAAACTCTTCGGCGCACCGGCGAATCTCGTCGCGGAATTCGGCTTCCGGAATAAAAGGATAAAGACAAGCTGCGCCAATCAACCGGTCCGGATGTTCGCGAACCGCGCGAGCGATCTCTTCGTGGGTCTGGCGATAATCCTCAACGACGGGATAAGGGATCACCAGCGAACGATCGACCCCGAACCGATCCATCGCCTCGAGCAATTGCGTGGCCGTGAGACGCCGCCCGCTGTGTCGGGCGGCGCCGAGATGGGTGTGGGCATCGAAGATTTTGAGGCCTTCCTTCACGGGCGCAGCGAACCCACGCGGCAAACACCACTCGGCAAACCGTTCGGATCAGTGAAGCATCAGAGTTCCCACTGATGTCCCACGAATCAGTATCGCCTGGGGCCGCGGCCGCCACCACCGCCGCCACGATGGCCGCCGCCTCCCCCATCCGAGCGTTCCTCACGGGGGCGGGCTTCATTCACGGTCAGGTTGCGTCCCTGGAGGGGCTTGCCGTGAAGCTCCTTGATGGCGGCTTCGGCGCCTTCCCGGGTCGCCATCGTGACGAAGGCGAAACCGCGCGAGCGGCCGCTGTTGCGGTCCAACATCAAGTTGACTTCCGTGACGGGCCCGTGCTTGGAAAACAGATCTTCCAGATCGTTTTCGGTGATGCTGTAGGCCAGATTGCCTACAAACAATTTCGTGTTCATGATGGGTTGTGCATTTGACGAACTGCCACTTCCGAGACTGTTTCCCGGACATCCGGTTTAATCATCACCTGAACGCTCGTTCATCTGAAGATTTTCCAAGTCTTGAAAATCGACGAGTTGTCGTTACTGCGGGGAGCATCCTTAAATCCGCCAGGAATGCAAATATTAATTTGCCGATTTCAGTTTGTTCTTGTCGGACTTTCGCGTCCTTATACGCTCGCCCGGTTAATTCCTGAGAGTGAAATCCCTGCAGAAAATTCGGCGGCCGGCCGTTGTCTTTCTGATTGGTCTGCTCGGTTTCGCCATCGGCGCCGCACCCGCAGCAGACAAACCGAAGAAGATCGTGCTCATCGCCGGACCTATTACAGGCCATCCCAAGGAGGCGCACGAATACGAAAAGAACGTCATCCTTCTCAAGCACCTGCTCGAAACTTCGCCCAATCTCCAAGGCAAGCTTGCGGTCGAAGCTCACTTCAAAGGCTGGCCGCACGATCCCGCCACCCTCGACGACGCGGATACAATTTTCCTGACATCCGATGGCAGCGACCGTCGCGAAACGGACCATCCGCTTTATGTCGGCGACCGGTTGAAGATTCTGGAGCGGCAGATGCGGCGCGGGTGCGGACTGGTGCTGTTTCATTGGAGCACATTCAATCCCGTGCGTGTTCACGAGCAGATCACGGAGTGGGCCGGCGGTTATTTCGATTACGAGACCGGCGCAGGGCCTCGCAAATGGTATTCCGCCATCCAGACGTGGCCGGCCCGAAGCACGTTAGGCACGCCGGGGCATGCGATTGCGCGCGGCGTAAAACCCTTTGCCACTCAGGAGGAATATTATTACCGCATTCGCTTCCGCGAAAAGGATCCGCGCCTCAAGCCGATTGTCCTCACGCGCCCGCCCAACGAAGCCAATGATTTCGCGGTCGGCTGGGCCGTGGAACGCGCCGACGGCGGACGCGGTTTCGGTTTCACCGGCGGCCATTTCTACGCGAACTGGTGGAATTCGGATTTCCGAAAACTCATTCTCAACGCCGTCGTCTGGACTGCAAAGCTGGAGGTCCCGCCCGGAGGAGTGGAGTCCGAGCCATTCGCGCCGTTCAAGACGCTCATCCTCACCGGCCACAATCACCCGGCGCACGACTGGCGCGCCGTAACCGCGGCCTTGATCCTCGCCCTCGAACAAGACCCGCGTGCCATCGTGCACGTCACCGAAAGCATTGAAGACCTGGCGACTGAGAAGATCAACGACTACGAGCTTCTCGTGATGAATTACAACAACTGGGACAAGCCCGGCCTGAGCGAGGCCGCCAAAGCCAACTTCGTTCGCTACCTCCAGAATGGCGGCGGGCTCGCGCTGATTCATTTTGCCAATGGCGCGTTCAATCTCACGCTGCCCAGCAGCAAGGATTCGGAGTGGCCCGAGTTTCGCACCAACATCGTCCGCCGCGCCTGGATGGCTGCAGAAGGACGAAGCGGCCACGATAATTACGGGCCGTTCCGAGTAGAGATTACTGATGTCAGGCATCCAATCCTCGGAAATCTGCCTGAGGAATCTGGCCTGGCCCGCGCGCGCACGGGCGCACCGCGGCTCAAGCCCTTCGATACGGTGGATGAGCTTTACTTTCGTCAGGAAGGCGTCGCACCGATTGAACCGCTGGCAACGGCTCGGTCGAAGGTCACGGGCAAGGACGAACCGATGGCTTGGGCTTATCCTTACGGCAAAGGCCGCGTCTTCCAGACGTTGCTCGGTCACGCGGACGAATCGGTCCGCAAGGCGGCCGCGCTCATTCGTCGAGGATGTGTGTGGGCCGCGGGCCGGAATCAAATCAGCTTCGATCCGCCACCGGAATTGACGGAAGGCGCGCTGTTCCGCGACGGAAGTCCGTGGACGCCGGAGCAGTCGCGCAAGCGCGCGGCAGGAACCAAGCAGTCGCAAGCCAACGCGAGAATTGCAGCGCAGGACTCCCCATCAAGGGGCGAGGATCTCGCACAGGCAGGCGGCGTTCCTCCTCGCCCCGACCGCACTGTTGAATTAGCCACTGCGGCGACTTCAGATGTTCCTCCTCTCCCCGGCCCTCTCCTCCCTCCTCAGGGAGGAGAGGGAGAATTGACCACAACAACTCGGAGAACCGAACGATCTCGATTTATCGGAGCGCGGCCTTCCGTGTTCCCTCTCCCCAAGGGAGAGGGCCAGGGTGAGGGGAACAGGAGCGTAAGGTCTGCGACATTTGTCCAATCAGAGAGAGCCACGACCAACCCGACTCTCTCGCCCTCCCCGCTCGCCCCATCTAAACTTCTCCCGCCCAACCTCGGCCTGGACCAGGGGGGCAAGTACGGTCATTGGGGCAACGAAGGCGAAGAGGATTGGGTCGATGATCGATGGAACAAAATGGTGCCGGGCTCGATCTTCTCCTCATCGCTGCAGACCGTTTACGGCGTCACGCTGAAATCGATCGCCATCCGCGTCGGCGATCAGCGGGAAGGCGGAGTTTGTTTTGACGCGGCCCGGCTGAACTTCAGCGCCGGCTGGCTGGGCGGGTTCATTCGCAAGAGCCCCAAGCGATTTGGGATCATCGAAATGCCGCGCATTGATGGAACAATTGTCCTTGCGTCGCCCGACCGGCCAGCCTGGGGGGACGCACCTTTGCGCTACCGAGGACTGTACCTGCACGGCCCTCGTGTTGTCCTGTCGTATGAAGTCGGCGGCAGTTCGGTGCTGGACTCTCCTTGGCTTGAGAGCAGCGGGGATCTGAAGGTCTTCACTCGCACCCTCGAACTGGGTCCGAGCAGCGTCAGGCGCGAGATAACTCTGCTGGCAAAGGACGGTGGATTCGCGATCACTTCCGGACCGGGATGGACCGAAGCCGTTTCCGAAGCGGGAACCAATGTCTTCTGCGTGAGGGCCTCAGGCGCTGGCGTGCAACTGACCAAACCGAATCCGCACGATCTTCGCATCGGCTTTCCGCCGCATTCGGAAGAACAGCGCCTGAAGATCGCGATGTGGTCCGGCAGCAAAGCGCAATTCGCCGCCTTCAAGGATTTCGCCGCGCGGACTTCCCAGCCCGAGGATCTGTCGCGCTTGATTAAGCCAGGCCCGGCACGCTGGAACGAATCGATCACGACGCGCGGATCGGTCGGCCGCGGCTCCGGCCCGTTCGTCATGGATACCCTCACGCTTCCGTACGACAATCCGTACAAAGCACTCGTGTTTGTCAGCGGGCACGACTTTTTCAACAATGGCGACGCCGCCCTTTGCACGTTGCACGGCGACGTCTGGCGAGCCAGCGGGATCGACGACAAACTGGAAAAGCTCGCGTGGAAAAGGGTGGCCACCGGGCTTTTTCAGCCGCTCGGCTTGAAGATTGTCAACGACCAGATTCATGTGCTCGGCCGCGACCAAATCACGCGATTGCACGACCGGAACGGCGATGGCGAAGCTGACTTCTATGAGAATTTCCACAATGGAATTCAGACCTCGGACGGAGGGCACGATTTCGTCACTTGCCTGGAAACGGATCGAGCCGGGCATTTTTATTACCTCGACCCGCTCGGATTGCACCGGGTTTCGGCCGACGGTTCTCGATCCGAGACTCTGGCCACAGGCTGGCGAAACCCGAACGGACTCGCCATCAATCCGGACGGAGTCATGATAGTCAGTCCGCAAGAAGGAGAGTGGACGCCGACGTCGCAGATTGCCGAAGTCAAACTCGGCGGCTACTACGGATTCAAAGGCCCGCAGCTCACGCCGGAGCGGCCCTTGGGCTACGATCCCCCGCTCTGCTGGATTCCACGCTACCTCGACAATTCCAGCGGCGGCGAAGTCTGGGTGCCGCCCAACACCTGGGGAGCGCTCGGGGGCCAGCTCATTCATTTTTCCTACGGCCGATGCCAGATGATGCTGGTGCTCCGAGACATCGTGGAGGGCCAGACGCAAGGCGCGATCGTCCCGATTCAAGGACGCTTTCTTTCCGGAATCATGCGCGGGCGTTTTCGTCCACAAGACGGTCACCTCTACGCCAGCGGACTGAAGGGCTGGGTCACGAGCGCGTTGCGCGACGGTTGCTTGCAGCGGGTTCGTTACACGGGCAAAAAGCTTTCTCTGCCCGTCGCGTTCCAGGTCCATAGCAACGGCCTGCGCGTCACCTTTTCCGAACCGCTGGATCGAGCGGCGGCCACGGATGCCGGGAGCTACGGACTTGAACAGTGGAACTACCGATACGCGGCCGAATACGGTTCCAAGGAATACTCAGCTCTTCAGCCTGCATCGGAAGGCCACGACTCGTTGGAGTTGCGCCGCGTCGCTCTGCTTGAAGACGGCCGCACGGTCTTTCTCGGAATACCGGACTTGAAACCGGTGATGCAGCTTCAGGTTCAATACAATTTGGAAGACAAGGAAGGCGCCCCAGTCCGAGGAAAACTCATTGCGACGGTGAATCGGCCTGGACCCGCGTTCCAGCCTTAGCCTCCGCGGTAACAATTCCAATTGGAACAGGAGTCAACAGAGAGAACAGAGATCGGACATACAGGACTTTATCCTTTCATCGGACGGCCAGGCGCTCGCCATGGAGTGACGAAAAAGGCCAAAATAAAACACGGTGCGCTGGCTTGCCAGGCTCCGTTGCCTCTGTGTGCTCCTGTAGGAACTGAATGGTTAATGGCATGAATCACTGCCAAATCATCTCAAGTTTTGCGCTGAGCGTGACGCTCTTTCTGTTCCACGGTGATCCGATCGCTGCGGTTGCCTTGAAACCTTCGTCGGGCGGCGCTCAAACCAATTCGACGCCAAAGCGGGTCCCGGCGGTGAAACTCGACCGTCCCGGCCTCAAAAATCTTTATCAAGTTACGCCCGGCTTGTACCGCTGCGCGCAACCGACCGCGCGGGGCATGCGCGAACTCGAAGCCTTGGGGATCAAAACCGTGATCAATCTGCGCCCGTTCCATTCCGATAAAGACGAGGCGAAGGGCACCTCGCTGAGGCGCGAGCGCATTTCATTCAAGACCTGGCACCCGGAAGACCAGGACGTGATCCGATTTTTGAAGATCATCACCGACACGAACCGGGCTCCCTTCGCCGTGCACTGCCTGCACGGTTCCGATCGCACTGGCATGATGATCGCCATTTACCGAATCGCCTTCGAAGGCTGGACC
>JACPRI010000273.1 GCA_016190065.1 Verrucomicrobiota bacterium
GATCTGCGCAAACGCGGATCAAGGCTTTGAGCGTGACCGGCTTGGTCACCATGTAATTGGCGTTCCCCCAGGTCTCGCCCCACACTTGCGCGCAGGCTTTGAGAAAGTCGCGCACGACACGGTAATAGCGCTCCGCGCCGCGCCGGTCCGCGCCGTCCGGTTCGATTTTCGCCCACGCCTGCCTCACCCAGCGATGGATTTCGTTGAACAGCTCCGCCTGCAGAATCCATTTCTCCTGTTTGCTCCGGCCGCCCAGGCGATTGATGCGATAGCGCAACGGACTGTCGGCCTCGCGGTAGAGCATCTCGACGATCCGCGCTGCGAAACGTCGATCCGGCTCGGCCCAGGAGACGCGCTCGTACAAATCGATCAAGTGGCTCTTGTTGATACGCGTGGGCGTCGAGTTGATGATCACGAACATCTCTGTGGCGAAGTCCTCGCTCCGGGCGTCGAAGATCACGCACGGCACGTGAATGTTCTTGGCCTCGTCCGGATGGGTGCGCTCGTAGAAGTGCAGCGCGGCCAGACGGTGCTGGCCGTCGATGATCAGAAACTTCTCCTCCGGCTGCTGGAGCCTGCCGACGTTGTGGCCTGCCTCCAGAGGGTCGAAGCGAAGTTTCTGCGGCGTGAACAGCAGCACCGTGCCCGGAATCGGCGGCTGCGAAATGGCCGTCTCGTAGAAATTGCGAATGGCGCGGACTTTCGACCGCGAGAGCGAGCGCTGGAAAGCTTTTTCGTTTCGCTCGATCCGCGCGATGAACTGCGCGACATCATCCTCTTCCTGGATTTCCTCCGGCTTGATGCTCTCGCCTTCTTCGTCATAGAAGCGGCTGATGAAGCGGACCCGGGTCAATAACTCCTCCGACGGATACGCGACAAAATAAAAGATCGCGTCCTTCTGCCGAATTTGTGTGCCGATCATAGCTGCGCCTTTCGTTCGAGTGGTTCAGGAGACAAAGCCGCGTTCAACAGCCGGTACCCGTTTCAATAGGTAATCCTCCAGACCCCGAAAGACAAGCGAGATGGACGCCGACTTGGATCACGGGGCGAATCTGGACACCGCCTCCGAATCTCCAATAGCGTCACTCCCTCTCCGCCAGGAAGTGGAGGGGAGGGATGGGGAGAGGAGGAACGCTCGTGGGAGAGGGAGAAATCAACGGTGGCGGTGCCGAGATGCACCTTGATCTCGCCTTCCGGCGGGCTTCCCGGCGTGGCGTTTCTCGAAGGGGAATCGCGCGTTACTTTGCGGAGAATCCGGCAACTGCGCCGGAGGTTCCGATCGCTTCCTTCAATCCCTTGCGCTGGAACTTTTGCGCCAAATCGCTGAAGAGCGTGTACACGACCGGAATGATCAAGAGCGTCAAAAACGTGCTGGTCATCATGCCGCCCACCACCGCTACGCCCATGGGCCGGCGGCTCTCGGCGCCTGATCCAAAGCCAATGGCGATCGGAAGAATGCCGGCGACCGTCGAGAACGCCGTCATCAAGATGGGACGCAGCCGCACGAGGCCTGCCCGGATCATGGCCTCGTGTGAGTCGGCGCCCTTGGCCCGCTGCTGGTTCGCGTACTCGACGAGCAGGATGGAGTTCTTCGTCACCAACCCGACCAACAGCACGAGCCCAACCTGGCTGAACAGATTCATGTTCATGGCCGGAATCGGCGGATAAAGCCCGACTTTGCCGCCCAGGTCGATCAACCAGAGCAAGCCGAATGCGCCGATACCAGCCAGCGGGAGGGCCAGCATGACGGTCAGCGGATGGATCAAACTCTCGAATTGCGCCGCGAGCGTCATGTACACGATGATCATCGCGAGGCCCAGCACCCACCAGATTTCCGTGCTTGCGTCGTGCAGGTTTTTGGCGTCGCCGCCCCAGGCGTAGAGAGTTCCTGGCGGCAGTTCCCGCGCGAGCATCGCTTCGACTTCCTTCACGACAGTGCCGATGGGCACGGTGCCCGGCGAGGCCGTAATGCTCGCGCTACGCAAGCGGCCGTAATGATTGATGGAATTGGCGGCGGCCCCCTGGGTGCGCGTCACCAGGCTGCTCAGTTGGACCAATTCGCCCTTGAAGTTGCGCACGAAAATCTTGTCCAGGTCCTGCGGCGTCAGACGGGACTGGCGTTCGAGCTGCGCCATCACCAGGTATTCCTTGCCATCGACTTTGAGCCGGCTCAAGTCCAGCCCGCCAAAGAGGATTTGCATGGTGCGCGAGATGTCCTCAATGCTCACGCCGAGCAACGCCGCGCGGCTGCGGTCGATGTTCACGCGGAGTTCCGGCTTGTCCACCTCGAAGGTGACGCGGACGTTCCGGAGATTATTCATGCCGCGAATTTTGTTGGCGATGTCCTGGGCGATTCTGTTCAGCGCGCCAAGGTCCTGGTTCTGGAGAATCAGCTCGAAAGGAGATTCGCGAAAACTCACTTCAATCGCTTTCGGCAAATTGGCGATGGCCATGCCGCCCTCGACCTCGTCGAAAAAGCGTTGGGCGACGCCGCCCGGCCCGTAAACGATCTGCTGGACCGATCGGTTGCGTTCGGAGCGGTCTTTGAAAGTGACGAACACAATGCCGAAGCTCGCCTGGCCCGGCCCCTGGAAGCCCGGCGCCACCATCGCGCCATAGCGCGACACTTCCGGAACCGAGGCCACGATATGTTCCGCCTTCAGCAACTGGCGGTCCGTGAACTCGCTGGTCGAGCCGTTCGGGGTGATCACCATGCAGAACATTCGGCTCTTGTCTTCCTGCGGCAGAAAGTCCTGCTCCAGGGCGAGGTAAGCCACAACCGTCAGCGCGAACGAGCCGAGCGCGACTATCGTCACGAAGAACCGGTGCCGCAGCGACCACTTCAGTGCGCGTCCGTAAGAGTTCGCAAACCAATCGAACCCGCGCTCGAAGAAATTAAAGAGCGCACCGTGCTTCACGCCTTCAAGGGACTTCAACACTCGGGCGGACATGGCGGGCGAGAGGGTCAGCGCGACGAAGGCCGAAATAATCACCGACCCCGCCACCGCGACGGCGAACTCGATAAACAGGCGCCCGGTCGTGCTTTTCTGAAACGCCAGCGGGGCAAACACCGCCACGAGCGAAATGGTGATCGCAATAACCGCAAAGCTGATTTCCTCCATCGCCTTGAAGGCCGCCTGCATCGGCGGCATGCCTTCCTCGATGTGGCGGTAAATCGCTTCGAGCACCACGATGGCGTCATCGACCACGATGCCGATGCTCAGCACCAGCGCGAGCATCGTCAGGATGTTCACGGAAAAACCGAACGCGTACAGGATCGCGAACGTGCCGACAATCGAGACGGGGATGGCGACGGCCGGAATGAGGGTGGATCGGATGTTTCGGAGAAAGACGAAGATAATCAGCACCACCAGCAGAAAAGCGACGGCCAATGTGTCCCAGACTTCGATGATGGCCCTCTCGACGTACACGCTCGAATCATAGCCGACCCAGAGATCGCACCCGTGCGGCAACGTGGGCCGGATCGCCTCGATTTCCGCTTTGATCGCCTTGGCCACGGCCACGGTGTTGGCCTTGGCTTGTTTGACCACTCCCAGCCACACGCACGGCTTGCCCCCCGCGCGCGCAATCGTGCGATAGTCTTCCGAGCCTTCCTCGGCGTGCCCGATGTCACGCAAACGGACGAGCGTCGAGCCGTCGCTGCGGATAACCAGGTTGTTGAATTCCTCGGCGGTCTTCATCTCGCCGCGCGTCTGGATGGTCATTTCGCGGTCGAGATTTTCCACGCGGCCGCTGGGCAATTCGATGTTTTGCTGGCGCAGCGCCGTCTGCACGTCCAGCACGGTGACCTGGCGGCCGGCCATTTTCTCGGAGTCGAGCCACAGCCGCATGGCAAAGCGCTTTTCGCCTCCAATCATCACGGAAGAGACACCGGATACGCCCTGGAAACGCGGCTTGATCTGCCGTTCGGCCAGGGTGGTTAGTTCGCGGGGCGAATAACGATCGCTGTTTAGCGAACTCCAGATGATCGGCATGGCGTCGGAATCCTGCTTGGCAATGATCGGCTCGCGAATGTCCAGCGGCAACATGCCGCGCACGCGCGAGACGCGGTCGCGGACGTCCTGCGCCGCGATGTCGATGTCGCGCGACAAATCAAATTCGATCGAGATATTGCTAACGCCTTCGCGGCTTTCGCTCCGCAGCGTCTTGATCCCCTCGATGTTGTTGATGGCTTCTTCGAGGCGCTCGGTGACTTCGGTTTCGACGACTTGGGCATTCGCCCCCGGATACACGGTCGTGACGGAGATGATGGGAGGGTCGATGTCCGGCAGCTCGCGCACGGGCAGGCGAGTCAGGCCGATGAGGCCGAACAGCACCAGCACCAGGTTCATCATGCTGGCGAGGATCGGGCGTTGGATGGAAATGCGGGACAGGATCATGTGCTCAGCCCTGGGTGTACGGTGCGGCCGATTCCGGCGGCGCGAAGGTCACGGGGGCTCCCGGGCGAAGCTTCTGAACGCCTTCGACCACGACTTTTTCGCCTGCTTTCAACCCTTTGATGACTTCCGCTTTGCCGGGCATGCGGAGGCCGACTTCCACGGGGCGAATCTGCGCCGTGTTTTTGTCGTCCACGACGAAGACAAGGAAATTGTCGCCGTTGCTCATGAGCGCGGGATCAGGGATGACGATCGCGGAGTCCCTCAGTTGGAGGGTGAGTTCCAGGCTTGCGAGCATGCCGCCCCGGAGCTTGGCGCTGGCGTTCGGAATCTTCGCCTTCACCAGGGCAAAGCGCGTGTCCGTGTCGATCTGCGGCGAGATGAAGTACACTTCGCCTCGGAACTTCTCGCCGGGGAAGGCCGCGACGGAGAATTCCATCATCTGGCCGATTTCAAGCTGACGCAGGTATTTCTCCGGCACTTTCACTTCCACTTTGACCGTGTCCAAATCCACGAGCCACGTCAGGGTGGTATTGCGGCTCATGACTTGGCCCGGGCTGATCTGCCGCGCGCCCACGATCCCGCTGAACGGCGCATGCACGCGGGCATCGGCAAACTGGCGGCGCTTGAGATCGACGGCGGCCTGATTGACCGCGAACGTCGCGGCGGCCTGGTCGAAGTCCTGTTGCGAGATCAGCTTGTCCTGGAAGAGTTGCTTGGCGCGTTCGAAGTTCGCCTGGCTGAGCTTGAGATTGGCCTCGGCCTCCGCGAGCGTGGCCGCAAACTTGGACTCGTCCAGTTTCACCAGCAAGTGGCCTTTGGAAACCCGTTGGCCTTCGGCGAAATTAATTTCCTGCACGATGCCGTCGGTTTCGGCCTTGATCTCCACCATCTCATTGGCGGCGATGGTGCCGGGGAGAGACAGCGTCTCGGAAACGGATTGAAGTTTCGCCTCGATCGCGATGACTCGCACCGGCGGCATCTGCATCTGGCCGCCGGCGGTTTTCTTCGTGCAGCCGGTCTGGACGAAAGCAACGAGGCACAAGAGCACAACTTTTGCTAGGTCTGCGGGACAGACTCCGAAAGCTCGCAGCGCAGATTTGCAAGCTGCCGTATCGCCGATTTCCAATCGGCTGAGCGCTGAGCGGTTCCCGGAGCCTTTGAATGTGCCGGAGCCCCGGCAGGTTGAAAACCTGCGGTACAGCAGATTGCAAATCTGCGCGACGGAGCCACGGATCCAGGGAGTCCTCGGAGACTTGTTGTGCGACGACATACGCTAATTGGCCTTGGCGCTTGCTTTTCTCCCGCCCCATTTGCTGAGATCTCTTTTGCCCCCGGCGCCTTCGAGAAAAAGTTTGACGATCTGTTCCGCGGTGCGGCGGGTCAGGGTAGGGTCCGGCCGAAAGAACTGGCCCATGACATACATGTTGATGAGGCCGTAGATCGACATCGTGAGTTCCTGGCTCGTAAAGCGCCGGTTGAGAACGCCTTCGGCCAGCCCTTGCCGGATCAACGACTGGATGAAGTCGAAATTGCGGACGCATTTGTCCAGATACCGGATTTCCGCCGGGATTTCTCCGGGCGCGGCGAAGGCGGTGGAGAAGGCGAGCCGGATCAATTCGCGGTGCTCCTTCAGGAATTCGAAGAGGGCCGTGATCACTTCGACGAGTTTGTCGGGCAAGGATTCACCGCGGGCCGCGGCCTCGCGCATCAACCGGAACCGCTCGTCGTGAGCGTAATCGAGCAGGGCTTGGTACAAACCCGCCTTGTTCGGGAAATAGTAATACAGCGTCGGCTTGGTCACGGCGGCGGCATCGACAATGTCTTGCACCGACGTGCCGGCGTAACCGCACTCGGCGAACTTCGCCAGGGCTGCGCGCAAGACCTGATCTCGGGTGACGGCGTTTGTCTTCACAAAGCTACCGAACGGTAGGTAAGCGGGCCGTGGCCGTCAAATCCAATTCGTTGCCTGTGCACAAGGAAACGAAGGGAACAAAGATTTCCTGGGCTTCGAACCTGGCGGACCATCCGATATGAACTGGGCACGAATAAGAAACCGAGAACGTTTCGGAGCGCAGCCTTCAGGCTGCTTTACGTCGGCTTTGGAGTCGAACGTTGAAGCGGCCTGAAGGCCGCGCTCCGAAGAACAGGTGCATGGGAAGCGCAGACCTTGGTCAGGAGCCGCCGGCGGATGAGTCGCTTTCAGCCAGTTTGCTTCTCTTAACACCGTAAACAAAATAGATGACCAGGCCGATCGCGAACCAGACCGCCAACCGCACCCAGGTGGTCAACGGCAAGGAGGCCATCAGCGCCAAAGCCGAAATCGCGCCCATCGGCGCCACGAACCAAACCGCCGGCGTCTTGAATTTCCTCGGCAAATTGGGCTCGCGCACGCGCAGCACCAGCACGCCGATGGAAACAATCACGAAGGCCAGCAGCGTGCCGATATTGCAGAGATTGCCCGCGTCTCGCACCGTGACCGACGCGGCGCAAATCGCCACGACGATGCCGGTGACGATGGTGATTTTCCAAGGCGTCTTGAACCGCGGATGAACTTGACTGACAAAGCTGGGCAACAAACCGTCGCGAGACATCGACCAAAACACGCGCGTTTGGCCGAGCATCATGACCAGAATCACCGAGGACAACCCGGCGATGGCGCCCAGTTTGATCACGCGCGCCATCCAACCCATCCCCGCCCGGTCGGCCGCCTTGGCAATCGGCTCCGGCACGTCGAGCTCCTGGTAAGGCACCACGCCGGTGGCGATGCCCGAGACGATGATGTAGAGCACCGTGCAAATCACCAGCGAACCAATGATCCCGATGGGCATGTCGCGCTGAGGATTCTTCGCTTCTTGGGCCGCGGTGCTCACGGCGTCGAAACCGATGTAGGCGAAGAACACCAGGCTTGCCCCGCGCATGACGCCGGACCATCCGAACTCTCCATAGTTGCCGGTGTTTTGCGGAATGAACGGCTGCCAGTTGGCGCTGTTGATCGCGCTGGCCGCGCCCGCGATGAACAACAAAACCACGGCCAGCTTCACAAAGACGATGATATTATTGAAGCCCGCCGATTCCTTGATGCCTACCACCAGCAACGTCGTGACGATGCCGACGATCACGACGGCGGGGAGGTTAAACACCGCCGTCACGTTCTCCAACGATGTCGGGTTAATCCCCGCGGCGCTGATTTGACCGGAGAGATGCGCCGAGAGCGTCTGCCAGCCGGCGGACACGTTCAAGTTCGCCGCCAACGCCGCCGGGAGGTTGACGAGGTGGACACCCCGAGCTGCCGAAAGTTCAGGAGGAAGGATGATGCCAAAGTCCCTGAGAAACGAGACTACGTATCCCGACCAGCCGACGGACACGGCAATGGCTCCGACCGCGTACTCCAGCACGAGATCCCACCCGATGATCCAGGCGAACAATTCTCCCAGGGTCGCGTAGCCGTAGGTATAGGCGCTGCCCGACATGGGGACCAGGGAGGCGAATTCCGAATAGCAGAGGGCCGCGAATGCGGAGGCGATTCCCGCCAGCACAAACGACAACACCACTGCCGGCCCGGAATTCTGCGCAGCCGCGGTCCCGGTGAGCACGAAAATTCCGGTGCCGATGATGGCGCCAATGCCCAGCGCGGTCAGGTTCAGGGGGCCCAAGGCGCGCTTCAGGCTTTGGTCCGTCAGCGCCTCGGCTTGCAGAGCAGTAACGCTTTTTCTACGAAATAGGTTCATGGGTTCCTTCGGTTGAAGCGTTCAGACTGCTTCTGGATTCGCAAACCGCTCTCGCTGGTCGCTGCCCAACCAGCTCGAATTTGATTCCAGCGGTTCAACATCTTGAGATTGAGTGCAGGAACGTTGTTGGAGCAGCTTCACGCAGATCGTTGGATCGGGAGTTCGGTTTATGGACTGGCTTAATTAACCGCCTGACCCGTGAAGTCAAGAAATTCTCTAACGAGGCTGTTTGAAAACATTTTGAAAACACAGGGTAAGCTCCTCGCGTCGAGTCGGGACCCGCTTTCGAGAAGCCTCCTGCCCCTCCGTCTGACGGAGATGGTAACTGTCTCACCGTCCAGAGCGCCTTGATGGAAGCACACGCGACGCGTAGGCGTTGCGGACGGCGCGGTTCGTCGTGGTTGTTTGGGGCTGGGCCTCCGGTCGGCATCTACAGCAAGCAAGCCAATCGACGGTCCAACTGCAACGATGGTCAGCCGGCTCTGGCCAACCGGTCGCGCTTGCAAGCATCCGTCTCACGCTGGATTGTTGCCGAATTCCCACTCTCCTGCCGGGTAGGAAAATCTGCTCTGCACGACTACCTCCATTTGGGGTCACGCGCTAGGGAAATCAAAGTGCGCGTGCTTGCGCACTGAGAGCTTGCTCCAGAGAAATCACCTGCGGTAGCTTGTTGTCTAACACAGCGAAACGGGACTAATCCGAAAAATCGTCACTGACCGGACAGGGGTATTCGACGCGGACCGCTCCCGCTGACAAAAGATATGTTGGCCGGTGGAACTCTTCATTGCGCGCGCGACGCGATCTGAACACCGCGCAGAGGCCTGGCCCGGTCAAAGAGAGTTTTGACGAGATTGTAGGCAAGCAAGCTTGAGTATGAATTTGTCGATTGTAGGAACTAAAGGCGCCGGAAAAGGAACTCAGGTCGGCCGGTTAGCCAACGACTTTAATCTGGTCGGTTTCTCTACCGGCGACGCCTTTCGCCACGGGATGAAACTGCGTTCCCCCATGGGGCTGGTCGCTGACAAGTATGTGCAGCGTGGGGAATTGGTGCCGGATGACATTGTCAACGGGCTGGTCGAAGAATGGATTTGGACCACCACCCCCAGCAAAGGAATCGTTTTCGATGGCTTTCCTCGGACGACCTTTCAGGCGGCTTTTCTGGAGGAAACGTTTCGGGAGATGGGACGAAAGCTCGATGCCGTCATTTACCTGGACGTTTCGGACGAAGTGGTCGTGGAGCGATTATCGGGACGGCGAATTTGCAACCTGTGCCGGGAGGAGTTTCATGTGGTTTACGCACCCTTCAAGAACTGTCCCAAGCAGAAATGCGACGGGCAATGGCTCCGGCGTCTCGATGAGGACCAACCCAGCGTGATCAGCACCCTGGTCAAAGTTTTCCAAAGAGGGATAGAGCCGTTGCTGCAGCATTTCGAGCAAACCGGAAGGCTGATTACCGTCAATGGCGACAAATCGATCGAGGAAGTTTACGCGGGGATTGTCTCCGCCGTGACGCCGTACCGATAAGTTCACCGCGTTCGAAAGGCGGACGCAATCCGGTCGCCCGGCAGTGGGGTTGCAGGCGAGACCTTTGCTCAAGTGCGTCTCTGCGGCATTGTGTTCCTGCGGGGCCAAGACTTGACCGCTACAGAGCTCGGATCACGCGAACAGTATCATGAAACCAGGCATGCTCACGCAATTCCCCGGATGGTTCATCGTCGCAACTCTGATCGCCTTCGATGCCCACCAACGCGCATGGGGAGCGGGACCGGGCAGCTCGGGAGAGACAGTTGGGGCAGCCGGTCTTCAAAGTCTCGAACGCGTGCCCATGGCAGAAATCTTCTTTCAAGCCAAGCAAAGCAGCGGTGCGGGCAGACCCGGGGTCAGCCCGGGAGCCATCGTAGGGGAAGGCTTCTTCCAAATCCTGATGCCAGGTGGTGCGCCGGCTTACACGCGGAGCGACAACTTCAAATTGACGAGTGACGGCCTGATTGTGACCCGGGACGGACTCTGGATTCTCGGCGGCTTGCCACCGATTCCGTCCGAGACCACCGGTGTGATTGTCGCAGCCTCCGGTGCGATCCTTCTGGCCACCCCTTCGGGAAGCGTCGCGGCTGGTCGAATCACGCTGGTTCGCTTTTCGAATCCAGCAGGACTCAAACCCATCGGATCGGATATTCTTCTCGAAAGCGAGGCTTCCGGCCCTCCCGAAACGGGAAATCCAGGTGAAAATGGCTTCGGCGAGATCGGCCCTGGATTCCTTCGGCTGCCGGGGTCGTTTGGATTCACAACGCAATTGGGAGCGGCAAGAAGCTGGATCGATGTCGAAGTTTCGCTGGATGCGAGAACGTGGACGGCGCTCGCGTCCGTCGTTTCTTCCAATGGAGAGAGGCTGTTCGTGCGCGATCTCCGGGCGGCAGATTTCGCCCGCCGATTTTACCGCGTGAGATCGAGACCATTTCCGTTTCCACCGAGCGGCCAGTAATCCATGGCTGCATCAAACTCGGCTTGCCGGGGCGGGGACAGCTTGTCCCGAGCACAAAGCGTCGAGGATTGCGGGGATAGGCTGTCCCCGCCC
>JACPRI010000274.1 GCA_016190065.1 Verrucomicrobiota bacterium
ATGCTGCTCCAGGCTTTTGACTTCTACGTGCTTGGCCGCGATTACCATTGCGAACTGCAAATTGGCGGCCGCGATCAGTGGGGCAACATCACCGCCGGCATCGATCTTTGCCGGAAGAAGCTTGGAAAGCCCGCCTATGGCCTGACGCTCCCGCTGATCACGAACGCCGACGGCACCAAGTTCGGCAAGACTGAGGCCGGAGCCGTGTGGCTCGATCCGAAGAAAACAAGTGTCTATAAGTTCTACCAGTTCTGGATCCGGACCGACGACCGCGACGTCATTCGCTATTTGAAATTCTTCACCCTTTTCTCGCGCGACGAGATTCAGTCGCTTGAGAAGCAGCACGCAGAAAAGCCCGAAGCTCGGCCGGGGCACCAGGCCTTGGCGAAGTCGGTGACCACTTTGATTCACGGGGAAACCGCCGCGGCAGAGGCGGTGCGCGCCAGCGAGATTCTCTTTGGCGGCGGTCTGGACGGTGTTTCAGAAACTACATTCAACGAGATCGTGGGCGAGGTGCCATCGAAACAATTCGCTTCCGCCAAACTCGAAGGAACCGGCATGCCGCTTGTCGAATTGCTCGTTCACGCGGGTCTTTGTCCGAGCAAAGGTCAGGCGAGAAAAGACATCGAAGGCGGTGGCATCTATGTGAACAACGTTCGGGAGAACAATCCCCAGCGCGCCGTGACGCGGGCCGATTTGCGCTTTGGCAAGTACGCGCTGCTCCGCAAAGGCAAGAGGAACTACACCGTCGTGACGGCGATTTAGCCTTGGGACCACGGAACTTATTCAAAGGGGCACGGGCCGTCCCGCCCGTGCGTCGCTGAACGGAGGGGGCAACCACGGTTCGTTGCTAAAACACACGGGCGGGGCGCTCATGCCGGAGTTTGGACATTCTGCTCACCGAACTGGGCCTGTGGCCAATCGATCCCGTAGTCAGCCACGCAGTGGCGCCAGATAATAGCCCACAGCGCGAGCTGTGGGGACAACGCATGCGTTCGCAAAGCCCCGGATGGGGCGAAAGAAAAACCGATCGAGGGCGCGATTTAGAACTGTGTCGCCCCGCGGGGCTTATCTCCATACGATACTGATAGAGTGCAGCTCTGCGCTACTGGGGGCGGTGTCCCAGAGGAGCCCCCGCTCCGCCTCGAAAAATCTTTCGTTGCTGGCTGGCAACTGCCACGATTTCAGACACCATGAACCCACTCCGGAAAATGCTTCTCTACGTCAACACGGCCGCCGTCTTCCTTTTGCGCTTCGTGGACGGAGCGGCCGAAAACTGGCCCGGCTTCCGCGGGCCCACCCGCCAAGGCCTGTCCGCTGAGACCGGCCTGCCGCTCAAGTGGTCCGCCACCGAAAACGTCGCCTGGAAAACCGAGATCGCGGGCGAGGCATGGTCGTCGCCGATTGTCTGGAACGACCATGTCTTCGTCACCACGGCGACCGATCAGGGAACCACTTGCCGCGTGCTGGCCATCGATCGAGACTCCGGCCGCGTGCTCTGGAACAAAGAAATCTTCAGTCAGGTCACGCTGCGCAAGGAACGGCGCAACAGCTACGCCACACCCACGCCGGTCACCGATGGCAAATTGGTCTTCGCTGTTTTCGGGGACGGCAGTTTCGCGGCGCTGGATTTCAGGGGCGGAATCGTTTGGGTCAATCGCGATTTCACGTTCTACAGCCAGCACGGCCTTGGAACCTCGCCCATCCTTTGGGAAGACCTCCTGATCATGGCGCGAGATGCCAGCAGTGAAGGCGAGGATAAAAAGGTTGGCTGGCAAATTCCTTGGGAGAAATCCTTCGTCGTCGCGCTCGACAAGAACACCGGCGCGGTGCGTTGGAAAACCGGCCGAGGAATGTCCCGCATCGGGCATGTCGTGCCCAACATTTGGCGCGATCCAAGCGGGCGCGCGCAGATCATCAGCGGAGCGGGCGATGTCGTGCAAGGGTTCGACGCGCGGAGCGGGGAATTGATCTGGACTTCGGAGAACAAAGGCGAAGGCGTCGTTCCATCCATCGTCCTGGGCGACGGCGTGGCGTTCACCGCGTGCGGCTGGGGCGGGCGCGAATCGATCCGGACGTTTCGTCTCGGCGGCCAAGGCGATTTGAAAGAAACGAACCTGGCGTGGGAACAGCGAAAGGCCGTTCCGAAAATTCCGTCTTACCTGTACCTCAAACCGCATCTGTTCACGATCACGGAAGGAGGAATCGTCATGTGCCTCAACGAGGCCACGGGCGAAATCATTTGGCAGGAACGGATTTCCGGCAATTTCTCCGCTTCGCCGGTCGCGGTCGAAGGGCGGATCTATTGCCTGTCCGACGAAGGTGAAACTACGATCATCGAAGCGGGACCGCAGTTCAAAGTGCTGGCGAAGAATCCGCTCAATGAAAAGGTCCAGGCTTCCATGGCCATCTCGGGAAAACGGCTGTTCATCCGCACCGAGACGAATCTGTATTGCATCGGCGTGGCCACGACTGTCCGCTAAGCCGTAAGACACGCCGTCGGGATTGGGGAGCACACGCGCCCTCGCGTGTTTCGACCGGCGCCTCGCTGGTCGAGAGAACGCGTTGGACCTTCAGTGAATGATGAGTTTATTCGACCGCATAGTGGTCGGCGGGGCGCCGACCACAGCACGCGAGGCGCGTGCGCTCCCCATTTAAGCATATAACACTTTAACGACTTCGACTGCGGCTGCGCCGCGCTGCGTTCTCTGCGGTTGAATCGCTACGCAACCTTGGCACGTTTGCGGCCCAATTCCTTCATCAGCGCCTTCAACGGCAGCGTGTTGATCACATCGGTTTTCGTGAGCCAGCCTTTGCGCGCGATGCCGGCGCCCAGCCGCAGGTAGCCGGCGTGCTCATTCCGATGCGCGTCGCAGTTGATCACGCATCTGACGCCTTTGGTCCGGGCGTAGGACCAAAGCCGCCAATCCATGTCGAACCGATACGGACTGGCGTTCAGCTCGACCCACGTGCCGGTCTCGGCGCAGGCATCGATGACGGCGCGTTGGTTGACCGGGTAGCCCTCGCGTTCGAGCAACAGCCGGCCGGTCAAATGGCCGAGCATGTGAACGAACGGATTTTCCGCGGCCCGAATGATGCGCCGGGTCATCTCGGCTTCGTTGTGCGTGAATCCCTGGTGCACGCTCGCGACGACGACGTCCAGTTCCGCGAGCACGTCATCTTCAAAATCGAGTTGGCCATCGGACAAAATATCCACTTCCGACCCGGTGAGCAGCCGGAACTCATTTCCCTGCTCGGCGTAGGTGGCATTGACCTTGGCGACGGTTTTGATCTGCTGGCGCAGCCTGGCGGCATCGAGTCCGTTGGCCACGAATGACGATTTGGAATGGTCCGTGATCGCCCAGTAATCGCAGCCCAGCCCGTCCATGTGCGCGGCAATTTCTTCCAGCGTCCCACGACCATCGCTCCAGTGCGAATGGTTGTGAAGGGAGCCGCGGAGGTCGGTCCATTCCAGCAGGCGTGGGATTTCGTCGCGCTCGGCCGCGGCAAACTCACCCTGGTCCTCCCGAAGTTCGGGCGGGATGCAGGCCAGGTCAAGATGCTTGAAAATGTCTTCCTCGGTTGCGCAGGGCACCAGCAGTTCGGGATCGCGCGTCTCTTCGTGGGATCGGAACAAGCCATATTCATTCAAGCGCAAGCCGCGCTGAATCGCGCGCTGGCGCATGACGATATTGTGCTCTTTGCTGCCCGTGAAATAGGCGAGCGCGAAGGGAAATTCGCGATCCGAGACCACGCGCAGGTCCGCTTGAATTCCGCCCTGCAGAACCACACTGGCTTTCGTGTCGCCTTTCGCGATCACGGAGAGCACACCCGGTTGCCGCGTGAAAAAATCGATGACCGAGGACGGCTTCTTGGAGGACACCAGAAAGTCGATGTCGCCGATGACCTCCTTGAAACGGCGCACGCTTCCGGCCGTGCTGCACCGGATCACATCGGGCTGGCTGCGCAAACTTTCGAGGAGCGGCTCCGCCGCGGCGAGGGCGTCGCTGAGCAAATGGCGCGAAGCGTAATTTCGGCGGAATTGAATGCCTTCGAGGATTTTGCTCTGCGTCTTCTCCCCAAACCCCTGGAGTTCGGCGACTTTTCCGGCTTTGCAGGCCGCTTCCAGTTGCTCGATGCTCGCGATGCCGAGCTTGTCGTTCAGCGCTTTAGCTTTCTTCGGACCGAGGCCGGGGATTTGCAGCATCTCCACGAGACCCGGAGGGATGGACGCTTTGAGATCTTCGTAGTACGCGAGTTTGCCCGTCGTAACCAGGTCAATTATTTTCTTCTGCAGTGCCTCGCCGATGCCTTTGATCTCGCCGAGGCGATTCTCCGCAATCACCTTTTCCAGCGGTTCGCTCAATGCTTCCAGCGCGCGAGCGGCGTTGGCGTAGGCGCGGGTCTTGAACGGGTTCTCGCCTTTGAGTTCCAAGAGAATCCCGATCTCGTTCAAGATCTCGGCGACACGGTCTTTGTCCATATCCGGCTATTTTGAGTTCAAAGTTCAAAGTTCAAAGTTCAAAGTTGGCGTGACTCAAAACTAGGCTGGAATAGAGTGCGCCTGTGCTGAAACGAGCCCGAATCCCGGTCGCGCTCACCATCGCTGGTTCCGATAGCGGGGGCGGGGCGGGCATTCAGGCGGACCTGAAAACATTTGCTGCTCTGAGAGTCCACGGAACGAGTGCGATCACTTGCATCACTGCACAGAATCCCAAGCGGGTTGTCGCCATCCAGCCTTGTTCCCCCAGGATCGTTCGCCAGCAGATCGAAGCCGTCTTCTCAGAGCTGCCACCGCGAGCAGTAAAAACCGGAATGCTCTTCAGCGCTTCAATCATCCGAGTCGTCGCGGAATTCTTCGAAGGCACGAACAGGCCGCCGCTGATCGTCGATCCGGTGATGGTCGCGACCAGTGGCAAGCAGTTGATGAAAACCTCCGCCGTGGCCGTGCTGCGGTCGAACCTGCTTCCGCTCGCGACGTTGGTGACGCCGAATCTCGACGAAGCGCAAATTCTGTCCGGCCTGCACATCAAATCGCCTGAAGAAATGCGCCAGGCCGCGCGCCGAATTCGGGAACGATTCGGCTGCGCCGCGTTGGTCAAAGGAGGGCATTTGCGCGGCTGCCGTGATGCGATCGACATTTTTTATAACGGTCAAACTGAGCTGCTCTTGAAGGCGCCGTTCGTTCGAGGACTCCCCACGCACGGGACGGGTTGCACCTATTCGGCCGCAATCGCCGCGTATCTGGCGCGCGGGCACCGGCTCGCCCAGGCGGTGGAACTGGCGAAGCGATATATCACCCAAGCCATCTCGAGGAGCGTGTATATCGCGGGCCACTCCATCTTGCGACACTTGCCGTGAAACGATCAACGTTGAACATCGAACCGACTGCTCCGGTTCATGGTCGTTCATGGTCCCAGCGCTGCTTGACGCTGCTTGACCCGAAGTGGATTCTGGCCTAATCTGCTCACGTTCGCCAAACACCCAATTACGATCACTCTGCAGTCAGGAAAAAATCCGCCTGCACATTCCCACAAACACCTCCTGTTTATGAAAACACACCACATTGGAGCCCTCGGCCTGCTGATTAGTGTCTGTGCTCTGGCCCGATTCTGTGAAGCCGCTCAGATGGCTTTGAAACTCGAAGGCGATCCCGAGAGTTACTTTGCCGCTCCCGATCATCGCAGCTTGGATGGCGATCTCGGCACGGCGTTTACCGCCGAGGCCTGGGTCAAGCCGGCGATCAATACCGGCGAGAACATGATCCTGAACAAAGAAGATGCTTATGAGCTCGGCGTTAATAATGAAACCTTCCAAACGGCCATTCAACCGAAAGGAGCGGGGTGGGAATGGTGGAACAGCGAAGGCCCCGTTCCCGTGAACAGTTGGACGCACGTCGCCGTGACCTGGGATGGCAGCACCATCCGCACTTTCGTCAACGGGCAATTTCTGAAGTCTTTTGATAAAGCGGGCGTTCTGAACGATTCTCCGGACACGTTCAAAGTGGGCCGCCGCACTCGAGGAGGGGATACGCACAGCATTTTCACAGGGCTGATCGATGAGGTTCGCATTTCAAAGGTAATCCGGTACACGGAAGCCGGGTTCCCACTCCCCAAGACTGCGTTCACGCCGGATGGGGATACCGTTGCCTTGTACCACTTTGATGAGGCGATCAACGGCGTGGTGAAGGACGCCTCCGGTTTCGCCAACCACGGCACGCTGATCAACAGTGCGGTGATTGTTCCTGCCGACACTCCTCTGACCACCACGACTGCCCCGGTTGATCCTTTGTCCGCCTCGGTTTCACCCTCGCCTGGAGCCAAAGCCGCGCGTTACGATCAAGGGATCAGCGTTATCTTTGTCGATGGCACAACCAAGCTGGCACCCAACTCGGTCGCGCTCGAACTCGATGGCGCGGCCGTGACCGGAACTTCGACCAAGCAGGCTGAAGTGACGACCGTGAGTTATGTGCCGGCTCAAATCTTCGCCCCGAACTCCGCGCACACCGCCAAGGTGACGTATAAGGACGATAAGAACGCGGGCTTTGCGAAAGAATGGTCTTTCACAGTGGAGAACTACAACGTCATCTCGGCTTCAGCGGCGGTAAAGCCCGACACCAGCAAAAAAGGATTCATCGTGCGCACCTGGAAATCCACCGGCCAGCCGAACAATCTGACCTGGACCGAGGAGCAACTGGCAGGTCTGCATGGCGACAACGAAGCCGACACTTCGCTGTTTACAGACAAGCAATACGGGAAGGATTATTTCGACGAGACCGGAACGATCAATTATTGGAATTCAGGCGGCCAAGGCAACTTTACCAACAACGATACGCAGAACACACCTGGCCTCGTGAACGATGGCACCAACGACGATAACTACTCTTTGGAAATCGTCACTTACCTCGACTTGCCCGCCGGCACGGTGAAAATGGGCGTGAACAGTGATGACGGGTTTCGAGTGTCCAGCTTTGCGGGCGATCCGCGCGACCAATTCGCGACCCGACTCGGCCAGTTCGAGGGAGGTCGGGGCGTGGCCGACACGGTCTTCACGTTTGTCGTGGAAAAAGCCGGTGTCTATCCCTTCCGCATGATTTACGAGGAAGGCGGTGGCGCCTCGGCTGTTGAGTGGTTCAGCGTGACGTCGGATAACGTGCGGCACTTGATCAACGATGCGAATGACGCAAAAGCGCTCAAAGCCTATCGCCCCGTGGCCGGGGCCACTCCCGCGTACGTCAGCTCGGTGACTCCACCGATCGGATCGCAAGATCAATCCGCAACGCCCGAGATCAAAGCCGTGATCGTGGACGGCGTGAACAAGATCAATCCCGCCTCCGTAACGATGACGCTCGATGGCGCGCCCCTCAAAGTGGCCGCGTCGAAAGCAGGAGACACGACCACGGCAACGTTTTCTCAAACCACGCCTTTTGCGGAAGGAACCAAACACACGGTGACTTTGACGTACGCCGACACCAGCACACCGCCTGCAAGCCGGACCGTGAACTGGGATTTTTCGACTCGAATTACCGAGAAAACCTTCGTCGTCGGCACGCTGTTTATCGAGGCCGAGGATTTCAATTATGGCCATGGGAAATACATCAAAGACAAAGCGATCGGCATGTCGGGCAAATATCCCGGCGGCGCTTACAAGGACCTCGGTGACGGTGTGGATGGCACTGCGGGAGACGGGTCGGATTTGGGAATTGATTACTTTGAGGTTGCCAAGAGCAGCGCCCAGGCGATCTATCGTCCGGGAACCGGGGTCGAGGCGGGAAAACCTGGCGATACAGCCGCGCCTCCGGCTGCGAGTTTGGACCGCGGAACGTTTAGCGTCGAAGTCAACCATGTCGTCGGCTGGAACGACGCAGGCGACTGGTACAATTACACTCGGACTTTTCCAACGCCCGCCAAAGATTACGACGTCTATGCGCACCTGGCGTCCGGCGGAGCGGATGAGGCGGCCGAGTTGGCCGAGATCACCGGCGGAGCTACGACGGCCACGCAAACCAAAGTCAAGCTTGGGACATTCAAAGCGAAGGCCACGGGGAATTGGGACGTGTGGCACATTGTGCAGTTGAAGGATGACGAGGGAAATCCGCTCAAGGTCAATCTGGGAGGTGAGAGAACGTTGCGGTTCACGGTCCTGCCGGGGGCGCTGGACGTGGATTATCTGGCATTTGTTCCCGCGGCCGCGCCGCCGCCGGTGCAAGCCAAGTTCAGCCGCATCCGCCGCGATGCCGGCAACATCATTCTCGAATGGACTGGAAGCGGCACGTTGCAAGGCGCCGATGATGTCACGGGCCCATGGGCCGACGTGGGAGGGACAAGCCCGAAAACGGTCGCCTTGAGCGGAACGCGCAAATTTTATCGCATCAAACAATGACGAAGCCCCGCGCCTGAAAGCGTCAGGAGCGCCAATGCCGCCACGGTGGATTCAAGAAGGAGCGCGAACAGCTTGTCCGCGCGACGTCTCGCGAAGATCAGACTGCGCGCGCGCCTATCGCGAGTTCTTTGAATCCACGTGCCCCCGCCGATGACTGCTGGTTCGGCTACGGCTTGAACCTATAGAACTTCGGTGCGCCTGCGATCGGCACCGTCAGCGGGCTTGTGCCGGCCACATCCGTCCACGGTCCGTTAACTGCGCTCGCTGATTGAACGCCCGATCCAGTAAACGTGATGATGACGTTGCTGGCTTCGACCTTAATCCCGGTGAACTTGCCGCTGGGAAGTGGCGCCGCGGTGGTCGGATCCGTGAGGACTTTCCCGGTGGCCAGGTAAATATCGTCCAAGAGCGCAGGCCCCGGCAAAGTCGCAGTGCCCGACTTAACGAAAAACCGAATCAGGTCGTTCGCCACCGGTGCCGCGCCGGAATTCCGGAATTTGAACGAGGTGTTCCCGGTTGCAGTAGCCGCCACCTGGGTTTGAGCGGTCAATGTGCCTCCCTGGATGAATACCTCAGTGGTGTCGGCAGTGTTATCGATGACCGCCCAAATCTTATACCAGGTCTGGGGCAGAAACTCGCCGGCCGCCACATTACCTGCTGGGGGGGTCCCGTCGCGCACTCTGAGCGTGTCCAGGATCTGAGATCCCGAATAACCGATCTGGACCTCGAAATCTCCAAATGCTCCGACCCCACTGACGGCCACATCGGACATGCCGGCGAACCAATCAACGAGCGTTGTGTCAGCCTCTGAATACGCCCGGAAGAACAGGGTTGCCGTCGTTCCCTGCGGGATCAGGAGGGGCAGATTGGCCCCGGCTTCGCCGGCTCCCTCAAAACTGGCGACTCGATTCGCCGCTTGGGTGGGATCGGCTTTGACTTGAGCCAGGGTCGCGCGCCAGCCTCGCTGTCCGTTCAGATTGCCCGGAGTGGTTTGCTGAAAGTTTTCCACCAACTGGAATCCCTGAGTCGCGACCGTGCCCGTGCCGACAATGGCGAAATCATGGGGGTTCTTTTCGCCGTTGTTGGCGATTGAGACCGTGGCGTTGCGCGCGCCGGCCGCGGCGGGAGAAAACCCAATCGTAAAGGTCGAGTTGCCCCCGGGGGCAATCGGCGAAGTGGGTTGCGTGAGGACCGTGAAGTCGCTCGCCTGCGGACCGACGACAGCGACTCTGGGTGTGCCGCTGAGATTGAGCGATGCGGTGCCAACATTCGCGAGGGTGAACGTGCGCTCCACGCGCGCGCCGCCAACTGCCGCCGCCCCAAAGTCCGTGGTGCCGGTGATGGCCACCTTGGCCGTCGGCGTTGATGTGCCGCCAAGAGTCAGCGTGCCGTAGGTGAACTCGGCGTGGGCATAGCCGCTCCAGCCGAGTTGCATTTTAGGAGAAGGCAGACTGCCGTCATCGTCATTGATCGCGATGTGGAAACCGATCGACGTGCCGTCCGCTGGATTCAAGATGGCGGATTTTTTGACTTTGAACTCAATCGCAAAGCCGGTGGCGGTTTTGGCTGTGGCGGCAAACCAATGCTCGGTTTTGCCAAACGTTGGATTGTTCGCCTCGTTGTCGCGCCATGCGCCATTCGCCGTCATGACGTACTGTCCCTCGTAGGGCTCCCGGCCACGACCGCTGTCTTTGCTGTTATTGGGGTCGAAGAAGATTTCCACACTGTCATCTTCCCAGGTGCTTCCATCTTCCGAATCAGGCATCGCGGTGTCGGTCACGATTTTGTCGTCGGTGACCCTGACAGCGACATAGATGGCCTCCGCATCGTGAACGACCCACGCGGAAAAAGAATGGTCGGTGGTCTCCCAAGTATTATCTCCCGAGGTGATATCATAAATGCCGTTGAAACCATCGATCTTAATTTCGGCGGCGCCGGCGTACTCGCTCGCGTTGAGGGTGCCGTCAATAGCCGGGGCGGCGGTCTTTGGTGCGGTATAGGCGCGGCCATTGAGCATCAGGTTGCCATAAGTTTTGGGCTCGTGGGCAGCACCGACCCAGGCGATTTGACGGTCCGTGCCGCCGCCATCGTCATCGTCATTCACGGCGACCGTAAACCCGATGATGTCCCCAGGTTTCGGGTTGCCCAGCGTCGCCAACGAGATGCGGAACTCCGCGTCATAGCCGGTATCGTTTCTCGAGGTCTTAGCAAACCAGGCGGCCGTTGCGCCGTAACCTGGATTGCCGGCTTCGTTCTCGCGATAGGCATTATTGACCGTGATCACGTACTGGCCACCGAGCTGGCTAGCCGCCCATCGGGTCGCGTTGCCGTTGTCGCCATCGACGAAGACTTCGACGCTGTCATCTTCCCAGGTATTGCCGTTCTTGGAATCAGCGGCTGCGCTGTCTTCCTGTAAAACGCTGTCCTTCACGCGAACCGCCACGTAAAGGTTCTGGCTGTCATAACCAACGTAAATCCGGAAACTGAGATCATCGTTATCGGCGGGCGCCGGTCCAACTCCTATGACACCTCCCAGCACGCCGTCGGCTAAATTGGGATCGGCGCCCACGCGCCAAAAGTCGCTCGCGAATCCGCCGGCGCGATTCCACTCGTCGGTGTCGATGACGCCATCAATCTTTGGCGCTTTGCTCAAAGGCATCGCGATCTGAGTTTTAGTCGGATCGATGGTCGCGCGATCAGCCAGAGCAATTGGCCCCATCAGGCCTGACATGGCGAATGCGAGAATTAAGGATCCCGCCCGCCTGCAGCCAAGCGGAGCGAATGACAAACAGAGTTGTAACACGGGGCGTGGGATTGTTCTTTTCATAATATTTCAACCTTGGGCCGGATTCTTTTCATGTTGCCGGGATAGAGAACGGATATCGAGATCAAGATTACCACAGAATCCGGCAGGTTAAAGGATTTGGTGCGAGAAGAACTTCCTTTTCTTCGAGATTGCAAGGTGGGGGGCTTCGGGAGGGATCAAGCGGATGCATCCGAATCCCGACACCGTTCGGCCAAACAATCAAGCCGTTCCCAACACGAAACCGATGGAAGGAAGGCGCATTGCCAAAAGAGCGAGATTCTGCTTGCCCCGACAACCTCCTTGGCTAGCCTCGTCGCGAATCTCAACCCCGTCCTTTAATGATGCATCGCCGATCTTTCCTCAAAACTGCCGTGGTTGCCCCATGGATGTTCCGAGCCCAACAATTGTACGCCCAGGCCGCGCGCGCCTCCGCGCCTTTGAAAATCAAAGACGTCAAAGTCATTGCCACCAGTCCGGCTCGCCAGCGCTGGGTTTTTATCAAAGTGCTGACGAGCGAGGACGGCTTGTATGGCTTGGGTTCGGCGAATTGCGCCTATCTCTGTTGGGCGGTCAAGGCAGCCCTCGAGAAGCACATGGTTCCATTCTGGATCGGCAAGGAAGTGGATCGGATCGAGGACCTGTGGCAGGCCAACCACGTGCGTTCCTATTGGCGAAACGGACCGGTCACCAATGTCATCCAAGCCGCGCTCGATTCGGCGCTCTGGGACATAAAAGGCAAACGCGCCGGGATGCCCGTCTATGAACTGCTCGGAGGCAAGGCGCGCGACGCCGTTCCGCTCTACGCGCATGGTTCTGGAAACAGCGCTCAAGCCTGTGTCGAGAGCGTGCAAAAACACATGGCCCAGGGCTACCGCCACGTTCGCATTCAGATGGGAGGTTACGGCGGGGGCGGGTTCCTGCCGCGAGGCACAGGCAGCCGGCCCGAAAATGGTTACGCGGGCCAGGCTTTTGACGAAGAATTGTATGTCGCGACTATCTCCAAACTGTTTCTCGAAATTCGGGAAAAGGCCGGCCCCGAAGTGAAGTTGCTCCATGACGTCCACGAACATTTGACGCCCACTCGCGCCTTGGAGCTGGCGAAACGTCTCGAACCGGCGAACATGTTCTTTGTCGAAGACCTCTTGCCGCCCGAACAAATCGATTACTTCAAGCAAATCCGCGCCCAGACCACGACACCGGTGGCCATGGGCGAATTGTTCACTCATCCGCACGAATGGCGTCCGCTCATCTCGGAACGTTTGATTGATTTTATTCGGTGCCGCGTGGGGATGATCGGCGGCATCACCCAGGCCAAGAAGATCGCCGCGCTTTGCGAACAATTCGGCGTCCGCACGGCGTGGCAGGAAGGCGGGGAGAACGATCCGATCAATCAGTTGATCGCTTATCACGTGGATTTGACGATCCCGAGTTTTGGCATCCAGGAGGACAACCGTTTTCCGGCCATCGTTCACGAGATGATGCCCGGGGCTGCGCAAATTCGCGGCGGTTACCTGTATGGCTCCGAGAAGCCGGGTCTGGGCATCGACCTCAATGAAGAGATCGCGGCACGCTTCCCACTGATCGACGATGCGCGCGTCTCGGACTGGACCACGGTGCGGGGCCTGGATGGTTCAGTGGTGAAGCCGTAGGGGGTGTGTCTTGCACTCGCCTCATTCACGACAGTGATAGTCAGATTCCCTATAAACAGCAGCCCGCGTACAAAAGCCATCCATTTCTAGGCAGACCTTGGCCGCATCCATACAGATGAAATGGGGAACGCATGCGTCGTCACGTGCCTTGATCGGCGCCCTCGCCAACCCCGCCATTCGCCCAGGGCAGTCACCGCTTGGTGAATGGGTTTTCAACAACGCTCCGACCGGCGAAGCGCCGGTCGGAACACGCGAGGGGGCACGGACCGAAATCATATGACAACCTTACGCCCTGTCTTTGTCTTCCTCGCCACCGCAACGCTTGCCTCGGTTTTCCACCAGCCATTGGCCCAGGCCAGCGAGTGGCGTCAATTCCGAGGTCCAGATGGCCAAGGTGTCAGCCGATCGCAAAAACTGCCAACCTCTTGGACCACTGATGGTGATCTCGCGTGGAAAGCCCCGTTGCCCGGACCGGGCGGCTCCAGCCCCATCGTCTGGGGCGACCGGATTTTTGTGACTTGTTACAGCGGCTACGCAATACCCGGTATTCAGGGCGGAGACATCAGCGAACTCAAGCGCCACGTCCTTTGTCTAAATCGCGCCGATGGCAAGCAACTTTGGACCCGTGACGTCCCCGCCGCCCAGCCGGAACAGGCCAAAGTGCGCGATCACGGTTACGCTTCGAGCACGCCCGCAGCCGATGCCGACCGCCTCTACGTGTTCTTCGGCAAGTCCGGTGTGTTCGCTCTCGGACACGATGGCCGCCAACTCTGGCGCACCGACGTCGGCTCCAACGTGCATGGATGGGGTTCGGCCAGCTCGCCAGTGCTCTACAAGGACCTCGTCATCATCAATGCCGGCGTCGAAAGCGAATCCTTGGTGGCGTTGAACAAACAGACCGGCAAGGAAGTCTGGCGCGCCGGAGGCATCAAGGAATCGTGGAACACGCCGATCCTTGTGCCCGTGGCGGGCGGCAAGACCGAACTCGTGGTTGCCATCATGGGCAAAGTGCTCGGATTCGATCCGGACACAGGCGAACGGCTTTGGTCATGTGAC
>JACPRI010000277.1 GCA_016190065.1 Verrucomicrobiota bacterium
CGATCGACCTCTACAAACTACTCTTCCGGTGCGATTCCTCCTGAAACTCTCACAAACCGGGAATAACTGAGGGATTACGTAGAAGGCGAAAAACCTGAAGACTTTTCCGCGCGGCTCCGAAATACTGAAGGCCGCCATGCTTGCCATCATCAGCGATCTCCATCTGTGTGACGCGACCGCGTCGGACAACGTCAATCCGGACGCTTTCGAGAAAATCCTCCTGCCGACTCTCATCGGCCACGCCAAGCCGCGCGGCGCCGAAGAAATCCGCCTGGTGCTCCTGGGCGACATTTACGATCTGGTCCGCACCAGCCAATGGTTCAAAGACAAGGCCACGGGCGCGGCGGTTCCGCCCGCGGAGCGTCCCTGGAACGGCCAGATCGATCCGGCCACGGGAATGAATCGCAACTTGAAGAAGATCGAAGCGCGCTTCCGCCGCATTCTGAAGAATACCCTCGACACCGCGCCGCATTTGCCGCAGATCGCCAAAGAGGCGGCCCGGACGACGGGTCTGCCCACGACGGTCCATTACGTGATCGGCAACCACGACCGCGCGCTCCACAATTTTCCTTCGCTGCAAAAGATGATTCAGGACGCCTTCGCGCCGGTCGCCGTTGAATTCTCGCGGAGCGTTCACTGGCTGGAATACGGGACGCACGCGCGCCACGGCCACGAATGGGATGAAAACTGCGTGGCGACGCTGCTGCTCCGCGAAGTCCTGCAGCGCGACCAGCGGTGGGACGCGTTGGATTCGGAGATCGGTCCGCACATCGACCGGGTCATGGGCATCGGCGAGGTCGTCACGGCGGAGTTGATGGCCGGGTTGACCTTTCATCTGGCGGAAGCGGGCCGGGAGGATCTGGCGCGCGACATCAGAGACGTTAACGACCTGCGTCCGATCATCGACGTGTTCCTCTGGCTCGAATGGATGTTCCGCAAGTTCGGCAAGCCGGAGAAAGACGCGCTGACCCACGCGCTCATCCAATCGATCACCGGCGTGGTCGATTCCGAGTTCGGCAAGCTGTGGGACCAAGTACAAGCGGACTGGCTCGTGAGCGGCGACCTGGTGGATCGGCTGCAATTGGCCCGCGCCCAACTGGAAGACGGAGGCTATGACAGGCTCCGGGATTTTGCGGAGAAAGTCGTTCCCATCGCGGACTTTTTCACGCCGGATCGCGATCCGTTGTTTGAAGGTGCCCGGAAGGAATTTGAAACCCGCCTCGGCCCGGAGATTCAATATCTCTTTTACGGCCACACGCACGAGGCGCGGCACGATTTCTTCTCCAATCCCGCGAGCCGCACGGCCCGGCTCTACGTCAACACCGGAACTTTTCAGCCGCTGATTCAGCGGACGGTGGATGGCAAAAGCTTCTGCAAGGCGCAGCGCATGTCGATGGCGTTCGTGTATCGGAAGGACGAAGTTCCGAAAGGCTCGTCACGAAATGGCCCGGCGCTCGATCTCTGGAACGGGATCAAGCGGGCGGATTGAATTCACCGCCGGTTCATGGCAGGGATTTACCATCTCCTCGGCTTGCCTTAGCTCCATCCTCGACGTTTACTCTCGCCCATGAACTCGCGCTGTTTTCGCTCTTACCTCGTGGCGGCCTGTGCCGGTTTGTCCGTTGTCCACGCTCTGGCCGCTGGCCCCGAGGACGCCGCAAGCGTCCGTCGCCAGGCCGAGCAATGGCGTTCGGAACATCGCTTCATCGATCTTCACCAGCACATCGACCACACGCCGGAGCGCCTGACGCGCGCGGTCCGAATCATGGACACCGTGGGCCTTGGAATCGGCGTCAATCTCAGCGGCGGCACCGTCACGCGCACGAACGACTCGCCTTCCGCGTTTGAACGGAACAAGAAGCTCGCGAACGAGCGCTTTCCCGGACGCTTCGTTCATTACATGAATCTGGATTACGCGCGCTGGAACGAGCCGAACTTTTCGGAACTGGCCGTCAAACAAATCGAGGAAGGCCACCGTCTCGGCGCCGCCGGCTTGAAGGAATTCAAGCGGCTGGGCCTCTACCTGCGGGACCAAGACGGCAAGCTGCTCAAGATTGACGATCCGAAGCTCGATCCGGCCTGGAAGCGTTGCGGCGAACTCGGCCTGCCTGTCTCGATTCACGTCGCCGATCCCAAAGCCTTTTGGCTTCCGTATAACGACCGGAACGAGCGGTGGACGGAATTGAAGGACCATCGGAGCTGGTGGTTTGGCGATCCGGCCATTTATCCGGCACGCGAGGAATTGCTGGCGGCGCTCAACCGCGTGATTGAGCGGCATCCGAAGACAACCTTCGTCTGCGTTCACTTTGCCAACAACGCCGAAGACCTGGATTGGGTCGAGAAGTCGCTGGACCATTATCCCAACATGAATGCGGATCTGGCCGCGCGCATCCCGGAAATCGGGCGGCATGACCCGGAAAAAGTCCGCCGGCTTTTCGTCAAGCATCAGGATCGCATTTTCTTCGCCACGGACTTTCAGGTTTATGAACGCCTGACACTGGGTTCGGGCGGCAGCGGACCGCCGCCGACGGACGAGGATGCGAAAGTTTTCTACGAAAAGCATTGGCGCTGGCTGGAGACCAGCGACCGGAACTTCGCGCACATGACGCCCATCCAGGGCGACTGGACGATCAGCGGCGTTGGCTTGCCGTCGTCCGTCCTCCGAAAAATCTATTTCGACAACGCGCGCCGGCTTTTGGCGAGATCGCTTCCCGCGCCGGCGGTCAAGGCCGTTCGCGTGGACCGGGATTTTCCCTTGAAAGGCGACCTTTCCAATCCAGCCTGGCAGAAAGCGAAGATCGTTTACCTGGAGACCAGTTCCCGAGACGCCGTCGCGCAGCCTCGTTTTTCAACGCCGGTGCGCGTGCTGTGGTCCGGCGACAATCTGTATCTGGGCTACGAATGTCCTTTCACGGAAATCACGGCGTTCGAGCCCGCCGAACCGGGTAAGGAGCGCTTCGGGCTTTGGGACCGAGACGTGGTCGAAGCGTTCATCGGGGCCGATCCGGCGCGGATGGATCGCTACACCGAATACGAATTGTCGCCCAACGGCGAGAAGTTGGACTTGATCATTGATCCGCCTCGAAAAGATTTCGAGTGGAGCAGCGGTTTCGAGTGCGCCGTCCGCGTCCATGCCGCCGCCAAAACCTGGACGGCGGAAATGCGGATTCCGTTGAAGGCTTTGAGCGAGTCCAGGCCGCAAGCCGGAACGCGCTGGCGGATTAATTTCTACCGGCACGACGCGGCGAACAAAGCGTTCCTCGCCTGGAATCCGACGCTGACAGGTTCGTTCCACACGCCTGCCCGGTACGGCATCCTGGAATTTGGCGAGTAGAGTAAGGAAGGCTTCCAGCCTGCCCGATAGGTGGTTCTCACTGCGCCAAGGCCTTAACCGTGAAAACCAATCGCAACAGGAGCCAACAGAGAGAACGGAGGCCAAAGAAAAGAAGAAATGAATGTGTTTCGGGGCAGGCTGGAGCTTGCCCTACGTTTTGCCTGAATGAACAAATGAAAGCTGCTTTTGCCTGCCTTCGCCTTGGGCAAGTCTTCGCGTTGCTGACTCTCGTGACCGCATCCTTCGCGAGCGATTGGGATAGACTCAAAACGGGCCAGCCGAAAGGCTACGTTTGCTTCCGCGCCGCCAGCCGGATCCAAATCGATGGACAGATCAATGAAGATGCCTGGCGAGCGGCGCCCTGGACCGACGATTTCGTCGATATCGAAGGCGGGGCGAAACCGAAGCCCCGCTTTCGAACGCGGGTGAAAATGCTTTGGGACGACAACTTCTTTTACGTCGCGGCCGAGATGGAAGAACCGCACGTCTGCGCAACCCTGACGAAACGCGACGCGGTGATATTTTACGACAACGATTTCGAAGTGTTCATCGATCCGAACGGAGACAATCACGAGTATTACGAACTGGAAATCAACCCGCTCAACGCTGTTTGGGATCTCTTTCTTGGGATTCCTTACAAGGACGGCGGCCAGGCACTGAACACCTGGGATATCGCCGGATTGAAAACCGCTGTGCACATCCAGGGCACGTTGAATGATCCCAAGGATACAGACACGGGCTGGAGCGTGGAGCTGGCCTTGCCATGGAAAGCGCTGGCTGAATATGCCCACCGCACCGCGCCGCCGCAGGACGGCGATCAATGGCGCATCAACTTCTCGCGTGTCGAATGGGAGTACCGGATCGTCGATGGCAAATACCGGAAAACGCCGAACAAGAAAGAGGACAATTGGGTTTGGTCGCCTCAAGGGTTGATCGATATGCACCGGCCGGAGAGGTGGGGTTACGTTCAGTTTTCGACCGGCGAGCCGAGCCGGAAGCAATTCCAGACGGACCCGGCGGCCGAGGCGCGCGATGTTCTCATGGAAGTCTATTATGCGCAGAAAGAGTTCCATAAGGTGAAGAAGCGTTGGGCTACGACTCTGGAAGATTTGTCGCTGGGCCGCCTCAAGCAGCTTCCGTCGATGCAAGCGCCGACGATTCAGATCACGGACGAGGGATTCAAGGTGTCCGCGGCCGCTCGAACACCTTCCGGCCAAAACCAGCTTTGGCACGTAACACAGGACTCGCGAATTTGGAAGGCAGAGAAGTGAAACAATCACAGAGTCCGATTCTCAATTGAAGGTGCGCGGCAGTGCGGCCCTGCTGTTGACTTGGGCAATGCGCAGTGTCTTCTTCCTCTCCCCGCGAGGAACGAGTGGGGAGAGGATCGAGGAGAGGGGGAAACCCACGAAGACGGCCCTCTCCTCCCTTCGCAGGGAAGAGAGGGAGAGTTCCAAGCATTCCTTGGTTCAACAACAACGGTGCAGCACAGGCGCCGCCCCTCAGGTCAGGACGTCGCCAAAAAACCTGTGCGTTTCTCTTCGCGGGTGCTTTAATGCGTCTCCATGAAGTTTTCGGTCGAACACATCGGGCTGCCCGCACGTGATCCCGTGGGCTTGAAGGATTGGTATGTGCGCCAGCTCGGCGCCACGGTGGCCTTCGACACGGGCCAGGTTCCGCCCACCTTTTTTCTCCGGCTGCCGGGCGGCGTGATGATCGAGATCTACAAAGCGGATTCCGGGCTGGCCGAGACCAGCAACAACAAGCTGGCGGGCTGGCGTCATCTGGCGTTGCGGGTCGATTCGCTGGAACAAGCCCGCGATCAATTGACCAGCCAGGGGGTGGTTTTTGAAAAGGAGTTCCGGCCGGCCGGCGGCGGCGGGCGCATCCTGTTCTTCCGCGACGCGGAAGACAATCTCCTGCACCTGGTCGAACGGCCCCCTGATTCCGTCCTGAAATGAACTCAAGTGAAGCGGTCATTTTCGACATGGACGGCGTGATCGTGGACAGCGAACCGCTGCACGAGCAGGCGTTCCGCGAGGTCTTGGATGAAATCGGCTATGGCCAGAATCACGGACTCGATTTCACGGAGTACTACGGCAAATCGGACCGTGTCGTGTGGCAGGATTTCTTCGCCCGGCATCAGCCCGCGCAAACCCTCGACGAACTGGCGGATTGGAAGCAGCGCCGTTTTTTTGAATTGCTGAGGGCGGACGAACCTGTTTTCGAGCCTTTACCCGAACTCCTCAAAAAGCTTTCGTCGCGTTATCGGCTCGGCCTGGCCTCGGGTTCAGCCCATCGCGTTATTCGTGAAGTGCTCGCGTTGAAAAATCTGGGCGGTTTCTTTTCGGTCGCCGTGAGTGCGGAGGACGTGGCGCACGGCAAGCCGGCGCCGGACATTTTTCTGCGCGCGGCTGAGTTGTTGAAGGTTCGCCCCGGACGCTGCTGGGTGATCGAAGATTCCGTCGCCGGAGTGGAAGGCGCGCTGGCTGCCGGCATGCGCGTGATTGGCATCACGAACACGTTCTCGGCGGCCCAACTTCAGCCAGCGACCCATATCGTGGAGACCTACGACGCAATTGATCGTCTGCTGTTGGACTCCTGACCATCTCCATGCCCTGGCCCGCTGATTATCACATGCACACGCCGTTGTGCCGTCACGCCGTCGGCGAACCGACGGAATACGCGGCCCAGGCGGTCAAGCTGGGCTTCACCGAGATCGGTTTCTCGGACCACAATCCGATGGTCCGCGACGACTTTGACGACTGGCACATGCGGCAGGATGAACTGGACGCCTACGTCGAAAACGTGGCGAAGGCCCGAAAGGACCATCCAAACCTCACGATCAAGCTCGCCCTGGAAATTGATTACATTCCGGGGCACGAGGATTGGATTCGAGAATTGGCCGCGCGGCATCCCTGGGACTACTTCATCGGCTCGGTTCATTATGTCTCCGATTCGTGGGACCTGGACAATCCCAAGAAAATCTCGGAATGGAAGCAGCGCGACCCGTTCGAGGTGTGGAGCGTTTATTTCGATCGTCTGACCATGGCCGCGGAATCGCGTTTGTTTGAAATCATCGGGCACGCCGACCTGGCCAAGAAATTCTGTTTTTACCCGAAGGCAGATTGCACGCATCTGTTCCAGCGTTTCATGAAGTCAGCCAAGGAATCGAACGCCGCGATCGAGCTGAACACCGCCGGGCTGCGCAAGGACTGCAAAGAGATCTATCCTCATCGCCGCATCGTCGAAATGGCTTGCGCGGCCGGCGTGCCGATCACGTTCGCATCGGATGCGCACGCGCCGGGCGAGGTCGGAATGAATTTTGCCGAAGCAGTCCAACTGGCCAAAGACGTGGGTTACACCCAGCGCTGCCGATTTACGCGGCGTCAACGGGCGTTCGTGGCGATTTGAAGAAGCTTCAGGCTGCGAATCCCACTCTCTCC
>JACPRI010000279.1 GCA_016190065.1 Verrucomicrobiota bacterium
AACGGCGGAACCTGGAGACGGAGCATCCCCTTCGATAACGCCGCCGCCCGTCTCTCGATTATCGTGCCGCCGCGTGTGTCCCACCACTCGGCGTTCGCCGACGCAACCGGCCCGACGGAAAGTTCAACAATCAAGCCACGGCGTTCCGGTGGATCCAGTTTCTCAATGGCCACTTTCTCCCACGCGGCGGCAGGGTCGAACACCCAGCACCACGCGCGTTTCCCTGCGCGCAGTCCGATGACTCGCAAGGTTGCGTCGCTGCACGTCGCGTCGAGCTTTTGGACCTCGCCGTTGTTCCAGGGCACGTCGGCGATGAAGCGGCTGAGCGGACGATAGATCGGGTAGCCGTTGCGCTGATCGATGCGTTCCCACCACCAGAACAGCGCCGTGCCCGAAGCGCCGGAAAGCGCCGAGGCCCAAAGACCGTTGTGCACGTCGCTCAGGTTGCTGCTGCGCTTCATGTCCTCCGTGATGCGCCATTTGTCGTCAGCCAGGCCGAACTCGCCGAGGTGCGCCGGCTTGTTCGGGGCTTGTTCGCGCAGCCAGCGCGTGCGCTCGATCACGGCATCGACTTCATTCGTGAGCCGCGCCTTGTCGATCGGGCGCAGATAAAAGTGCACGTCGGCCACGTCGAGCTTCGGGTTCCGGCAATCCTTCGCGCTTGGCCCCCACGTGCTCGTCGCGCGCAGATGGCGGTACGGGTCGCTCTGCTCGAAGAACTCACCCAACTCAGCGTAAAAGCGATCCGTTGGCAGACCTGGATTCATCTCGTTCCAGTATTCCCAGGCGGCGATGCTGGTCGAGTAACCCCAGCGCGCGATGGCGTAACGGAAAAACTTCTTCGCGTCAGCGATGGCGCGGTCGTAATTGGTGCTCGCCGGGTTCGTGAGCGCGTTCATGTACAGGTCGCGCGTCAGCATGCAGAGCTGGAGATAAATCCCGTGCTGTTCCGCAGCCGAAAGCAATTCGTCGAGCAGAAAGCAGTCGAGCGGGTTGTAGAACCCGCGCGCCGCCCGATTCATATTCGCTTCCCAGAGCAATTCTGCGGCGGCGGATTCCTCTTTCAGCGACAAATCGCCTAGCCACGCCGCGCCTTTGCCCTCGAGTCGAAAGCGCATGGTTCCGAGACGCCAGTCTCGCGCGCCCGTGCTAAACTCGTGACGAAATCCCGTCCAAACGAGCGGTTCCGCTGATTTCAGCGGCGGTGACAACGAACCGTGCACTTCAAGACGCAAGGCGACATCCGTTTCGGTGCGCACTTGGCCGGTCACCACGTAACGCGTCGCCGGCCGCACCGCGACTGGATGCGAGGGAGTGACTTCCTGCGTCGCATTGCTCGAGGTCACGAGAAGGCACCGGCGCGCGGGATCATCCGGGTCGGTCACCAGGCGGCCCCGGCCGCTCCAGGATCGTCCCCAGGCGCTCTTGCGCGCTTCGATCGCGAGCGCCCAGTCTTCCGCGCACGTCCACACGCGCAGATAATTGGCTCCGTTCTCGGCCAGCTTGGCGAAGATTTCCCCTGCCCTCGGCACTGTGACGTGTTGCTGTTCGCCGATGAACGCGAGGTTTTGCCCAATCGCGAAAAACGGCTCGCCGTTGTCGAATTCGAAAAAGCGCGGATCGTTCCGGGCGACGCGGATGAAGCCTTTCGCGTTCGATGGGACGCACTCGAATGAGATCGGCGTGGATCGCGAATCGCCGCGACCGTCCTTCAGCACGGCCATGGCCGTGTATTTCCCGGCCAATGATGGCGCAAACCGCGCCTTCCACGCGCCGGCGCCGATCGGGTAGCTCCAATCTCGTGGCGCTCCGCTCTCGCCGTTGCGGCGGCGCTCATACTCCTGCGCGAAGAACGCCGGCACCACGTGCTTCTGGCCATTCGACGCCGTGAACTCGACGCGCAAATCCACGACCGCCGGATCGAATGGGTCGGCGTAGTGGGTCAGACCGGTGACGGTGAATTCCGCCATGGCAAAGGCGCCGACCGTGTTCGTAGGGGCGCGCAGTTCGAGCGCGGTGCTGTCCTCGAGGGCAGACACGAACACCAGGGCAAGCCAGAGGGCCGAAGTCAACGGAATGTTCACGAAGTTGAGACCTGACAAGTGCGTTGCGTATTCATCGGGAAATGGGCGCGTCGCGAAGAGTCAACGCAGATCTGGTCACGAACCCTGCCGACCGGAATGGGTGTCACAGGCTGGTGCTTCGGAAGTCCTGATTCGGAGGACCGTCTCGCGTACATGCAATTTGTTCCGTACGCATAGGCAAGCGCGGGTTGCACGTTGGAACGGTGGATGACTGCCAAGGCTGCCACCCCGCAGCCGAATCAAATCTTTATGTGTCCGTGTCTTTGTGCTAAATCACGCCTGCATGGCTGAGGCCGCCATCATGTTCACGACCAGGTGGGCTACAGCGCGCTGGCACAGCGCAATGAGCCACTCGCCATCGAATTGCTTGAAGAGCACCGGCGCTTCTTGCGGTCGCTCTTCGGCCAGTTCAGTGGCCTGGAGGTCGATTGCGTCGGCGATGGCTTCTTCGTCGAGTTTGGCAGCGCGCTTGAAGCCACTCGGTGCGCCGTGGAGATTCAGCGGGCGCTGGAGCAACGCAACAGAACACAAGCGACGGAGCGTCGAATTCGGCTGCGAGTTGGCCTCCACCTGGGCGATGTGATCCATCGGGAAGGCAAGGTCAGTGGGAACGCTTTGAGGTGACTCTGTAGTCGCTTGGTGCGAACCAAGCTAAGCAGCCGCCGTCTTATTGGAAACTAATCGGGTGCATAACGATTCAACAGAGCGGCGCGAATTGGCCACGATCGTTTTCACGGACATCGTCGGCTCCACGGAGCTCAAGCATCGATTAGGCGAGCGCGAGGCCGTCGCTCTGATCAAGCGGCATCATGCGCTGATCCGCGACATTCTGAGCGGCTTCCCGGAAGGCGAAGAGATCGAGACGGCGGGTGACTCCTTTTTCATTCTCTTTGCCAAGCCCTCGGACGCGGTGCAATTTGCGCTCCGGGTTCAATCCAAACTTCGCGCCTTGGCCCCGGCAGCTCATCCGATCAGTGATCGAATCGGGATTCATGTCGGCGAAGTCTTGGTCGAGAGCGCCACCGATGCGCCGACGGACAAGGCTCCTTCGGGCATCCACGTGGACACGTGCGCGCGCGTGATGTCGCTGGGCGAGAGCGATCAAATCCTGCTGACGCGTTTTGCTTTCGACACGGCCCGCTCAGTGTTGAAAGGCGAAGCTCTCGAAGGACTCGGGCCGCTGTGCTGGATGAATCACGGGCCGTATCGGCTCAAAGGCGTGGAAGAGTCGCTGGAGATTTGTGAGGTCGGCGAAGCTGGAAAAGGACGGCTCGCCGCGCCACCCGACACGGAGAAAGCCCACCGGCAGATCTCAGCCGATGACGAACCGGTGCTGGGCTGGCGACCAGCGCTCGAACAGGTCGTGCCGAATACGAAATGGGTCTTGGAAAAGAAACTGGGGGAAGGCGGCTTTGGTGAAGTGTGGCTCGGCCGGCACCAAACCTTGAAGGAGCGGCGCGTGTTCAAGTTTTGCTTTCGGGCGGATCGCGTGCGCTCGCTCAAACGGGAGGTGACGCTCTTCCGGTTGTTGAAAGAGCGGGTGGGCCAGCATCCCAACATCGTCGGCGTGCAGGAGGTCTATTTTGATGCGCCGCCCTTTTACATCGTGATGGATTATGCGGAGGGGCAGGACCTCAAAACGTGGAGCGAGGAGCGTGGCGGCGTGGCGAGCGTTCCGTTGGACCTGAAGCTCGAGATCGTGGCGCAGGTGGCGGATGCGCTGCAAGCGGCGCATGAGGCGGGAGTGATTCACCGGGATGTGAAGCCGAGCAACATCCTGATTGCGGAGTGCGGAGTGCGGAATGCGGAATCGGAAACGGGGAAGGCCGCAACGCAATTTCGCTCGCCGTCAAACTTGTCCTCTTCTTCGACCCCTGCGCACTCCGAATTCCGCACTCCGCATTTGCAAGTTCGACTGACGGACTTCGGGATCGGGCAAGTGGTCTCACAGGAAGCGTTGGCCGGACTGACGCGGATGGGTTTTACGCAGACCATGCTCTCGCCGGGCTCCTCCTCGCAGACGGGCACTCACCTGTACATGGCGCCGGAATTGATCGCGGGCGAACGCGCGTCGATTCGCTCGGACATTTATTCGCTGGGTGTGGTGCTTTATCAATTGCTCATTGGGGATTTAGCACGTCCGCTGACCACGGATTGGGCAAAGCGAATTACCGATCCATTGCTGCGGGAAGATTTGGAGAAATGTTTTGCGGGCAATCCGGAGGAACGGTTTTCCAGCGCCGGGCAGTTGGCGAAGAACCTTCGTTGCTTGGCAGAACGCCGAAGGGAATCCTCCGCACGTCAGAACGCCGCGTCTCGCCGAAGGATCGTGCGCACTATGGCTTCCACCACGCTCGCGGTCGCAGCAGTTGCGGCTCTGGTTTTCTATGCGTTCACCTTGATACTGCGTGAGGACGGCAAATCAATCGTGGTCATTCCGTTCACCAACGATAGTCCGGACAAGGCCGACGAATACTTGAATGACACCCTGACGGACGAAATGATCAATCGGCTGAAGAAGGTCCGAGGTCTGAAGGTAGCACGGGTGGACTCCAGCGCGACGAACCAGCTTGAGGACACGCGTATGCTTCTCGCCCAGTTCGTGCCGACGTCCACGATGCTGGAAGGAAGCGTCGGCCAATCAGGAGAAACTCTCCACGTCCGCGCCCGCCTCAGGGGCACAGCCAATGGACGACAACTCTGGTCGCAGGAATACCACCGCGAGATCAAAGGCGCTTTGACCCTCCCCGGCGAGCTGGCGCAACAGGTCGCGACGGCCTTAAGCGTTCGCCTGGACCTGGCGGAGCGACGACAACTCGAGCAAAAGCCAACGACCAACTCGGCGGCATATCTGGATTATTTGCGCGGAAGATTTCATGTTCGTCATCCGGGTCCCGCCTCTGTCGCCAACGCGGCTGCAATCCAGACCCTGGAGCGAGTGGTCGCATTGGATACCAACTTTGCGGCCGCCTATGCGGAACTGGGCCGTGCCTACGTCCACAGACTCTTTTTCATGAACCCCGAGGAGAAACAGTGGGAATCGAAGGCGAAAGCCGCCGTTGAAAGAGCGATCAACTTGGAACCCAGCTCCGCCGAAGCCCATGCCGCTCGGGGCTACTTCCTCTGGACCCATGGACAAGGTTTCCCGCACGAACAAGCCATTGAGGAGCTCAAGCTGGCGCTGAAGCTGGACCCACAGTTAGAAGAGGCTTATCAGCGCCTCTTGCCGATTTACGCGCATGTCGGCCTTCTGGACGAAGCAATCGAGTTAATCGAACAAGCCAGGATGACCAATCCCCTCGAGGATGATTGGCGCCTGTACAGAGCTATGGCGCTTCTCTGGCAGGGGGAGTACGCGGAGGCGTTAACGGTTTACGACGGACTTCGAAACGCGCCGGTCAGCGGGGCGCCCTTCACGGGGTCTCTCATTGCCTGGGCACAATTTCAGCTTGGCCGAACCAACGACGCCTGGAGCACAATTCACAAATACCTGGCTGCGCGCCCGGAGGACATCGGCGGCCTCTTCGCCGGAGTCCAAGCCATGCTGTTTGCCCAAGCAGGCGAACAAAGAAGAGCGGAGGAGCAAATAACCAACGCCACCGCTCACAGCAAGGGCTTCGGCCATTTTCATCACACGGCCTACAACATGGCCTCGGCGTACGCGCTCATGGACAAGCCCCAGCAAGCGATTTATTGGTTTAAGGAAGCGGTGGACAACGGGTTCAATTGTTACCCGCTGTTCTTGGAGGATGAAAACCTGAAGTCCCTCCGTTCAGACAAGGCTTTCACGGAGATTCTGGCAAAGGAGGAGAAAAAGTACAAGAAGATCAAAGCCAAGTATGGCGGTCGAAAGGGCTTGGTTCGCCGCCAACGCCGCGAAAATCAAAGTGCCGCGAACGCGGAAACGCACAGGTAAGATCTTTTGAGGGATCCAAGCCTGAAACATGTCCCGACCGATCTCCGATGCTTGAGCAGAAACTCCTCTCCAAAAATCAAAGGTTGATCCTTGATCACGACTTCCCCAGTATCCAGGTGCTCCAGGCCAGCAATGACCCGCAGGAGAGTTGTTTTGCCGAACGTCCAATGAGAACCAAAGTGCCAACTCTTTGCGAGGGAATCAAGCGGCCGAGTGACCGACGCCTCCTCTAGAGCGAGTTTCTGCTTTGATCGGTCTTGCATGCAGTGCCCTCGATGCCATTACAAGAACGCCGCGGATGCCAATTTCTGCACGGAGTGCGGAACGACGTTGAACGCGACGTGTTCGGCGTGCGGCGCAACGATCGCGCCGGCGGCTAAGTTCTGTTCCAAGTGCGGAATCCCCGTTCCCCGTTCCCGAGTATCAGTGGGCAGGGACGAAAGAGCCTCAGAGGAAGCACGAGACGAACGGCGCTGGGCCACGTTGGTGTTCGCCGACCTGTCCGGGTTCACCGCGGTCAGCGAGAGTTTGGACCCGGAGGATGTCAAGGCCCTGGCGAACCAATGCACGCAACGGCTGGGCGAAGAAGTTCGGCGCTTCGGAGGGGTTGTTCTCAATGTGGCCGGAGATCAGATCTTCGCTGCGTTCGGCGCGCCCACTACGCATGAGGACGACGCCGAGCGTGCCGTGCGTGCAGCGCTCGCGATGCGCGATTGCGCGCTCGAACACCCGGCCGGACACACATTGAAAGTCCACATTGGCGTCAACACCGGAGAGGTCATGGCGGGTCTCATCGGACCCAAGGAGCGGCAGGACTACACCGCGATGGGCGATGCGACAAATGTCGCTGCCCGACTTATGAGCGCCGCTCCGCCTGGGACAGTCCTCGTCGGAGAAGAAACCTGGCGCGCGACCCGGCGCGTAGTGCGTTATCGCGAGCTGCCGCCCGTGTCGGTAAAGGGCAAGGAACGCCCCGTGGCGGTATGGGAAGCGCTCGCGGCCACAGATCTGGCCGAAGCCCGCCCGCTGGCGGGTGCTCCTTTGATGGGGCGCGACCACGAGATGTCCTTGCTTTCGGAGATCTGGCTGAAAGTCGTCCGCGAAGCTCGTCCGCAACTGATCACGGTCATCGGCGAACCGGGGATTGGGAAGTCGCGAATCGTCGCCGAATTTGAACGGCAGTATTGTGCGGGCGCCATTCGATTGCATGGACGGTGCCTGCCTTACGGGGAGGCACTGGGCTATTGGGCGCTGGCCAGCATGTTAAAGGAAGCCGCGGAGATCACCGCGGAGGACGACCCTGCGGCGACCCGGTCCAAGTTGGAGGCGTTGGTGACGACAGTCGTGGGCGAAGCGGTTTCCAAGGCAGGCACTGCCGGGGAGCTGTCGCGTCATCTGGCGCTGTTGGCGGGGTTGGAGCTGCCCGCCGAACGCGAAGGCAACATGCCCGACCAGAAGGCGCTCCACGGTTCGGTGCGGAAGTTCTGCGAAGCCCTCGCGAGTCGCCAGCCGCTTTTCCTGATGTTCGAGGACATTCATTGGGCCGATGACGCGCTGCTCGATCTCATCGAGCACATCGCGTCGCGGGCCAGGGAAGTGCCGCTGCTGATCCTGACCCAGGCCAGACCCGACCTCTTGCAGAAGCGTCCGAATTGGGGCGGAGGCGTGCGCGCGTTTACTTCACTCTCGCTGGAACCGTTGGGCGAGACTGCCGCTGAGCAACTCGTCCTGGCGCTCTGTCGCGAGCGTGGCTTGCCTGAAGGCGCGGCAGAAGGCGCCAGCCGTGGCGCAGGCGGCAACCCGCTCTTCGCGGAAGAGTTGGTGGCGATGATCGCGGAGCGTGGCGCCCAGGATGGAATTCCTTCGGCGATCAAGGCGCTGATTGCGGCGCGGCTGGATGGGCTGACGGGCTCGGAACGAGCGGCGCTGCAAGCCGCTGCCGTCTTTGGAAAAGTGTTTTGGGAGACGGGGCTGGGGGCGATGGGAGTCGCGACGGATCTGCCGGCAATTCTTGAAACGCTCGAAGAGAAGGATTTGATCCGACAGCAGCCCGTGTCTCAATTCCGCGGCGATCATGAATACATTTTTAAGCACGATTTGATTCGCGACGTGGCCTACGAAACGCTGCCCCGCGCCGAACGCAAGCGTCTGCACGCGCAGGTTGCGGATTGGATGGAGAAAACGGCTGCCGAGAGTCTCGAGAATTATTTCGATCAGCTCGCTCATCACGCGCTGAGCGCCAGCCAGGAAGAACGGGCGATGAACTACCTGGTCGCCGCCGCTGAGCGCGCGCATCGGCTCTCGGCGCATCGCGAGGAAACGTCTTTGCTCGCCCAGGCGCTGGCCTTAGGAGAGGGGTTTCGGCCGCCCGCGGACCTGGCAGTGCTCCGGGCCAAGCGAGGCACCGCCTTCGGGCGCCTGGCCATGTGGGTGGAGGCACGGCGCGAGTTGGAACTAGCGCTCGGGGACCTTCCGCCTGCCAACAGCGAACAGCGGACCCAACTGCTCGTGGATCTTTCGGCGGCCTGTTTCTGGGTGCTGGACCTCGCGGCCACGCGGACTTACGCGCAGGAGGCCGTTTCGCTGGCGGAGAGCATTGGTAAGCCGGAGCTGGCTGCCGACGCGATGGGCTGGATCGCAAACGCGATTCAGGGCGACGGCAACCCGAGGGAAGCTTTGGAAATACACCGCCGCGCGCACCAACGGGCGGGCGGGCGGGCGATGAGTACACGCGGCATTGCGGCTTTGACGCTCTATTTGCTCGGCGAAATCGACGAAGCCATCGAAGTCGGCCGTGAAGCCGTCCACATAGCCCGTGGTTTGCATCACACCTCGGCAACGATGTACGGGCTGCCCCACTTGGGCATCGCCCTGGCGACCAGCGGCCGGTACACCGAGGCGATGCGGGTCTTCGACGAGGCGCGCCAATTTGGGAAGGAATATGAAGTCTGGTCGCTGCTGGCGCGTTCAATCGCTTTCTCAGCCGGGTTCCACCTCGACGTTTATGATTTTGCCGGCAACCAGGCGCTGGCCGAGGAAGCGCGGGAACTGGCGCGCTCGAACAAATTCCTTTTTACCGTCGTCAGCGCTGGTATTGACCTGCTCCTCAATTTCGCCAGGCGACAGGAAGTGGCCGAAGCGGAAAAGCTCTTGGGCGAAGTGCGGACGACGGCGGACGCGCTCGCAGGATCTCACGGCTGGCTCTGGCAAATCCGGTTGAGCCAGGTGCAAGCCGAGCTCGCGCTGGCGCGCGCGGATTGGCCGGAGGCGCTCCGCTTGGTCGAGTTGGCGATCAGCCAAAGCCAGAGCAAAGGGCGCGTGAAGTATCAAGCCCTCGGACTGTGGACCCAGGCGCAAGCGCTGCACGCGCTCGGCCGCACGCGCGAAGCCATTGACGGCTTGCGCCGAGCCGTCGAGTTGGCGCGTCCAATTGGCGATCCGGCCATGTTCCTCCGGCCCGCCACCGCGCTGCTCGCCATCGCAGGCAGCGACACGCTGCTTGTCGAAGCGCGTGCGGCCGCGCAAAAGATCCTCGCGGCGCTGCCGGACGAAACGATGCGCGGTCGATTCCAAGAGGCCGAGCCCGTGCGGACGTTACTGAAACCTTGACGCCCATGCCTAACGCCGCCCCAGAGCACCGCAAGCTGGCGGCGATCATGTTCACGGACATGGTCGGCTACAGCGCGCTCGCGCAGAAGAACGAGGCGCTGGCGCTAAAGCTCCTGGACGAACATCAAGCTTTGCTGCGGCCGTTCTTCCCCAAGTTCAATGGCCGAGAAATCGAGACCATCGGCGACGCCTTCCTGGTCGAGTTCACCAGCGCGCTGGATGCCGTGCGTTGCGCAGTGGCCATCCAGAAGGCGTTGGCGGAGCGCAATGCGTCTTCACCGGGCGCGGCAAGAATTCAGATTCGGATCGGGGTGCATATCGGCGACGTTGTGCAGCGTGAAAAGAACGTGCTCGGAGACAGCGTCAACATTGCCGCGCGCATTGAGCCGCTGGCAAGGCCCGGCGGGATTTGCGTGACGCAGCAGGTTTTCGATCAAGTCTATAACAAGCTGGAGGTGCCCTTGGTCAAACTCGGAGCGCCGGAGTTGAAGAACATTCAAGTGCCGGTTTGCCTGTATCGGGTCGTGCTGCCGTGGGAGACAAAGGACTTGAGCTTCCGTGAACGCGCCCGATTCCAGTGGCGGCGCAAGCAACGCCGATGGGTTATGGCTGCGGTTGTCGCGCTGGTGTTGGCGGCGATTGCCTTGAGCGTCTGGCGAGCGCCCTCGCACAGCCGGATCGAGTCCTTGGCGGTGCTGCCGCTGACCAACCTCTCGAACGACCCGGCCCAGGAATACTTTGCTGACGGGATTACGGACCTTCTGACCACTGAACTGGGAAAGATCGGCTCGCTGCGCGTGATTTCTTTTCAAGCCGTCAAGCAGTTCAAGCAAGCTGGAATGCCGCTGACGAAGATGGTGAAGGCATTGAAGGTGGACGGCTGGGTGGAAGGAATGGTCTTGCGCGACGGACCGCGTGTGGCGATCACGGCCCGGTTAATCCGGGCCGCCACGGCCGAGCAGGTCTGGCAGACCAACAGCACGCGCAATCTCAGCAACCTCGTCGATTTACAGGGCGAAGTGGCGCTCGCTCTGGCCGAAGCCATGAGGGTGAAGCTGCTCCCGGGCGAACGCACGCTGCTCTCAGCCACACGTCCGGTCCATCCCGATGCGATGGATTACTACTTGCGGGGCAAATTCTCGTTTGGCGAGAAAACCGAGCTGGCCATTGCGATGCTGGAACAGGCGATCAAGATTGATCCTGGGTTTGCCCGCGCTCATGCGCAACTGGCCCTTGCTTATGCCAGCAAGGGTTACTTCACCGATCCTATGGCGATTGAAAAGGCCCGCCAGGCATTGGCGAACGCCATGGCCTTGGACGCGAGCCTTCCCGAAGTTTATGTGGTGCGAGCGCGCTTGCTCTGGACCCAGGCTAGTGGCTGGGACGCAAGCGGCGCCATTCGAGAACTGGCAAAGGCTTTGAGCTTCAACTCAAACTTCGATGAGGCCTACGGCTTCCGCGCCATCCTTTACTGGCACCTCGGGTTGCTAGACAAGTCACAGCAGGATATCGAGAAGCTGTTGGCCCTGAAACCCACTGACACTCAGATGCGGTCGGAATTTGGGGGGTTGTTTCTCTTTCAGGGGCACTACGAAAAGGCGCTGTACTACTACACCAACTTTGCCGCGCAGTACCCGGTGCCAATCGCCGAGAACGCGCTGGCCTCGGCCTACCAGCATTTGCACCGCACCAACGAGGCTTGGGCCGTCGTGAACCGATTCCTCAACTCCGGACGCGCCGACACGGGCGGCCTCATGACCAGCATGCAAGCCGTTCTGCTGGCCGACGCCGGCGAGAAGGCTCAGGCCTCGGAGAAGATCGTCCAAGCACAGGAAAAGGGAAGGAATTTCAGCCACTTTCATCACACCGCGTACAACATTGCCGTCGCCTATGCCCTCCTGAATGAGCCGGCTCAAGCTGTGCCCTGGCTTCGCCAAACGGCCGCCGACGGCTTTCCCAATTTCTCATGGTTTCAGCGCGACCCCAATCTCAAGTCTCTCCGCAGCCATCCGGAGTTCATTCGCTTCATGGCTGAACTGGAGAAACAGTGGAAACGATTCAACGAAACGCTCTGACCACAGGCCAGGGACAATCAGAATCGCCGCGAATAGCTTGCCACAAGAATGAAGTCGGCAATACCGCCAGCCCCATGAACGTAGTTCCCGGTCCGTTCGCTCGCTTGGATATCCCGGATGCTGCGCTGGCGGCTGCGTGCTACCGCGACAGGCCCGTTCAAGCTGAGAAGGTTTTTGCCCCAGCTCCAAGAGATGCCGGGATCAATATAGACGGAGTACCCGGGCCTGCGGAAACCATCATCGGCCCCGCCGATCAAATCGCGCACGGGCAGACCGTCCACGCGGGCGCCCAAGCTCAGTGAGATCCCCTTTTGGGGCCAAATGGTGTAGGACAAACCGAGACGCCCCTGATATTGATCAGGTACGGACAGGAGAACGCTAGGATCGGTCGTGAACTGCGTATCGTTCTTCTCCCGCGGATTGATCAGATAGAACCCGGAAGCATAGAGGTACGTGTGCTGAACAATCTTTTGAAACCCCTGCATCTCGAGGACGACACCCCACCCACCATCGCCGGGTTGGATCGAGGTATCCGCTGGGCGAACCGTTTCGACTCCATTGATGAGAACAGTATCGGTTCCCTTGGATTCGCCGGTCGGCGCCTTCATCCCGAGCCCGAAGGAAATATTCCCATTGGAATGTTTTGAGGGATCCAGCAACCAGATGTTTCCGACCAACCTGAGGTCGCCAATCCCGGCCACGGTGTTGTGGAGTCGATTGGAGATGACCGTCACGTCGCCATAGACGAACGGGAGAGTCAGACTCAAACTGAAGCGCTTCGACACAGCGTAAGTGGCCGCGAGATCCACGGAATGAACCGTAATGTCCGGGTTGGCGTTTCCCGCTTCGTACTCAGGACGATACTGCGACCCAATGAAAACTTTCTGAGCATGGAGGTAGCGATACGAGAGCGTGGTTTCCCAGTGATGCGGTTCCAAATAGGAAATCCCCTCGGCGCCCAAACTGAGCGACATGTGGCGCGCCGGGATTCAGCCTTGGCCCAGGACTTGAGGCGCAGATTGAGTGAAGATCAGGACGCTCAACAGGCAAAGCTGAACGAACCGAAGCCGGATCGCAATTCGACGAGGTCGCATGAGTCGCTGTGTGGGCGAGACCTTGATCCACTCCGCGTCCAGCGTCAAGGAGATTGACGGAGGTCTCACGTGTCATACCGATGCCGCCTCTCCAGATGCCGCGTCCACATCGAAATGGGCAGCGTCAAAAGGAGATACCCAATCGCCAGAGGAAGGTAGCTCTCCAGCGTGCTGAACGTGCTGGAGTTCACTTCGCGGGCGTTGAGCGTGAATTCGCTGATCGAAATGATCGAGAGCAGCGAGGAATCCTTGATCAAGGACACGAACTGGCCCGCCAGCGGCGGCAGCGTCTGGCGCAAGGCCTGCGGGAAAATGACGAACCGGTAAGTTTGCGCGCGCGTCAATCCGATGGCCTTCGCCGATTCCAACTGGGATTTCCCTACACTTTCAATGCCTGCGCGGATGATTTCCGAAATGTAGGCTCCGCTAAAGCAGGCCAGGGTCAAGATGCCGACCAGGTAGCGGTTCTCGACATGAAAGGCGTCCGCCACCACGTAGAAAAAGATCAGAATCTGGACCAGCAGCGGCGTGCCCCGCACCACTTCGATGTAAATCTTGCTGAAGTAACGCAAGGCCAGCCAATGGCTGCGTTGGGCCAGCGCGAAGAAGAGGCCGATCCCCGTGCTCAGCCCTAGCGCGGCGGCGGAGATCCAGATCGTCGTGAACCACCCCTGCACGAACTTCTGGCGATACGCGTAGATCGAGCCCCAGTTCCAGTGATAGTTCAGTTGATGGAACGAGAAGTAAAAGAGGAGGACGATCAGCAGGAACGCCGCCCCGAAATTCACCACCCGCCACGGCCAGGGCAGCGGCGCGTGTGCGGACTCAGGCGGCGTCCGGAAAATGCGGAGCAGGGCCACGGCTCAAAAGTAAAACGGGAACCCCAATTGCTTGAAAGCCTGTTTTTGTTCCTTCAGATAGCGGTCTCCGAGCTCCTCAAAACCCCCTTGGGTCCGGTATTCAGTCAAGAATCGATTCACCTGCTGCGCCAATTCTGTGTTTCCTTTGCCGAGGCCAATCGCCCAGGATTCCTCTTGAAACGGCCTCAGGATCGGCCGCGTGGTTTCCCGGTTGCGCTGCCAGTTCTTGAACGTGGACATCTGATCGTAAATGAAAGCGTCCGCCTTTCCCTGGACGACCTCGAGCACGCACGCGTCCTCCTTGTCGAGCACGAGCACTTGGGCCAGCTTGATTCGCTGCCGGGCAAAAGTGTGGCCGGTCGTTCCGAGTTTCACGGCCACGGTTTTTCCGGGTTGATCCAATTCTTCCATGGAGTTTACGGAAGAGTTTTTCCCCACGAGCAAGCACAATCCGGTTTTCAGATAAGGCTCCGAGAAATCGATCGATTGCGCGCGCTCAGTCGTGGCGGTCATCGATGAGATGATGAGGTCGATCTTTCCTGTCTTTAGCGCCGGAATCAGCCCATCGAACGGGATATTCTGAATTTCGATCTTCCGGCCCAAATGGGCTCCGAGCGCCCGCGCCAAATCCACACTCACTCCGGTGGGGTTACCTTGTGTGTCCGTCGTTTCGAAGGGCGGATAGGCAAGTTCCATCCCGACGATCAATCTGTCGTCGGTTTTCGTCGAGCAGGCACTCAACGAGCCGAGCAAGATGGAGGCCAGCCCCAGAAGAACCCCCGTGGCAAACCAGGGCCGAAGCCAGAGATGCGCATCACTGTGCAGTGGGCGCGTTAGGCTGCGCAAGCTGGCAGCCCAGATTTTCAATCGTTCGCACACTTCTCGACTGACATGGGGAGCGCACGCGCCCCGCGTGCCGTGGTCGGCGCCCTCGCCGACCACGGCGATGCGGTCGATAGAATCACTATTGACTGCTTGTCCAACGCGTTCATTTCGACCGGCGAGGCGCCGGTCGAAACCCGCGAGGGCGAGCGTGCTCCCCAATACAGATTGCATTCAGTAGGCGGCTCAGACGCGACTCCAGCGAGTGGCTTCGGCGACACTCCACTGAAACTTTCGCGCGTGTTCTCGAATCAAAAAGGGCAAGTCCTTGCGGAAGGTCAGGCTAAAATTTGGGGCGAGGATATTTTGGAGAGCCGCAAGTGTCGTCACGGCCACGCCTTCTTCTTCGCAACCTCCCAGCCATTTCTCTCGCGGAGTGTATTCGGTTAACCATGTGTAGGGTGAAGTAATAATCAGTTGTCCGCCGGGGCGTGTCAGCCGGACCAAACAGCTCAAGCAGGCCGCAGGATCCTGAAGCCGATCGATGAGATTGGCCATCAGAACCACGTCAAATTCGCCGAGATCTGCGCGAAGATTCTGGGCGTCGCCGATCTCAAACTTGACGCGCCGTCGATCAATTTCCCGCGGAACTGAGGCCACGGCGGCCTTTGTCCAGGCTCCCGCTTCGAGGTAGCGGAAGGCCAAAACGCCATCGCGTTGCAGACAATCGGCGGATTCAACGAATCGGCGGGAAGAGTCGATTCCAATGACGTGCTCACAGAACCGGGTCAGTTCGAACGTGGATCGTCCGACGGCACAGCCAACGTCCAGCGCGCGCGAGCTCGATGGAAGGCGCTTTGTGTCCAAACACTCGCTCACGCATCGGACTGGAAAATCAAGCGCGTCCGAAGGCCCAAAAGGCCAGGGGAGAATCTGTTCCGGCGAGCCGTAATGGAAGAGAAGGTACTCTGACAGCGCCCGGTCGGATTCGTAAAAACTGGGGATCATGCTCAGGCGGTGAGCAAGTTCCCCAGGTAATCCGCGGGTTGATAATCCCGAAGCACCACGCGCATCTCCCCGTTGCCATACATGCGGACTTTGGGAACTTGGATTTCCGGCGTCTTGGTCGGTGAAAAAAGAATGTCGTCATGAGTCGCGTTGTTGGGGTTGGCGAATCGATCCGGAGTTAGCTGGCCTCCCAGGTGATCGCTCCGGCCGGTGGCGACATGGAACGTTCCCAGAATCTTCTCATCCTGAATGTCGCGGCCGGACGTGGGCAGGTCCTGCGTGCCGAAGCCGAGCTCTCCGAGTTCTCCGGTTAGAGGATCGGCCTGGAGTTTTTGGTTGTGGGTATCGACAGTCCTTTGCTCGCCGGCCAACAGCCTGGCCTTCAGAATGCGGCCGCCGGCAACGTCCATCAGCCCAATCGTCCCATCCTCATAGCGCAGCGGGAAACACCCTTCAGCTCCCGTCGGCACGAAATAAACCTCGCCCGCCGGGAGATTCGCCACGTCCGGTTTTTCGCCGCGACAGAGGCCGTGGCTTTTTTGGGCTTCTTGGCGACCGCAATGGATGGTGAGCCTGGTCGCAGTCGTCGCAACGGTGAAATCAATTTCAAAATGATCGGCGCGAGTGAGACCCAGACGCAGTTTCTCGGCCTGGCGGCTCACTTCGTGGTAATCGACAGCCAATCCCGTGCGGAGGATGATTTCGTTCAACCCGTGCAAAGTGGCGCCGCGAAAACCGAAGCGCTTGGCGAAAGCCGTCAATGGCGCCGTGGCGGAAAATGTCGAAACACAGAGCAAGATGTTAAACCGGGGGTAAATGTCGCGCTCGAAACTCAACGCGCGGCCGCCAATGTCCACCGCGTTGTCCGGGAGATCCAGGTTGCTTCCGCCCGTGACCCGATACGCAAACAAATCTCCCGCTTGCAGGTTCAACTCGGACAGCACGCCCTTTTTCAGGCCCTGGTAAATGACATCATGGGCGAGCTTCTGGATGGACAGTTCGGGTTTTTGGAGAAACGCGAACTCCTTCAGGCCAGCGGGATCCGGGAGGTCAATGAGGACCGCGATCCTTTCGCCTGCCTTCGGCGCAAAGACCGTTCGCAACAGCCGTGCTAAATCAAATGGCGGAAAATGTTTCACAGCTTGAGACAGACTCCGATCGACTGCGCTCATGCCTTGCGAATCTGTCATGAGAAGGCCGATCCGTCCATGCTTCAGATTCGGAATTGACTTGGTTTCCAGGGTAGTTCAAACTCTAACCCAGAATGCGCCGTCCTTCGTCGAGGAATATCCCCTTGAAGTTCATCTCCAGGGCCTGAGGGTTTGAGGCTTTGGCCAGCGCTTCTTTCTCGGTGACCTTGCGGTCTTTGACCAACTGGAACAGCGCCTGGTTGAAAGTCTGCATGCCGTCCTCAACCCCGGTTTCGATCGCAGCGGGCAGTTTATCCAGGCGATTTTCCTCAAGCAATTTGCGAACGGTGGGAGTGTTGATAAGGATTTCGAGGGCCGGCGTGACACTTCCGGTGACGGTGCTCACCATCCGCTGGCAGATGACGGCCTGCATCGTTCCGGAGAGCTGACGGCGAATTTGTTCGCGCTCGTCGGCCTTGAAGAAATCAAGGATGCGGCTGATCGACTGGGAGGCGTTGGTGGTGTGGAGCGTCGAGAGAACCAGATGTCCGGTGTCCGCTGCGCTCATGGCGGCCGTAAAACTGATCGAGTCGCGCATTTCCCCGATCATGATGACATCGGGATCCTGGCGAACAATATGACGGAGGCCAGCGGCAAAGGACAGGGTGTCGAGGCCGACTTCCCGCTGTTCGATCACGGATTGGTTGTCTTCGAAGACATACTCGATGGGGTCCTCAAGCGTGATGATGTGCTTTTTGGAGTTCGCGTTGATGTGCTCGATCATCGCCGCCAGCGTCGTGGACTTGCCGCAACCGGTGGAACCTGCCACCAGTACGATGCCTCGCGGAGATTCGGCGAGTCGTTTGACGATCGGGAGCAAGCCGAGATCCTCGAAGCCAGGCACCCGAGTTTTGACATACCGCATTGACAAGCAAAACTCTCCCTTCTGCTGGAAGACATTCGTCCGAAAGCGGCCAATGCCCGGCGCGTAATAGGAAAAATCAACCTCTCGATCTTCTTCCAGCCTTTGCTGGACATGCCGGGGGAGGATTTTGTGAACAATCTCGTTGACCCATTGCTCGTTGGGGACGGGAGCTTCAATGGCGATGAGCTGGCGATTGATCCGGAAAATGACGGGGCCACCAATTTTGATATGCACGTCAGACGCGCCACCTTTGATGGCCGTGTCCAAAATGCGGTGGAATAACTCCATGCCCTCCGCTCCCTGCACTCCGCCGTTTATGCTGTCTGAGAAAACGCGAGTTCCGAAAGACGCTCCTGAGACTGAGGGGTAAGATCCATAAAGACCATTGAAACCACGTAACCCGTATGTCGGCTGCCGATACAATCCACCACGATGCCGGTGCAGTGAACTTTCTTGGCCTCGCGGCGAGAGTGCAAGTCAACGGTCATTTCGGTCCACTTCGGGATTGGGGAGGTCGAACAGAATTCGATTCCGTTTTTTCGGAACCGTATGGCCTGGGCGGGCAGGCTGAGCTCGGTTTGATTGGAGTGGAGTTGAACGGGATGAAAGACACCGGAAGTATCGAGTTTACTCGTGCTCATAGCAGGGCAATGCACTGTATCATATGTCCGGACATCGTCAATTGAAGACCTACCATTCGATGACAGCCGCACCCCAGGTCAGGCCAGCGCCAAACACAATCAACAACACCAAATCCCCTTTCTGAATTCTGCCGCATTGGACTGCTTCGTCCAACGCGATGGCCACGGAAGCCGCGGACGTATTGCCGTACTTGTCCAGATTGACGAAAATCTGCTCCGGCTCAGCTCCGATACGTTCCCCAACGGCATCAATGATCCGCCGGTTGGCCTGGTGGGGAATGACGCATTTGATGTGGCGGATATCGATCTCACAACGGCGAAGAGATTCCTTGGCCGCGGTGTACATCGCGTTGACCGCGTTCTTAAAAGTTTCCTTTCCGTCCATCCGCAAATAGTGCATCCGGGCCGCGACAGACTCCGACGTGGCGGGGCATCGGCTGCCTCCGCCAGGCATGGACAAGAGATGGGCCTTCGTGCCGTCAGCGCCCATACACGCGGTCAGCAAACCATGACTGCCCGGCCGATTTTGGAGAATCGCCGCTCCCGCTCCGTCACCAAAAAGCACGCACGTATTCCGGTCCGACCAATCGATGATTGCGGACAACTTCTCGGCCCCGATCACCAGCACGGTGTCATAGGTCCGCGACATGATGAACTGTTGTCCGATTTCCAGCCCGTAAATGAATCCCGAACACGCGGCCTCGATATCAAACGCCGCCGCACGGTGGGCGCCAATCTTCTGTTGGACCAGACACGCTGTGGAAGGAAAGAGCATGTCCGGTGTGATCGTCGCAACGACGATCATGTCGACCTGCTCCGCCTGGAGCCTGGCCTTGGTCAGCGCCCGACTGGCCGCTTTGGCCGCGATATCTGACGTAAACTCGTCATCCGCGGCAATCCGGCGCTCGCGGATTCCGGTGCGGGAAGTGATCCACTCGTCGGTCGTCTCCACCATTTTCTCCAGATCCGCGTTCCGCAGGATTCGTTCTGGGACGTAGGAACCGACGGAAACGATCGAGCAGGTGCGGCCCTTGAAATCGTGCTGCGCGCGAGGGTTTTTAAATTTTTTAGACGAGGCAGGATTCATGCGGGAGTCGGAATCGTCTCGGTCTGTTTGCCCGCCGCCAAACGTGCGTTGGCGCGCTGGATCTCTTGGCAAATGATTTGATTGATCTGATTTTGAATCGCCTGCGTGCTCAGACGGATTGCATTCATGATGGCGCGCTCCCGCGCCGATCCATGCGCCTTCATGACATTGCCGTTCAGACCGAGTAATGGGGCGCCGCCGTGCGCGTCAGGATCCATACGGCGCTTGATGGTGCGGAGGGCGTTCTTGGCGAGGAGCGCGCCTAACATGCGCTTCGGGTTCTTTTTCAGCTCTTTCTGGAGCCACCCCATCAGCCCTTTGGCGAAACTCTCGATGGTCTTCAGAACGATGTTGCCCACAAAACCATCGCAAATCACAACGTCCACCCGATTGTGAAACAAGTCATGCCCTTCGACATTGCCGATGAAATGAATGTCAATTTGTTTGCAGAGCTTGAAGGTTTCGAGCGTCAGCTCGTTGCCTTTATTGTCCTCAGTGCCGTTGCTGAGAATGCCCACGCGTGGCTGTCTGTAGCCGAGGATTTCACGAGAATACACCGACCCCATGACGGCATAATGCACCAGATGCATCGGGCGACACTCCACGTTCGCGCCGGAGTCCAGCAGCACAAACTCGTTTTCGGCGGACGGGATGACGGTGGCAATCCCAACTCGCTCCACACCTTCCAATTTGCGCAGGCGAATCGTGGCCGCTGCGACCAGGCCTCCCGTGTTGCCGGGTGAAATCAAGGCATCCGCTTTTCCTTCCTTGACCAGATCGACCGCGCGCAAGATCGAACAATCCTTTTTCTTGCGCAAGCCATCCACCGGTTTGTCTTCCATCGTGAGCACTTCGGACGCGTGGACCACTCGGATGCGCGGATCCTGAAGGTTTGCCCTGGACAGGTAGGATTTGATGCACTCCTGATCGCCGACCAGGTAAGCCTCGGTCAACCCCAGGTCAGCCTGGAGCGCGTTCTTGACGCCGTCGATGACAACCCCATGCCCATGGTCCCCCCCCATGACATCCACTGCGATTCGCATAAAGCAAAAGAGCGCAGAGGGGAAGCCGATTCTCTGCGCTCTTGCAACCGATCAACCGATGGCCTCAACCGTGATCACCTGGCGGCCTTTGTAGTAACCGCACGAAGGGCACACCCGGTGTGGCACGTAAGGAGCCGAACACTGAGGGCAGGTGCTGAGTTGGGGCAGTTTCAGGACGCTATTGTAGGCCCGTCGCATTCGTTGGCGACTTCTCGATGGTTTACGCTTTGGTACACCCATAATTCAATTTCAAAACTTGAGTTTGTTCAATTCATCCCATGCAGACGGGACGGACCCACTTGCGCCGGTTTCGCTCGCATTGGGGTAGGGTTGTGCTGCAAACGGCAACCCGCTACACTCAGACTTACACAACGGATGTTGTGGAAACGCGAGCAAAATATCTTCCCGGATCACAGGCGTCAAGTCCACGCAGTCATTCTCGACGGCCACTCGGTCCTCCCCCTCCAGAGTCAAGTTGCAGCTCCAATCCGCCAGTTCGACAACTCTTTGGAACGGTCTCAGACACCGGGCGCATTGACAATCCAGGACAAACCGAAGTACCCCGCGGACCAGCACGCTCCCTTTCAGTTTTTCCACCCAAAAGTCGTACCGCAGCGGCTGAAGCATCTGAACCAGTTCATCCACGTTCGTGACCTCCAGTTCGCTTGCCTGCGATTCGCCCCGCAAATGGAGGACCTTGTGTTCCAAGTGCCGAAGGTTAATGGTCAGCGGCATAAGACCAGGAATTAACGGCGTTTTACTTTAGCAAACTTCGCGCTCAATGCCACCCTTACCTGCGCGGGGACAAACGACGACACGTCCCCGCCCAGACGCACGATTTCCTTCACCAGACGCGAACTGATGAACGTATAAGTGTCTTTGGGCATCATGAAAATCGTCTCGACTCGCTCGTTTAGCTTCCGGTTCATGAGCGCTAGTTGAAATTCAAACTCGAAATCGGACACCGCGCGTAATCCTCGGATGATTGCATCACCCCCACGACCTTGAACATAATCCACGAGCAGGCCCTGGAACGAGTCCGCTTCTACGTTGGGCCACCCATTGACCGACCGGGCGACTAGCCTTTTCCTTTCCGCGAGTGTGAACAGGGACTTTTTGCTTTCGTTCTCGGCCACCGCGACGATGACACGATCAAACAGCTTGGCCGCTCGTTGAATCACGTCGAGATGGCCATTGGTGATCGGATCGAAACTGCCGGGATAGATCGCCGTGCGCATGGCCGGAATCGTAAACAAGACTGAAGCAGAATCCCACTTCGAACTCGCGGCTTAGCGCCTTTATGCAGCCTGATTCACACGAGGCTCGGTCGAACCTGCCGAATTCGAACGTTAATCTTTAACTGCTTTTCGAGCCGGCGAGCGCCGTCACCGGCTCTTGTTTCCACGGAACTTCGTAAATCTTGACCGGCTCTCGGATGCCCTTGACTTGAACCGGTGGGCGTTCCAGGCAGGTCGCAGCCAAGGAAGGGTCCGCTTGCTGTAGGCCTGCAAAAGTCGCTTCGCTGATAATGATCCCTCCGCGCCCGGCAATTTTCTCAAGCCGGCTGGCCACGTTCACTTCCCGGCCGAAGACCGTGTAGTTCACGATGTGGGCGTCGGATCCCATCAACCCGACGGTCATCTTGCCCGAATTGATCCCGCACCCGACCGACAGAAGCGGGAGCATCGGCAACAGCGGCAGACCGGTCGTGACCCGTTTGGCGTTTTCTTCCTCCCGGCGCTTGTTTTCCGCAAACCGTTGCTTGTTGACCGAGTACATCGTCCTTTGGGCCTCGATCGCCGCCCGGACACAACAAAGCGCGTGCTGATCATTCACTGCGGGCGCTCCCCAAAACGCCATAACGCAGTCACCGATATATTTGTCCAAAGTGCCGTGATGCTTCTTCACCGTGTCAGCAATCACACTCAAGTAGAGACTCACCGTCGTGAGGGCCTCGCGGGCTTGCTCGTCGAAATGGTCCTCGGCCTCTTTTCCCGTGAGTCGGCGCTGTCTCGCGGATTCTTCGGCGTTGGCCTGGCTGATATCGGTGAATTCGGTAAAGCCGCGGACATCCGCGAAGAGAACCGTCAAGCGCCTGCGCGCGCCGCCTAACGACAATCGTTCGGCGCCCAAAAGCTCGCTCACCACGTCCGGCGAAACAATCTTCTCGAACACCGCTTTGACCCGGTCGCGCTCCCGCTCCTCGAAGACCACGCGGTACGTAATCAATGCGAAATGCGGCAGCAATAACCCTCCAACAACCGGCATAAAAAGCGGCAACCAATAACGGCTCTGCACATACACTGCCACCGCCAAGGCGCTGTAGGCCAAGGAAACGAGGAGTACGGACGTCGTGGCCAGGTACACCCTCAATGTCCAACTCAACACACCGGAAACCAATCCGAACAGCCCGATGAGGAGCAGCTCTGTTCCCAGGGAAGCCCGATTGATGAAGTGGCCCATGATCACCGAGTTGGCCACGTTCCAGTGCTTGGAGACAAGCACGGTTTCGTTCTCCAACGGCGTCGCGCCGTGGTCGGAGACATTTCCTCCGGTGCCGATCGAGCCGATCACAACGAGTTTGCCTCGGAACTTCGGTTCGAAATCCGCCTGCCCTTCCTCGCGAGCCTCGCTTTGGCGGATGAGCCGGACGATGCTTTCGGACTCGAGACGATTCGTGTCGCTTAGCTTGATCGCCCAGTCCACATAGAAAAAGCCGTCCCGGTCCACGGGAATAATCCGCTCCTGACCCTTCCCACGTAGGATAATCCGGTCGCGCTCAATCACCGGATGATTCAAGTTCAGGCCAAGGTGGTGTGCCGCCAGAATGATCCCCAGTTGCCAGACCTTCGTGTCAGTGTAGGGCTTCGTTCCCGGCGAAGAAGTCGTTGCGCTTGCAGTCGAGCTTTCGCCCGATCCGTCGCGATTGACGATCAGTTCTCCGTCAGCGTCGAACTTCAAAGCGCCGTCCCGCGTCAACGGCACGTAATCCGGCGGTTGGGAATCTGAGCGGTTGAAAACAAACCGATCAGGTTGCATCTGGACACGACCAAGATCCCAATTGAGCGCCCGCGCCATGCGGACGATGGCGGGATGCCAAGTGCGCCGCTCCACAAATGCCCTCGCCTTGCGCAAAATGCCGTCCGAATCAACCTTCGTGTAAACGTTGCCGACCGCGAAGGCGTTCGTCTCGAATAAGGGGGCGGGAAAAATCGGGCGCTTGGCATCGGCCGCCAGGACAACGTTGCTGGCCTTGCGCAGTTGGTCGGCAAGATATTGATCGGAAGGAACGCGCCGCCGGCCCGGCCCCTCGACAATTGTGTCGGGGTCGGTTTGATCGAAAAAGATATCGAGACCTGCCAAACTGGCGCCCTGAGCCGCGAGTTCATTGACCGCTCTGCCGAAGAAGTAACGAGGCCAGGGGAATTTGACCCGGTAGCCGTAGGAACCGTCGTTCAGCGCCGTCAGGTCACGGTCGTCGATGAAAACGGCTCCCAGGAGATTGGACGCGTAGGGCCGTGGAAAGCGCAAGGCCCACCTCACGCGCGCGTCATACGTCATCCACTCGAGTCTCTGAAAAAAATCAAACCGAGGAGCTTCCTGAGCATCCTCTTTCTGGAGCCAGGCCGGGAGCGCGTGGACCAGGCAGACCAAAAGCAGGACACACAGCGTTATTGTGACCGGCGCCTGTTTGACCGACCGAAGGTGCATTCTCTAGATTCGGCTCAAGTCGCTTCCAGTTGCGACCGCGGCAACCAAAACAAAAAACCCAGAGCAACGCAACGTCGCTCTGGGTGAACGAAAAATGAACTACAGCTTTGAATCTTAGCCGCCACCGGCGGGTCTGCCTGTACCAGGCGAAACAAATTCTACTGGCGGTGGGGCTGTTGGAGCGGCAGGAGGCGTGACAACATCAAAGACGTCAGGAATTGACGGAGGCACTTCTGTTGGCTGAGTTGGTCTGACGGTGGGTTGGGCAGTTGGCTGTGCCGGAGGAACGAAAGTCTGGCCAGCATTCACTGTCACAGTAGGTTGGCCAACCCTGTAGGCCACGACGACAGAACCCTTAATCACGTGAACGGTTCCGTCGGCGCTGATCTGATATTCCGTTCCTTTGATTGCGCAAACTGTAAACGGGGTCTTGACCTCGTACTTTGAAGCCGCCGCGAGTGTTTTCACATTGCCTTGAATCGTGCCCGTCTTAAGGTCCAGGAAAGTCTCGATGACAACATCGACGCCCGTTCTGTCGATATTGAGTGTATCAAGGCCGAGTGTCGTATCCGCCAAGAGCCGGACCGTTGGACCATTTTCGCCGAGGAAAAGGTCAACACCTGAATTCACGCCGGTCTTGACACTCGAGGTTGGTCCGAGAACCTTCCCCACGGCCAACGTTTTCCATTCGCCACCTTGAACCGAGTACTCGGCAGTCCCGCGCACCGCACGGACAACGGCTCTCCCCACAGCAGCTTCAGTAGAGGTCGCCAGAAGGTTCGATACTGCGACCACACCGCAGGCAATCCATCTCGAGAGGCTTCCTATTGATTTCATACAATTTGCTCCTGTTAAAATCGTTAGTCGAACGGGGCACAGTCTAGGATTTCGCAATCAAATGTCAAACGGATAATCAGTTGAATCGTTGAATCTTAACCTTTTTGCGACGAGCGCAACGCGGTTTGTTCTGCCATCAGTCAAGAAACACGCGGATCGTTTTCTAGCTGACGAACTCCCGAGGGTCAGTGATGTGGCCAGTGACGGCGCTGGCCGCAACCGTCGCCGGCGAAGCGAGAAAAACCTGAGATTCCTTGTGGCCCATTCGGCCAGGGAAATTCCGGTTCGTGGCACTGATGCATTTCATGGGTGTGTTCATGCGCCCGAACGTGTCCACAGGCCCTCCGAGGCATGCGGCGCAGCTTGCGTTTTCCGTCATCTGAACGCCCGCATCCACCAGGATGTCCCAGACCGTTTTGTTGCCCCACATGACTGTCTGGAGATCACGGACGATCTCCGGAGTGGCTGGCACGCCGAACGTGTCGATGGAGACTCGCTTCCCCTGAAGAATTCGCGCGAAATGCTCAAAGTCACTCGTCTTCCCCCCCGTGCACGATCCGATGTAGGCACGATCAAGCCGGATATGTCCGAGTTCCTTGGCCAGCTTGCGTTTTCCTGGGTCCGGATGACACGCGACGGTCGGTTCGAGCTTCGTGAGGTCCACGACAAGCTCATAGGCGAATTTCTCGGCCTTCTCTTTCTCGACGGGTTCGTAAGCGGATTTTGTCCCATTCATTTTGCAGCGGTGATCAACCAATGCCTGGGTCTGCGCGTCAAACTCGAAGATCCCGTTTTTGCCGCCGGCCTCAATGGCCATGTTGGCGACGGTCATGCGGTCATCCATGGATAGATTCGCGACTCCGGGACCGTCAAATTGCATCGCCCGATACGTCGCTCCGTCAAATCCGATTTCTCCGATGCAGTGCAGGATGACGTCCTTCGCCATGACTCCTTTCTGAAGTTTGCCTTCGAGACGGAAGTGCATCGTTTCCGGAACTTTGAGCAGCAGTTTTCCTGTGCCCATCACGAAGCCCGCGTCCGTGTTGCCGATGCCGGTAGCGAATTCATTGAACGCGCCCGCCATGCATGTGTGGGAGTCCGTCCCGAACAGGATTTCACCCGGACGCGTGTGGCCCTTCTGGGGGAGAGCGGTGTGGCAGACGCCGGCATACGACGAGCCATACTGTCGCTTCAACATGCCTTTGGAAGAATCGAAAATCCACCGGCCGTTCGGATCGTCGATGACATCATAGAAATAGGGGAGGCCTTGCTCGCGGACAAATTCACGGAGGATATCCACGTTGCGATTCGATTTGGAATCCACTGTAAAAATGTAGTGATCCGGGATAATCACTACTTTGCTTGGATCCCAGACCCTGGCTTTCTTTCCAAATTCTCTTTTGAAAACACCGATTGTCCCGGGGCCGCAAACGTCGTGCGTCATCAGGATATCGGCATTGACCCAGATGTTGTCTCCAGCATGAACCCGCGCTTTGCCGGCCGCGCGCGCAAGAATCCTTTCAGTCAATGTCATAACTTCATTTGGTCTCCGAAGCAGCGCCTTTGCCTTCGATCAATCTCTCGAGTTCCGCGTTCGCTTGGTGCCCTGAAGCGAGGGCCTTTTGATAATGCCACCGAGCCAGCTCAATGAACGGCGGTTGCTGCGTGGCATAGATGACGGCCAGGTTGTGATGAGCCCCACCATATCCCGGCGCGAGTTGAATCGCCTTTCGCAACGCGGTCTCTGCCGGAACACGGTGTCCTTTTTGGCTGAGCGTGATGCCGAGGTAGTTTTGGGTTTGAGCGTCCTGTGAATCTAGTTGAGCGGATCGTCCAAGCAAATCCAGTGCCTCGTCGAATTTCTCCTGCCGGAATCTAAGAATCCCCAGAAGGGAAAGCGCTTGCGCATCGTCCGCCTCGCTTTGAAGTGCGCGTTTCAAATTCGTCTCCGCCTCTTCCAGTCGGTTTTGCTCCAACTGGCAGGCCGCCAGATTCGCCAAGGTCAAGGCGTTCTTCTCGTCCAAGCGAAGCGCCTCGCTATACTTCCTTTCCGCCTCGTCGTAACGTCTGGCTGCAAAGGCTCGCTCAGCTTCCGCGACCAGCGGGGCCGCTCCTCGAGGCAATTCCCGCAATGACTTCTTGCCGGATTTGGGATCCGCCTTCGCGACCATCGATTGAGGCTTTTCGAACAGTGCCTTCTCCGCAGGGGTAAAGGGGATCGCTCGCGCCTCAAAAACCTCGAGCCGCGCTCGCAAGATGGCTAGTTCATTGTCGAATTGCTCTTTGCGAACAGATTCCGTGCGAGCTTTGTTGTCGTAAAGTTGTCGGGACGTTTCGTTCAGTTTCTTCACCAGATCGTCGCGTTCCTTCTCGACTTGTCTGAGCCGCTCGTGTTCAACCGAGACAGGTCTGGGACCCGAAGACGTCAGGCTCGTCAGTTTGGTCTCCAAATCCTTCTTAGCCGATTCGAGAATTGCCTTCTCCAACTGGAGAGTTTTCAAATCGGACTGCAGCCGAAGAATCTCCACTTCATAGTTCCGAACGGTGCCTGGAGTTACACCGGAATCCTTCTGCGGTTGGCTGCTCTTAGCTCCGACATCGACGGCAAGTTTCGCACTGTCCGCCAACTGCTTCCGGAGTTCCTCATGCCCGGCCCGCTGGGTCTTGGCCGCTTCCGCCTCCTTCTGGGCGGATTGCAGACGAGTCTCCAATATCTCTTTTTCGCGGACAAGTTGAACAACTCTCTCAGACTGCTCGCTCAATTTCTTACTCGCATCCGCCAAAGCTTTTTTCAGATCGTCAACCATCTGTGCGTCCGCCTGTTTGCCTGGCTTGGTTCGTTCTTGTTCCAGAGAAACTTTGAGCAATTCCTTCTCTTTCTCGAGCAGCTTGATCCGTTCCTCCGCCCTGGCGAGTTCACGCGGGTCAATTGCTGCTGGCCGCGCGGACAAGGCTTCTTGTAGTTTGGATTCCAAGACCGTCTTCTCCTGCTTCAATTGATGAACCTCCATGCTCAGAGTTTGGATCTGTCGATCCTTTTCATTCGCGGACGGCTGCACAACATGAGTCTCCGGTTTACCTCCTGAAGCCGGTGCGGCTTGACCGAGGCCGAAGGCTTTCAGTTTCTCGCCGACGTATTCGAGACGAAATTGAACGACCTTCTCCTGCCACTTCGGAGAGCTGTTCTGTAGTTTTCTTAGTTCGTCCCGGGCTTGCAGGTATTTTTCTCGAGCTGCATCAGGCTGGCCAGTAATGACCGACTGGTCTCCCTCCGCAATCAGATTATAAATCTTGACATACTGGGCATCAGGACCCTCCGCATGGATAGGGTGTGCAACATCGAACACAAGCCAAGCCGTTATGACAAAAAGCCTTTTCATAGCATTATCGTAATGTATGGCTGAACAGCTTTGCAACCCGATTGATTGCGAGCGTCCCGGTCCCTCGGTCCCACTGCACAACCCGACCGCAATCGCTGTGCATCGCATCCAGACCAACGGATCTTCGGGTCGCTTTCGGACTCCATTCTCCGCGGATGACTTCGGAGTCGATTGGGTGGATTTCTGATTATGTCCGAAACGCGACTGGGCTCGAGTCCACTCCAGATTCCCAGATTCCCAGATTCCCAGATTCCTGAGGTCATTGACACTTTCTAGCGCCATATGTTAGCGTCCGCCCCGACGGTCTATGAGATCATGCTTGAATCAACAGGTTTTGGTGCTCAATCGCCTCTGGCAAGCAGTCAATGTGTGCAGTGCGCGACGAGCATTGACACTCTTGTTTGAAGGCCGCGCGCAAGCGGTACTGGGCGCAAATGATGGCTCATTTCAGACGTTTAATTTTAACGAGTGGCAGGATTTTTCCGAGCGTCAGCCGCACCCTGAGAGCATCCGCACGATCTCCTTCCGAATCCGAGTTCCTCGGGTGATCTTGCTTGTTCTTTTTGACCGCCTTCCAAAGAAAGAAGTCAAATTTACTCGTTTCAATGTGTTCGAGCGGGACCAGAATACCTGTCAATATTGTGGCGGTGTCTTTGATCGGAGGGATCTCAATTTAGACCATGTTATCCCAAAACATTGCGGGGGACCGACCTCTTGGGAAAATATTGTTTGTTCGTGCGTGCCGTGCAACACGAAGAAAGCTAACCGCACTCCACATGAAGCAGGGATGCATCTCATCCGGAAACCGAAAAGGCCGAAATGGCGGCCATTTATTCAAGTCAACCTTGGTTTGAATTATCACGATAGCTGGAAGCATTTCCTCGACATCGCTTACTGGAACGTCGAGATTGGAGATGCGGTCTAATCTCCTTCGAGACCGAATGCCCCTCCAAGCCAGATCGAAAGCAGCAGACTATTTCTGAATCGAATCCCGACGAAGCTGTCACCGCAGACATCGCTCTTGAGCCGTTTTCGCCTATCTCCTTTTGCCATCCTCACTTCGCGACGCTTCAATCAGTTCCCAGAATTTGGGATTATTCTGAAGTGCTGCGTCCTCTCCGGTCGGCAAGTTGGAGCGGAACAGAAAATCCTTCAACGTGTTCTTGTTGAGAATTCGGTAAACGAGGATACCCAGTTCATGCCGCTCAAAGTAAACGCGATAATCACCGAGTCGAAAGCGGTGAAGGATCTTTCCATCTCGCTCCAGTTTCCCGAATCGCTCGAGATCTGTTCTTAGAACCTCGTGGGGCAATCCTCTGAATTCGCCGAGGATGAACAATTGGAGTTCACGCGGCATCTTCGCCAGTTCGGCAGCGCTGATCGGATTAAAAATGATTTGGAACGGTCGCATCGAGGTTGTGGATGGTAGCGCGTACGGGAATCGAACCCGTCTTTCAGCCTTGAGAGGGCCGTGTCCTGAACCGATAGACGAACGCGCCGCCAAATGCACGGTAATGCTAATTCGGTGAATAGCGCTGTCAATCTCCCCGTGGGGTCGGTGAAAAAAAAAGCCGCCCTTTCGGGCGGCTAAATGAGAACACGCAAACCGCGATTACTTGCGTCGTCGGATAAGGAGACCCGCGATTCCAAGGAGCGCCAGCGCAATCGTCGATGGCTCGGGAACCAGCGAAAATCCGACCAAGCCAACCATGTCAGTAGGTGTGCCAGGAGGTGCAGTTGTCGGGTTGCCTGTTCCAATTGTAATCGGCGCCGACGTTCCGAAGAGCGAAGAACCTGCGTAAGTGCTGCCATTGTAGGCACGCATTGCGATGGTTGCCTGTCCGCCTGCGGCGATGCCTGGAATTGTTGCGGTAATTGAATTCACGTAACCAGCCGCAGTACCCGTTCTGAACGTCGTTTCAGAGCCTGGAACCGGAACCAGGGCAGTCACCGCTGTTCCAGCAGGACCTGCAATCAGATCAGCTTTGAATGCGGCACCCTCAACTCCAGCACCGCTCGGCAGCAGCACTTTCGCATTGATTCCGGCGGCCGTATTCCGATTGTTGAAAACCACGGTTCCTTGTCCGAGAACAGAGGTTGTAACCACGAGTGCGGCTAAGGCGATCAGTACCTTTTTCATATTTGGTTTTTAGTGAGTTAGAGTTCTGATTTGGTTATTTAGTTAATTGTAAACTTCCGTGTCCATGCTCCGGCATTCTTCTTTGAAATAAAGAATGCTTCCCCAACTTCGATGTCATCGTTCGGAGTCCAGTTGTTGTCCAAGTCATCATAAAGGAGCTGTTTGTAGTTATCCCCGGTCCAGCGATAGATTGTGTCGCCGACTTCGCCGTTCAAGCCAAGTGCATCCTTCAATTTTCCCTTTTGGGGGACTTGAGAACTCCGAACCGAGAAACCTTTCGGCAATGGGTTGGACAGATCGCCCGCAGGGACTTCCCCAACGAACGTCACACTGATCTCCGTTTTGCCGAGGTTCTTGACGAACACACCTTCACCGGGTTTGACTTCCTGAGCCGCAGCAGGACCGATGATCTTATTCTCGAGATCATCGAACTGAGCTGTGTTCCAAGCGCCTTTTGCCGAGTCGAACTTGAAAATCTGGACATTCAACCCCGCGAATAGGGCCTCAACCTTGTTGTCTGTTGCGATCAACGGATTAGAGATCAGAGCAAACTTCCCGGCTGGAATCTTGGTTGTAACGTAACCCACCGCGTTTACAGAAAAGACTTGCGCCATCGAGGTGGCGACGCCTGCTGCACTCAACGCAGCCGTTAGGAGTAGTGTTTTTGTTCTCATTTTATGCTGTTAGTTGTTCCGTGTGTGGCGGCAATCTCTCAAATCGCGAAACCTATGTCAACAGATTTTTATGCAATTCTTGGACGCATTTGGACGCAGGGCCGATAGACCGCCATACGTCCGGCATCCCCCAAACCTCTCAACTCAGACTATGCTCAAAAAGCAGGAAAGATGCCTGATTCCGAGTTTACTGGTAGTCAGAGAGGCTCATATCCGTGGAGAACATAAGCTCGTGCTCCGCCATGGGAGGCTCGATCGGACTTATTTGAAATAAGTCCAGCAAGGGCAGCGTTGCTGGAAGGAAGTTCACAAACCACGGTTCTGGAAAGGCCTTGAAGAACCTTTCTGTTTGTTGCCAGCGGAACCGGACCCCAGCCGCATGCAAGGCGTGGCACGGCAGCATTAGCAAGTCCCAATCCAACCGCGTCAAGATGCCATCACAAACCCAAGATAAAGGTACTCGTTCCCTCCATACAACTTGTCACCCACGATTGAGTGCCCGTGATAGGCCAGATGAACCCGGATTTGGTGTTTGCGTCCGGTCTGCGGGAAGACCCAATAAGGGAGAAATCGCGCCCATCCCGCGAGGTTCGGTCAACAACCGTGAATCTTGTCCGAGCCGAAACGCCGTCCGCGCGCACGCGATTCTTTATTGCAACCTGGCTGTTTGGGTCCTTACCCAATGGCGCCTCGATCAATCCACTCTCCTCAGCCACACGACCATGAACGATGGCGAGATATTCCTTGAAAACGCCGTCGTTTTCCCAAATCTTGCCGAGCGTTCCAGCAGTCTTCGGATTTTTCGCCACGATCACGATGCCGCTGGTTTCGCGATCAAGCCGATTCGCCATGTGGGGAGACGAGTCCGGTCCCAGATACGTGCGGATGCGGCTGATCAAGCTGGAACCGCCATCCGCCTTCGTCGGATGGCAAACCAAACCCGCCGGTTTGTTCACGACGAGCAGGTCCGTGTCTTCGTGCAGAATTTCAAAGCCCCGTTCCATGAGAAAGACCGCGAGAGCAAGATGCTTTCGCGAAGGTGATTATTCAATCGCTCAATTGGGAGGACTCCAGATGGGCGAGGGCGGGCCTTGTCTTTTGGATGTGTTCCAAATAGGATTGCTCCAGTGAAACAGAAATGGAATCTGCCGTTGGCGATCACACTCATGGTCGTCCTTGCGCTAACTCGGTGGCCGGGCTTGATGCCTCCCAACTTCAGCGCCGTGTATGGTCTTGCGTTTTGCGCAGGGATTTATCTTCCGGGGCCGATGGCTTGGTGGCTTCCCTTGACGACGTTGGTGATCAGTGACTTGATACTTAATGCTTACTACTACTTCTGGCTCGGGATCGATTCGTTCCAGAGCTACCAGTTCGTCAATTATGGCGTTTATTTCGCAATCATTGGGTTTGGACGACACTTCAGTCCCCGGTCGTCCTGGTTCAAATTAGTCGGCGGAGGTGTACTCGGCGCAATTCTCTTTTACTTCGTGACCAATACAGCCGCGTGGTTTTTCAATCCGTTTAACCACCCTGAATACACGAAAGATCTTACAGGCTGGATAATCGCGCTGACGCGAGGCACGGCTGGCTGGCCGGAGACCTGGGAACTCTTTCGAAATACTCTGTTCAGCGGTGGACTCTTCACCGGTCTTTTCGCGGGCGCGATGAAACTGAGCGAAGCGGGTGAAACCTCCGAAGAAGAAAGCGAAACGGAGGAAGCGGCGCCTGATTCAGAGGAGGCGGCGCCAGACGAATCTCGAGCGTAATCCCCCCTTGCTCCCCCTTGCTCCCCCTTGCTCCCCCTTGCTCCAAGCCTGCGAAGGTGCAGGCCATTTCTCGTCACTCGACCGCCTTTAGCCGAAGTTTCGCAAATGGACGCTGTTTTCGAGAATACTTCGAGGTCAAACTTTCAAATTTCCTCGGAAATCCGAGGGTGCGGCACGGATTTGGGCGTGTAGTGCAGACCTCGCTGACTTTACTCAGCGATCGAAAGACCAATATCAGGGAAGCGGTGGAACGCGTCCTTACCAGTTCACGGTCCATGCTCAGCCGACTTTCCGTGGTCTCGGCGGCGCAGAAGCGCCACCCTCCGATTATCCCCTCAAATCAGCTCCCGGATGGGCTGTCCGACGTTCACCAAGAATTGCGGGCGTCCCGTGGTATCGGTCACCGTGGTGACAAGCGGATCGAGCCCCAGGTTGTGGTATAACGTGGCAATCACGTCCTGGTAGTGGACCGGACGTGAAGCAACTTCTGCGGCATAACGGTCGGTGGAGCCAATCACCTGTCCAACGCGCATTCCGCCGCCGGCCATTAGGGCCATGCCTACTCGAGGCCAATGATCTCGGCCCCCTTCTTTATTGACCTTGGGAGTGCGTCCGAACTCGCCCCAGGCCACGATCGAGACGTCCCCCAGCATGCCTCGCTCTTCCAGATCCGTGATCAGCGCATGCAGCGCGTGATCGACGGTCGGCACCAGATGGCGCAGGCGCGGAAGATTGTTCGAGTGCGTGTCGAAATCGCTGATCGAAACGCTGACGCAGCGCACGCCGGCTTCGACGAGCCGCCGGGCGAGCAGCAGCTTCTGCGCAGCCTCCGGGCCTTCGCTGGTGTAATGAACGCCGCCGCTCCCGCTCACACGCGGCGTGTAGCGCGCCACCGTGCGCGGATCTTCCTTCGACAGATCCATCGCCTCGGCAAATTTGCCCGAGGTCAGAATGCCGACCGCCTGCTGCGTGAACTTGTCCATCGCCTCCATCTCGCCGCTGCGGTCCAATTCACGGCGGAGCTGGTCCAGATTGGACAAAAGCTCGACGCGATTCTCCAGTCGGCCCACGGTGATCCCATCCGAGAGTGCCAGGCTAAGGGTTCGTGCAGAAACTAATTCGGATTTTGTCTGGGAGTAAGAGTGTAGTTCCACTCTGGAAGAACTTGGTGGGGCTTCAGGGAGAGTTGACCCATTTGATCGGCTGAGATTTTCCTGCC
>JACPRI010000296.1 GCA_016190065.1 Verrucomicrobiota bacterium
CCGCATCTCCGCCGGGTCGGCCCAATTGTTCGTCGGACCCGCGGCTTCCTTCGTCGCCGCGCAAATGTAAGTTCGATCCTCGACGCGCGCGACGTCGCTCGGATGCGAACGGGCGAGAAAACTTCCCGGCCGCAGCTTGGGATCCAGCCGGGTGAACGTCCCGCTCTGTACCATCAGATCGCACAGAGATTCGTATTCTTTTTGGGAGCCGTCGCACCAATGGATGCGAGCGGGCTGGCAGAGCCTTGTCATCTCCTCGACCCAGGCGAGGAGTTTTTGATGTTTCGTGGGTGGTGTTGGCATATTCAAAAGATCGTGCGTTTCGGGCTTCAGCCCGGTTTGAGTTGAGGCCGACAAAAAAACCAGCCCGTCTCCGCACTGAGACCGCTGGCCTGTGCTTTCGTCAAGCCGCCTCGGCGGGCGACCTGCAACTCACATTCCACAAATTCGTGGCCCACGCACCGGGAACAGCAACATCTTCGCTCTGCCCGGGCCGGCCAGTGGGCACGAAGCGTATCGGCTGATCCTCCGGTGTCAACAGCCGTGATTGAGCTGTAATTGAGGATTGAACTCTCTCTCTGGCGACCCGGATTCGTTAACAATCCCACGGCGCAAGGAAGGGAATGATCTGCCGCCGATTCCTTCGATGGATGCGGAAGTGCGAATCGGTGGTGAGGACACGCGAGCGCGGATGCAATTCCGCCATTCGCGTCAGGCATGTGTACACTGGCGGGGCCAGCCTGCCAAATACTTCGCGGGCCCAGACGTGATGCTCGTCCTCAGCGTTCAACGCCGCGACCAGAGGCCCGGTGTCAACGAGAATTCTTTCGGCCTCGATCGGCATGGGCAGCCACCGCGTCTATCAGATAACGCCGATTGGTCGAGAGATCGAGCGGCCCACGAACCGAGCCGACCCAATTTCCCATCATGTCGAGACAGGTGATCTCTTTTTTTGAGATCTTCAGGCGACGAAGACCCTGCTCGATGCAATCCCGGATGACCGCAGACTTGCCGACACGACGCGCCTCCGCTGCCTGCTCAACCTCCCGGAGCAGCGCATCAGGCAATTTGAGTGAGATCGTTGTCATGGCGGAAGTGTACTACGCGCTGTTGCAGGCAGCAATACCATTACCACCATTCAGGCAGCCTCAAGGCAGAGCTAGAAAAGCCAAAACGTCACCGCTCGAGACGATTTCGGGCGACACTGATAGTTTGGAAATCTGCGCTGGAGCCTGGACAAGACTAGCCATTGCACGTGTCGAGTCAATCTGGGTTGAGGAGCGTGAGGTGTATGGCGCGCACCTCCATGACCTGTTTGCCGGGTACGTTCAGAGCGCTGAGAGTCAACAGGCCGCGGCCTGCTTTCAGTTCGATCACACCCAGCCGGAGCGGGTTGAAGTCTTTCACATAGGATTCGCCTCGGCGCGGGACGCGGTCGTGCTCCTCGCCGCGCAAGGGAGGATCGTTGGCCTTGGACACCACGCCCTCGATCCGGCTGCCGTTGAAACTCAGTTCGACCGTGGAACCTACGTCCGCTTGCGGGCAGGTGTAATCAAGAACCGCTTCGTATCGGCCCGCTGTGGCCACCTCCACGTCCCAGGTGATCCGGTCTTCAGGGCGCGTCCAGTTTTGGAAGAAAGAGCAATTGGGCGCGTTGGCGCTGCGCCGGACGCCGCCGTGCGGCACGCCGTCGCGCGCCGGCAGTTGTGTGAGGGGGAATTCGCGGTAGCCGACAGTGAAGGGTCGGTCGTCGTTCCTCAGCCCCGGCAACATTTCTCTTCGCCATTCGTCCACGGCTTTCGAAAGCCGGGCGGCAACTTCCGGTTGCGCGTTCGCAATGTCGCGGTCCTGGCTGGGATCGGCCTGCATGTCGAATAATTTCCCGGCGGGATCGAGACGGTAGCGTTGTGTGCGCACGCTGACTCTTCCGCTCCAGTGCGAGAAAATCATTCGATCCGGCCACTCTTTCGCAGTGCCCATGAGCAGCGGCTTGAGGCTGACACCGTCGAGCGGCCTGCGGCGGGCGACTTCAATGCCTGCGAGGTCCGTGAGCGTGGGCAACAAATCAATCGCCGCGGCAATCTGCAGCACACGCGTGCCCGCCGGAATGCGGCCCGGCCAGCGGATGAGTAAGGGCGAACGCACGCCTCCTTCGTCGGTCGAGCCTTTGCGGCCTTTCATGCCGCCGTTCCAGCGCCAACTGTTCGGGCCGTTGTCGCTGAAATAAATCACAATCGTGTTGTCGGCTAACTTCAGCGCGTCCAACCGTTGCAGAATGCGGCCGACATTCCAGTCGATGTTCTCGCACATCGCGAGCGCGGCGCGCGTGAACTCCAGATCTTCCTGGCCGGCATCGCGGCTGCGCAGCTTCAAGTCGGCTTTGGCGAACTTCTGATAAAACCGTTCGGGCACCTGCATGGGTGAGTGTGGTGTGTTGAACGGCACGTAGCAGAAGAACGGGCGTGCTTTGTTTTGCTCAATGAACTCCAATGCGTGGTCCGTCAAGTCGTCGATGATGAATCCCTTGCCCTGCGCCGGCTTTCCGTTCTGGTCCAGCGGCGGATCGAAATAGCTGCCCCAGTGTCCGGAGGTGAAGCCGTAGTATTCGTCGAAGCCCCGCGCGTTGGGATGATACGGCCATTGCGTGCCATTGTGCCATTTGCCAAACGCGCCGGTCGCATAGCCAGCGGCCTTGAACGCCTCGCCGATCGTTTTCTCGTCAAGGTCCAGACGCTCGCCGCCGGTGGAAACTCCGCGAACGCCGCCGCGCGGATGATAGCGGCCCGTCAAAAACTCAGCGCGTGTCGGCGAACAGACGGGACACACATAGAAGCGATCGAAGATCGCGCCCGCTTTGGCCAGCGAGTCGATGTTCGGCGTGGCCAGGTTGGAGTTTCCATTCACGCTCAAATCGCCCCAACCCTGGTCGTCCGCGAGGATGACGACAATGTTCGGACGGCGGGCGGAGGAAGTGGCGGTTGCTGCCTCGGAGCAGACCACAGTGACGAGCAGGGCGCAGAGGATGGGGAGTTTCGTGTTCATGTGAATCTTCGCTTGAAGCCTGAAGAGGCAGAACCAGGGACAAACCGCAGATGGACGCGGATGAACGCGGATCGGGAACCTGAGAATCGGTTCACCTGCGAGGTGGCGCTGGCGTGAATCGCAACGGATTCCCATCTGCGTCTATCTGCGTTCATCTGCGGTTGAACTGGTGTTTAGAGGTTCATGAGAGGACTCAACCTGAGTTTGTCGCTCATGAGCGTTCGACTCGCTTTGCGGGACTTTCCGGATTTCTCGATTGAGTTCTGCAGGCCGCGCGTTCTTGAACTGATCCAGTGCGCCTTGCAGCAGCTTCGCCGCCGCGGCCTCTTCTCCCTCCAGCAGGCTGACCTTGAGCGGATTCTTTTCGCCGGCGTCTTTGTTGAGGTCGAAGAAGTCCCCGGAACGATAGAGCTTGAAGCGCTGATTGAAGGCGAATTCACGGACGGTCAAGTCGGCCCGCTGGCGCGGCGAATACCACGAATAAATCCACTCGCGCGGCCGGCCGCGCTCGCCTCGGAGTTGCGGCCAGAAACTGCGGCCATCCAAATGAAAATCGGCTGGCAACGGCTCGCCAGCGGCTTCGAGCAGCGTCGGAAGAAAATCCGTGGTGTCCACAAGGTCCGAACAAACTTTGCCGGCCACGACGCGCCTGGGCCAGTTCGCGATGAGCGGCACGTGCATCCCGGCTGCCGTGGTCGTGCCTTTGCCGCCGATGACTTGCCGGTCGCCCATCATCGAGCGCGTGCCTCGGCCCGTGCCGTTGTCGCCGAGGAACAAGATCAGCGTGTGGTCACGCAGGCCGAGAGCTTCGAGCTTCGCGACGAGTTTGCCGATGAGTTTGTCCATGTAAGCCACCATGTCGCCGAAATGTTCCGGGGCGATGTTGACGGCCTCGCCCACCGCTTGGGCGTCCCATCTCTTGCTGTCCGGGGTCGCCTGGTAAGGCGCGTGCGTGAGCATCATCGGGTAATAAAGAAAGAACGGGCCATCCTTCTTTCGCGTGATGAAATCCAGCGCGTAGTCGTTGACGAGGTCCGGCCCGTACTCGCCGTTCGTGTAGTTGGCTTCGACGCCATTGATTTCGAGGCCTGGATTGGCGTAGCGCGGCGGCCGGCGCAAGTGCTGCCAGAGACACGACTCATCGAAGCCGAACTTCTTCGGCAGATTCACGTCGCGGCCGAGCTGCCACTTGCCTGCGATGCACGTGGCATAGCCGGCGCGCTTCAGCAGATGAGCGAACGTGGCTGCTTGCGGCGCCATCTGCCCGAACCGGATGTAATTTCTCGCATTGGAAAGGCCGGTCATCAACTGCACGCGCGAGGGCGTGCAAAGCGGCTGCGCGTAACAATGCGTGAAGCGCGCGCCGCTGGCAGCGAGCTCGTCGAGGACAGGCGTCCGGTAACTCGTCCCGCCGTTGGCGCCGATGGTTTCATATCCCAGATCGTCAGCGAGAATGAGGATGAGGTTGGGTTTGCGCGCAGGTGTCGATAAATCGGCGGCGCGGAGTGCGGGGAACTGGGCCAGCAACAGCGCAGCAAAGGTAAGCGGCAGACTTGGCTTCATGACGGGATTGTCTCGCAGAAAAGCGATGATGGGAAGTTCCGTCTCCGACGCTCCGAGCCATCCGAGGCCTGTAATGTTCACCTTTGACTTGCTCGGACGCCGTATTGGATCGGACGCGCGCCGCGCTGGTGAGCGCCGATGTCGGGGGCATTGCCCGTGAAGCCATCGCTGAAGTTGGGAATCGGCTGGCCGGCGCCTGCTCCGGGACTGCTGGGCGTCAGTTGGAAACGGCCGACCCCCGCCGCCTCGTCAAATCCGGCGCCGCTGGCGTAGATCGGTTCGCCGCAAATGCCGTGAGCTTCCTGGCCTTGCGGGACGCGCCCGTTAAAGAGGTCGTAATCAAAATCGTTTTCCGTGTTCTGTTTGTTTTCGCTGGCGCTCCAATTCTGCGGCGAGCGCACGTGCAAAATGTTGTTACGAGACACGGTGTGCTTGACGATACGGCTGGCACCGAGGCCGCCGGTTGGAAGCCATTCGTCTGACTGGAAGACCGTGTTGTGGAAGATATACATGTGGCCGGTCATCCAATCCGCGCTGTTGGCGAAACCCATCTTCAGAAAATTCCCGCCGCCGGCGTTCGGCTGGGATTGGCTCCGGGCAACGACGTTCCGCCAGATGTAGAGCGGCCCAATCGACGCCGGCGCGTTGCCGATCATCATCAGGCACTGGGCGATGTAATTGTCCCAGACGCGGACATTGCGGCTGCTGCCCTCGACCTCCAGGCCGTCGTCCCAGCAATGGCTGACGACGTTTCCATAAATGTCCGAGTCCGGGCCGGGCGAACCTTGGAAGCTTCCGTTGCTCCCGCCGCCGATGCCGTCGTTGTACATGTGTTCCAGGTCAGACCAACATTCGTTGTAGCGGATGACGTGGTTGCCCGCGGTGTTGACGAGCGTGATGCACTGCGGCCCCGCCGAGTGCGTGGGATACTTGGGTTCGTACCAATTGCTGCCGTCGTAAGCCGGATGGTGCAGTTTGCTGCGTTGCACGATGAGGCGTTTCAGCGTGCTGCTGCGCGAATAGATGGCGGCGTCGTAATCGACTCCGAAACCGGTGGGGGGATTGAGCCGGCCCCAGCCGGAGATGTCGCAGTCTTCAATGACAATGTCGTGGCCTCCATCAATTCGGATCGCGCCGATCGTTCGACTGGGAGGAACGTTGGTCGCACCTGCGCCCTTGAGCGTGAAGCCGCGAACGATGACGTAGGAAGCATTGAGGGTGATGCAGGCGTCGTGTTGATGGCGCACGTCGAGGGTCGCGCCGCGGCCATCGTACACGCGCCAAGCCTTGGGCGTGCCGGACTCGGTGATGGCGAGAGGCTCATTGCGATCGGTCACGCGGATGGTTTCGCCGGCGGGGAATGCCTCGCTCCAGGTCGTGGCGGCGAGATTCGTGGTTGTGGTCGTGCCCGCAAGCGTGAGTTGGACGTCATACGTGGTCGCCGGTGCAAGATGGACGATGCTTCCGCGATAGTCGGTCAAATCTTCGTCAGTCTTCGGAATCGGATTGTAGCGCATCGGCAACCCTTCCTTCCACTCGGACTCGCCGTGCCGGCGATAGCGGACCAACACTTGCCGATCGGCTGCTCCGCCCGGCGGCGACCAGTAAAGTCCGACACAATGAAACGTGGGAATGGCGAAGGGGGCGTCGGAGCGGTTTGGGCCTTCGGATGCCACAGCCGCAGAAGTTTCACCGCAAAGCGCGGTGAGCACAGCAAGGCTGCACAGAATCCCAAAGGCAGGGCGAGCCACTCCGTGCACGCCGATGACGAGTCTGAGCTTGTGTTTCATTTCAACGCCGCAATGGCGATGCCGTTTTCGCCTGCCACCGAGTAAAGCAGGAAGCGGCGGCCGTCCGCATCCGTGAAGATCGCCGGGTCGCGCAGGGCGTGCTCGCGGCCTTTGACGGCGCCGGACTTGGAAGGTTTAAGTGGAACGTCCACGCCTTCCCAATCACGTTCGGGACGCAGCACCTCGACGGTATCCACGGCTTTCCACTCGCGCCAATCTCGCGTGAGGATCAGCCGGGCGCGGAAAATTCGTTCGGGCGCGTCGCCGATGCTGGTGTAGTAAATCGAGAGCGCGTCGCCTTCCCGCAGCAACGCCACATGGCGCGGGCCGGCGTCATTCTGATTCTCTGTCCGAAGTTCGCCGCCGGGAAACGGATTGTGGCCTTCCTCAAAAGTGGTCAACCCATCCTTCGAGCGGTAAAGCACACCGCCCTTGGCCAGCGCATACCACCAGCCGTCGTGCCGAAACACGCGGAAGTAAAACGAGCCGAGAATCTCGTCGCGCGGCGTGAAACTCAGGCCG
>JACPRI010000278.1 GCA_016190065.1 Verrucomicrobiota bacterium
CTGTTTGCATTTTGAAATCGCTTACACATAACCCTCATCTTTCGATCTGACGCTCGCGGCCGTCCCTCATCATTTGTTTCCACGTGCGTGCGACGACGCAGGGTCGAGATGGAAAATCGATTGCGGACTGGGAATTCGCAAACAAGATTTTCGGTGGGGTAGCGCAGATTTTCAATCAGCCGTATCGCGGAATTGCATTCCGCTGGGCTCCGACCAGTTCGAACGCGCCCGAAACAGTACGAGCGTGACCCAATACAAATCGGCGATACGGCAGACTGCAAATCTGCGCTACGGCGGAAGGTGCATTAAGCATGTGCATTGGGAAGCGATCAGGCGCCCTTTTTATGGGGCGCCTGATGTTTTGCCGATCAACGGCTGGGAGGACTCCCTTCCTAGTTCTTCCCGTTTCGGTTCTTCGCTTCGTCTTTCGCGTTGGCGATGACCGCTTCAATGTCGGTCTGGTTCTTGAACTCGGCGCGGATTTCCGCCAGGCGCGCCTTGGTCTCCAGCGACAGGGCTTGCCGGGCCGTCAGCCAGGCTTCCCGCTTTTCCTTCATGCTGTCCCGCAACTCTTCCCGTTTCTCTGCCGCGGCTCCTTTGGCCTGGGCGCGCAACTCGGCCTGAATGGCCAGCAGCGCTTGCTTCTCGGCCTGAATCTTCTCGATCATCGCATGCACCTCGGCGGAAATCTGGCTGCCGAGGGTTGAGCGTTCCGGACGCTCCGGCTTCTCCATGTTGATGCCCAGTTTGAGCCCCGTGCCAAATTCAGCTCGCAAATCCGCGACGGTCTTCCCGCTGATCCCGACTCCAATCCCGATGCCCGAGCTTGCTTCCGCGCCGGACTTCGCGTCCGTGCCGGTGCTTGTCTCCGCTTTGGCTTCGGTGCTGGTGTTCGCGTTCGCGCTCGTGTCCGTCTTGGCCGAGGTTGACGATTCGGTCTTGGCGCCGACGGTCGTATTCGAGCTGGCTGCGACGTCGCTTTGAACTTTTGCTTGAGCGTCCGCGACGATACCGGTCGTGGCCTTCGCCGCCGCATCAGCGCCGGTCTGTGCGCTGCCGCTGGCAGTGGTGGAGGAGCTTGCGGCTGTTTCCGCTTTGGCAGCCGCGTCTGCCGTCGCTTTGGCCGCAGCGTCAGTCTGTGCCTTGGCGCTCGTGGCCGTGTCGCTCTGAACAGTGGCCAAGGTGCCGCTGCTCGAACTCACGTTGGCGCTGGTTGTGGAGCTCAATTGGGATTCAACGGCTGCTTGCGCAGTGCTGCTCGCTTGGGTCGTGGCGGCCGTTTGCGTCTGGAGCGCTGCGTCTGTCGCAGAAGTCGCGCTGGCTTCGGCGCCGAGGGCGGCACCGCCGATCAACGGTAGTCCGAGCAAGCTTAGGATTGTCAGTGTTCGTGTCAGTTTCATAACTTTGTCCTCATTTCTTTTTATGGTTCTGGTTTTTGTCTGGATGCGCATCGATTTATTTTTGGCCAACAACTGCGAATCCAACTTGCAGGGCTGATGCCAGGAGCCGTCGGAGCCGTTCTAACTCGCGTGCCACAAGTGGATTGTCAATCCTGAGAACGAATTCGGAGGTCATTGGGACCTCAGGAATCCCGAGAAGTTGGGAACTATCTCCCAATGCCTTGTTCCACAGTCCCCGTTGGAGCGACTGGCGATCGGTGAGTTTGGACAGCGATCTGGTTTTTGTTCCCGGAGTCGAAACTAATCCGGGCCGCCAGCGATTCTATCGCATGGTTATCCCGTGATCGCCGCGCAGCACAAGAACCAGTGAACTGATTCTCATCTCTCCCATCTGCGTTCATCCGCGTTCATCTGCGGTTAAACTGCCGCTTTCAGGGCGAATGGCACGCCGGGACGTGGCGAAACCGACGTGGCGAAACCGCTTGGCAAGCGGGCTTAACTCAGGTAACCAACTCGCGTTTTTGTGCAATTTGGAAACCGAATGTTGTTGCGAACGGCCTCCGCGCTTGCCTGCGTCGCCATTTTGATCTTCGCCCAGCGCGTCCGTTCCGCGAATGAGAACCAGTCGTCGTCTGCTCCGGACAAAAAGGCTCCGGCTGTTCAACCTTTGTCGCCGGCGCAACAGGCGCGCTTTGAAGCGGGCAAGGAACTCTACGCCGTCATTTGCGGCGCGTGCCATCAACCGCACGGCAACGGCCAGGAAGGACTCGCGCCGCCGCTGGCGAACTCCGAGTGGGCCATCGGATCGGAAGAGCGACTGATCCGGATCTCACTCCAGGGACTGCGCGGACCGATCAAAGTGGGCGACAAAACCTATCAAATGGAAATGCCCGCCCTGGCCATTCTCGAAGACGAACAAATCGCCGCCGTGCTGACCTACATCCGGCGCGAATGGGGGAACGCCGCGCCTCCAGTCGATCCCAAGGCCGTCGCGAAAGTCCGCGCCGAGACTGCCAAGCGGGAGGACGCATGGACGGAGGCGGAGCTTCTCAACATACCCTAGTGTTCAGCCTCCACAACAAGATTGCCTTGGTCACCGGCGCCGGTTCCGGCATTGGCGCGGCCATCGCGGAGGTTTTCGCTCGCGCGAAGGCTTATGTCTTCGTCACTGATTGCAGCGAAAAAGCCGGATTGGAAACTGTCGCGCGCATCCAAAAGGAAAAAGGCCAGGCGGAATTCCTGGCCCTCGACGTCGCTGACGAAGAGCAATGTGCCCGCGCTGCGGAGCACGTCCAGCGCACGAAGCTCCGGCTGGATGTTCTCGTCAACAATGCCGGCATCGGCCACGTCGGCACCATGGTGCAGACGACCGGCGCCGATCTCGACCGGATGTATGCCGTCAACGTGCGCGGTGTCTTCAACGTGACCAAAGTGTTCTTGCCCGGCATGCTCGCGGGGAAATCCGGAAACATTATCAACCTCGCGTCCATCGGCGGAGTCGTGGCCGTGCGCGACAGGCTCGCCTATTGCACGACCAAATTCGCCGTCGTCGGCCTGACCAAGAGTCTGGCGCTGGATCACGCCAAGGAAGGCGTCCGAGCCAATTGCATTTGCCCGGGCCGAGTGGAAACTCCGTTCGTTTCGGCTCGGTTGAAGGAATACCCGGATCCCGAGAAGGCGTATCAGGAAATGGCGGCGACTCAGGCTCTGGGGCGGATGGCCAAACCGGAAGAGATTGCGCACGCGGCGCTTTACCTGGCGAGCGACGAATCAGCCTTCATCACCGGCACCGCTTTTTTGATCGATGGCGGCTGGAGCGCGGGAAAGTAAGCCGCGTTCAGTCGCATTCGGGGCGTAGCTTTCAGGCTGGGCGGGGTGGCATGCCTTGCCGGCACGTTCGCCCGGCTTGCCCTTTGGGCGGCGAAGATTTCGGATCAGCGCACCGCCTCACTCGGCGCTTTTCTGACGCAGCGAAAGCCGTAGATATCGTAACCGAAGCACACGTCCGAGTAGCCCGGATTCTCGTTGTAGCGATATCCGGAACGAGCGCTCTCCTCGCTGAATCGCCAGGCGCCGCCGCGAAGGACTTTGTTTTCGCCTGTTGTCGGGCCTCGGGGATCCTGTTTGGGCGACTCCGGATAATAATCGACTTTGTAGAAATCGTTGCACCATTCCCAGACGTTGCCGCAGATGTCGTAAAGGCCCCATGGATTGGGCTGCTTCTGGCCAACCGGCCGCGGGCGGCCGCCGGAATTCTTTTCGTACCAGGCGTAATCTCCCAGTTTCGCGGAGTTGTCGCCGAAGAAATAGGCGGTCGTTGTCCCCGCGCGGCAGGCGTATTCCCACTCGGCTTCGGTGGGCAAGCGGTAGCCGATGGCGTCGAAGTTGCACTGCCAGGTGTTCGTATCGTAACAAGGCTGAAGACCCTCCAACTCGGAGCGCTTGTTGCAGAATCTGACCGCGTCCGACCAGCGGACTTGCTCGACCGGATTCTTGTCTCCTTTCCAGCGCGACGGATTGGAGCCCATGACTTTCTGGAATTGCTCCTGGGTCACCAGGAATTTATCCATGTAGAATGCGCTGACAGCAACTTCGTGCGGCCGTGAATCGACCTCATTCTTGTCGCCCATCGTGAATCGGCCAGCCGCGATCAGAATCATTTCCGTTTTGGAATCCGCCACGGCCTTGGCTGAATCTGGCGCCGGTCGCGGTGAATTCGTCCCTGCTGGTTTCTCATCCGGAGCCTGAGTTTGCGAGCGAGCCTCCGGCGTTTCGCGCCCGCATCCGTTCAGCAGCACCAAAAGCGAAGATAATACGAACGCAGTTCCAAGAGATTTTCTGGCCATGAACCTGGTAGGGCTGCGTTGCCGCGCAGCCGATTTTCCGGCCGTTCGGCGGCGCAGCAGCGCCGCCCTACCAACGTCTGGTTCCTGGACGCAATGCATTACGCTTCGTCGGGAAAGTCTCATGTTGGCCAGCTCCACAAATTCTCCACTCATTTGACCCATTTAACCAATTTAACGATGTAACCTTGTAGCGTTTTAACGATGTAACGACACTGCCTGTTGGATTTTAGTACTCGGCCCAAATCTCATAGCCATCCGGATTTCTCAGAATCTGCCGGCATCGGGCTCTGATTTCCTGCGCCAACTGCACGGCCTTGGGTTGTTGGACGCAACCGAACCCCGCTTCCTGAAACAGTTTCCTCGTGATCGTGTGGCACTGGGCGACCACATAATCTTGAGCGCCGCCCATGGCTCGCCAAGCTTTGAGAAGGTCCATGTAGGCCTTGAGGTTGTTCGGGGCTTTCTGGTTCGTCAGGCCCATTGTTTGGCGAGTCAGTTCTTCCGCGTGCGCCAGAGACTTCATGTTCTCCTTCTGCACTTCATATTCCTGCGGTATTCGCTGGGCGATCGCCTCCAGGCTTTCCAGGAACGGCTTCAGGTCGGGAGAGGAGTTTCCTTGCGCTTGAAGGAACTGGATCGTCTCGGCCGAAAATTGCCGGTACTCGTCGATTCGTTCCAAGTGGCGCTGAACAAAATAAATCATGTCCTCGATGGCCTCGGCGATGAACTGCTTCTTTTTGACTTCGTCGCCCGACTCGAAGACGGCCTGGATCGCTTCGGTGTAGCCGCAGGTGCAGGCGCGATGCACCTGTCCATCGCATCGACGATGGTGAGTGCGGAGCTTCCGTCCGGGAAGATCGAGGATGGAATCCGACATTGCCCGCCCCAGCGTGGCTTTGAGGATATCGACCGGCGTTGTGACCGAGAGCGGCGTGTCCTGTCCTTCCAGAAAATAAATCAGCGCTTCGCCTTTGGGCGGCACTTTCTTGCTCAGGTGAAAGAACGCGTCATCGCCCTTGAACCAGACCGGATAATTGTAGGAGCCGGGCACGCCGCGCCAGATTTGGCCTTTGGACTCCCGGAACGCGAACGTGGTTTTCACACCGGCCTCGGAAAGCTGGGTTTTCCATCTAGCCGGGAACGGTTTCTTCCACGGGCTGGCCATGTCCTTCTCCAGGTGAGCGGGTTTCAACTCTTCCCTGTGCCAGATACCCGGTGCGTTCAACGCCGCCAAACAGAAGCTCTGTCCGTCGTGATCGAAGTTGATCGACTCGACGAGGCGCTTGCCGGATTGTTCCCCGCCTAAGCCGAGTTTCATCTGCTGCTTGCCCTTCGGCCAGGTGATCACGAGCACGCTGTCCTCGCCTTTCAACAAAGCCAGAAAAATGTTCTCCGAAGGCACACTA
>JACPRI010000275.1 GCA_016190065.1 Verrucomicrobiota bacterium
CGGTCTTGGCCAGAATGAGAGAGCTGTGCCACCGGCTACTAGAACCAGCAATACCGTTCCCACACTCCAAAGCGAGCGCTTCTTCATAGCCACGCCAAATTATTACCGTGCCATTTACCGGTGTCGCCCTTATTTTGCCGCCGCGTTTTATGGCGGCGATAAAACCTTTCCCGGCGCTGCGGCCACGGCCTGAACTGGCCGCGCGTGTTTGCGAGCTTCCCTATGACGTGATGTCTTCGGAGGAAGCCCGGCAAATCGCCGCCGGAAATCCGCTGAGCTTCCTGCACGTGAGCAAGCCGGAGATTGACCTGCCGCCCGGGACCAATCCTTATGACGATCGCGTTTACAAAAAGGGCCGGGAGAATTTCTCGAAGCTGATTGCCGAAGGCGCGTTGAAAACCGATCCGCAGCCGTGCTTTTACCTCTACCGCCAGACCATGGGGAACCACGCTCAAACCGGCCTGGTCGCCGCCGCTAGTTGCGAAGATTACCTGAAGAACGTCATCAAAAAGCACGAGTTGACGCGGCCGGACAAGGAAGACGACCGCGTCCGGCACATCGAAACTTTGAATTCTCAGACCGGTCCGGTCTTTCTGGTTTACCCGTCCACGGCCTCGCTGAACGAATTTGTATCGAAAAAAACTGCCGCGGCGCCGGAAGTGGATTTCACTGCGGCCGACGGCGTCCGCCACACGTCGTGGACGATCTGCGCTGCAGACGAAATCCGATTCGTCGAGGATCAGTTCGCGCGCATTCCGGCTGTGTACATCGCGGACGGCCACCATCGGAGCGCGGCGGCGGTGCGGATTTATCAGAGCAGGCAGGGCACTGGAGACAGCAGGCATTTCCTGAGCGTGATTTTTCCGCACGATCAGGTGCAAATCCTGCCCTACAACCGCGTCCTGAAAGATTTGAACGGCCTGACGCCGCCGCAAATGTTGGAGAAACTGGATGGTGTCTTTGTCGTTCGTTCGCCAGGCGTGGCCACTCCGGCGCGCAAGCACGAACTTGGTTTCTATTTGGCTGGGCAATGGCACACGCTGAATTTTCGTCCGCGATTCGCCGCCACGACCGATCCCATCGAGAAGCTCGACGTGACGTTGCTGCAGAAGTACGTCCTTGCGCCGTTGTTTGGCATCGAGGATCCCCGCACCAGCAAACGCATCCAATTTGTCGGCGGCATACGCGGGACGACTGAATTGGAGAGAATGGTCCAGAGCGGCGAATGCGCGTGCGCTTTCTCGATGTTCCCCACGAGCATCGGAGACTTGATGGCCATCGCAGACGTCGGCGGGATCATGCCGCCCAAAAGCACCTGGTTTGAGCCGAAGCTGCGCGATGGGATGTTTTGCCACCTGATTTAGCTCCTGATGATGGACAGTCCGAACGATCGGCTCAATCGAGGGTTGCGCGCCACGGCGATCGGGATGGTGGTCAACATTGTCCTGGCGGCCACCAAGCTCACCGCTGGACTCCTGGGGCATTCCCACGCGCTGATTGCGGACGGCGTGGAGTCCTTCGCCGATATTTTCAGCTCATTGGTCGTTTGGCGCGGCTTGATCGTCTCCGCTCAACCAGCCGACGAAGATCATCCCTATGGCCACGGCAAAGCGGAGCCCATCGCGGCCGCGGTTGTCGCCACCACCCTCTTGCTGGCCGCGGTCTGGATCGCCATGAAAGCTGTGGAAGAGATTCTTCGCCCGCACCTGGCGCCCGCGCCGTTCACGCTGGCGGTTTTGTTTCTGGTCGTGCTCATCAAAGAAGCGCTGTTCCGTTACGTGCTCGATGAGGCGCGATCCGTCGGAAGCTCGGCGGTGCGCAGCGATGCCTGGCACCACCGGAGCGACGCGATTACGTCCATTGCCGCCGCGATCGGCATCAGCATCGCTTTGATTGGCGGAACAGGGTACGAGTCTGCGGACGATATTGCGGCCATTGTGGCGGCCGGCATCATCGCCTGGAACGGCTGGCGGCTGTTGCGTCCGGCGCTGGACGAATTGATGGACGCGTCGCCCGACCTGGCGGTGAGCGCGGAGATTCGCCGGCTGGCCGTGGAAGTTCCCGGCGTCGCCGCCGTGGAAAAATGTCTGGTTCGGAAGATGGGCTATCATTACTTCGTGGACATGCACCTGGAAGTGGACCCGCAGATGACCGTGCACCGGGCGCACGAAGTGGCGCATCAAGTGAAAGACCGGATTCGAAGCCAACTGCCGATGGTTTATGATGTGCTCGTCCACATCGAGCCGAGCCGCAAAGCAAATCCTGAAATCCTATGAATGTACTTAACTTCGTCCGTTCCCGAAAATACCGGTCGGCCTTCGCATTTTGGATCGCCGGAACCGTCGGCGTTCTCGCCCTCGGTCTGCCGACCGCCACCGCCGCCCCGCCGTGGGAAATCAAGACGGTGGCCGGGACGGTCCAGGCCGGTTATTCCGGCGACGGCGGACCGGCCACGCAGGCGCAATTGAACAATCCCTTCGGAATCGTCCGCGGCCCCGACGGCGCGCTCTACATTTGCGACATGGCCAATCACGCAATTCGCAAGATGGCGCCGAACGGAACGATTTCCACCGTGGCCGGCATGGGCCAGCGCGGCTACTCCGGCGATGGCGGCCCCGCGTTGAAGGCCCAGTTGAACGAACCATACGAAATTCGCTTCGATAAGGCCGGGAACATGTTTTTCGTCGAGATGCAAAATCATCTCGTTCGGCGTGTGGATGCGAAGTCGCAAATCATTTCCACGGTCGCCGGGACCGGCCAGCCCGGCTTTTCCGGGGACGGAGGGCCGGCGACGAAAGCGACGTTTCGCCAACCGCACAGCATCCAGTTCGATGGCAAAGGCGACCTCTACATTTGCGACATCGGCAACCATCGCATCCGCAAGGTGGACATGAGAACCGGCCTCAGCTCCACTTTCTCCGGCACCGGAGAAAGGACCGCGACTCCCGATGGCGCTGGGATTCCCGGAACACCGCTGAACGGCCCACGAGCCATCGACTTCGACAAGGCCGGCAACTTGTGGCTGGCACTGCGCGAGGGCAACGCCGTCTTCAAGCTGGACTTGCAGGCCGGCAAGATTTTTCATGCGGCCGGCACCGGAACGAAGGGATTCACCGGTAACGGCGGCCCGGCAAAGGAAGCGACGCTCTCCGGCCCGAAAGGACTGAGCATCGGACCTGATGGGGACGTTTATCTGGCTGACACGGAAAGCCACAGCATTCGCAAGATCAACGTAAAGAAGGGAGCGTTGGAACTGTTGGCCGGCACCGGCGAGAAAGGCGATGGTCCGGACGGTGATCCGCTGAAATGCAGAATGGCGCGTCCGCACGGCGTCTTCGTCGATCAAGACGGATCGATCTTTATCGGCGATAGCGAGACGCATCGAGTTCGGGTGATTCGGCTAGTGCGTCCGTAGTATCCCGAAACCGCTTCCAGTTTTCCGATGCGCGAAATTTGTTCCGTACGCGTACGGAACAGAAAGCAAGGGCCGATGCCTGCCCTACTTTTGAACGAGTTGCTTCGCCAAGGAAATTGCCGCGAGCATGCTGGACGGATTCGCCTTTCCCTGACCCGCGATGTCGTAAGCTGTGCCGTGATCGGGCGAGGTGCGGATAAACGGCAGACCCAGCGTCCAGTTCACGCCGCGATCAAACCCGATCATCTTCAGCGGCGCCAGGCCTTGATCGTGATACATCGCGACCAACGCGTCGTACTCACCCCGGTACGCCTGATAAAACACTGTGTCCGCCGCGAACGGGCCGTGAACGTCAAACTTGCGCTCTTGAGCCGCGCGCACCGCCGGAGCGATGATCGTCAGTTCTTCAGTTCCCAACTTCCCGCCTTCGCCGGCGTGCGGATTCAAACCGCACACTCCGATCCGAGCGCGCTTCAGTCCCAAGTCCCGACAAGCCCTGGCGGTCAGTTCGATCGCCGTCTCGATCTTCGTCTGCGTCAGTTGGTCCGCGACATGTCGGAGCGGCACGTGCGTCGTCGCGAGTGCGACCCGAAGCCAGCGTCCGCGGTCATCTTCGCCGAGCAGCATCATGGCCGTTCGTTCCGCGCAGGCCAGCTCCGTGAGGAATTCCGTTTGGCCGATGAAGGGTCTTCCGGTGCGCAAGACCGCTTCTTTGTTTAAGGGCGCAGTCACGAGCGCATCCAGTCCGTGGCGCAAACAACGCTGCGCTCCGTCCGTCAAATAAGCCAGCGCCGCCAGCGCGGCGATCGGGCACCCCGGCGTCAACTTCTCCGCGATCGGTTCGGGTCTTGGATCCCTGACGAAGAAGCGTCCTTGGCTTTGCGGGCCTTCGTAAGCTTGCAGCCTCAAGTTCAGGCCGAGGCGTTGATTCAGGTGTTGGAGGAGCGAAACGTCTCCGATCAACAGGTAGCGATTCTCGTCCGAGTCGTCGAGGCGGGCCAGCGCCTTGAGCGTCACTTCCGGTCCGATGCCTGTCGGATCACCGAGGGCGATGCCGATCCAACCGGTCATAGCGGAGCCGGTTAGCTAATCGGATAAATCACGACGAATGATTTGTCCCTCAGGCGCTGAATCCATTTGCTTCTCAGCCGCTTGGTCTCTTCCGCTTTCAGCGCGGCTTCAATTTCATCTCGCACCTCCGGCAAAGGCTTGATGTGCGCCCGTCGCGCGCCTTCCACCAACATCAGGTAACACGAGCCATCCGGCGATTCGATGACGTCGCTGAGATCACCGGGTTTGAGAGTAAAAGCAATCTGAGCGAGGTCCTGCCTGAGAACCGAGCGCTGGACCCAATTCCAATCCCCGCCTTCGTTGCTTTGGGAACCCTGGGAGTAAATGCGCGCCATTTCGGCGAACGGCGCGCCTTCTTTGATTTTGGACAGGATTTCCCGGGAGAGTTTTTTGGGGGAATACAGACGGTCGTTGGGTCGGTTGGTCAGAACGATCATCCGAAGTTTCACTTCGTCCTCGACCCTGAATTTGTCGCGGTTCTGAATCCAGTAGAGCTCGATTTTGTGGGGCGAAACCAGCGGATCTCGGGGGACGTTGTGTTGCCACATGGCGCGAAGAATGAAACGTTCGCGGAGCTTCGTGCGATAGGCCTCATACGTCAGCCCCTGCGCCTGCAGCGATTTAGTCAGAGTGGCGCGGTCGGTATAAGTACTGCGAATGTCCTTATCAATCTCGTCGTCGATGTAGCTCTCCGGAAGATTATATCCAGCGGTCTTGAATTCGTGCAGGATCAATTGCTCCTCGACGAGTTCTTCGATGTTCGTGCGGACAAGCGCGTCGATTCTCTGGTTCAGAACGTCGGGCTGGGTCCGGTACTGGCGCTGGAGAAATTCGATGTCTTGCGCCACTCGGTTTTGGACATCTCGGTAAGTGATGACGGCATCGTTGACTCGGGCCACGACGCGGTTGAGCAATTGTTCGCTTCGCAAAGCCTGGCCGCTCACGAAGAATGCGACCGCAAGAATAAACGCAACTTTCATGTTGTGAGAGTGGCACTCTAGAAAACCGTCCGGACCGGGTCAAGCGCCGCCGTCGCCGCCATTAGGTCCATCGTGGCACCCCGCAATACTTCCCGTGAACGTGGTCGGGCTGCGTTGCCGCGCTGCCGACTTTCTATGCTTGCGGCGGCGCAGCAGCGCCGCCCTACCAACGTCCGAAATGTCCGAGACTGCTGACGACTACTCGGGACGCGTCGGCCGGAAGATCGGCCCCCGGTCGATCACCGATTGCAGCAGGCCGTCGTCAAGAAAGTCGGGTCTGGGATCGATTGGTCGCGCGCTCTGGCCGTCGTATCCAAAAGCGCTGCGGACGCGCGGGTTCAGGAAATAGGCCCCGGGCACAAGTTCGGCCAGGACACCGAAGCTGGCGGTGTCTTTGGTCTGAAGGTCGGCCACAAATTCCGCGGGATTCCGGCCTTGGGCCTGCGCCAAAATCTTCTTCAAACCAACGGCCAAATCCGGGCGCACTTCGAGTATTTGATCAAGGCCCGCGCTCGCGACGCCTGCTTCGCTCGCAGAAGGGAAGCCGCTGCCCGCCGGGATCAACACGTCGGCCAGGCCGGCCAGGATCGATCGTTCCGAGGCGTCAAAGTTCATTTTTTTGGGGAGATCAACCACTGATAACACTAATCATCACTCATTCCGAAACCTCATTTGTTTTCGTGTGGTTCGTGTTTTTCGTGGTTGCAACTGCCTTTTCGGGATTAGTGCTCATCAGTGTTAATTAGTGGTTGAATCTTTGTTCGTTGTCCAAAGCAGTCCGGGCCTCAATGCGGAACCTTCTGAAAGTGGCGCTCTTCGACGAGATGCTCGGCGCAGCGCAGGGCCATCGCGGCAATGGTCGCGGTCGGGTTCATCCCGCTGGATGTGGGCCAGATGCTGCCGTCGAAGACATAGAGATTGGGAATATCATGACAGCGTCCCCACGCGTCCACCACGGACGTCGCGGGATCGGCGCCCATCCTGGCCGTGCCGAGGAGGTGCCAGCCTGTCTCGCGGATCAACGGCGCGATCACCGTCTCGTACGCGCCGGCGGCTTCGAGCGATTCGCGGGCGCGCGCCAGATGAAATTGCAGCAGCCGGCGCGAATTCTCGGACATCCGATAAATCAGCTTGGGCGCGGGAATGCCGTCGGCATCCTTTAGAACAGGATCGAGCACGACGCGATTGTCGTCCTCGGGCAAGTCTTCCGCGATGATTCCCCACATCGCCGAGTGTCCGAGGCGCTGGCGGAGTTGTTTGTGGAAGTTCGGCCCCCAGATTGGATTATCGCCCCAGGGATAACTGCGCGTCATGGAGAGCGGACCGCCCGTGGGCTGCAATCCCCACTTGGCGCCTCGCACAAACCCGCGTGCGGCGTCCGTCTCGTAGAATTCGAGGCAATGAATATGTTGTCCCCACAAACCGTGCGTGCTGCCCAGGTCTTCCTCGAACAGGCCGACGACCGTGCCGAACGGATGCATCATGAGCCGGCGCCCCACCAATCCCGACGAATTGGCGAGTCCGTTGGCGAACTTCGTTGTCGCGGACAACAGCAAAATTCTCGGCGTGCCAATCCCGTTGGCGCCGAGCACCGTCACGGCGGCTTTCTGGAACTGTTCTTTCCCGTTCCGATCCACATACAGCGCTCCGGTGACCAGGCCGCTCGGATTGACTTCGAGCCGACGCACGCGCGCGCCGGTGATGAGGCGCACGCCGCGTTTGACCAATTGCGGCCAGTGCGTTCGATCGACCGACGCCTTGGCGCCTTCCACGCAGCCCCACATGCAGGTCGCGCGTTGCGTGCAGGCGCGGAGCGGACCGTAAGATCGGGTCGCAATGGCA
>JACPRI010000290.1 GCA_016190065.1 Verrucomicrobiota bacterium
GAGTTGAGGGTCCTCAGTGATCGGGAGTCAGTAATCAGTGTTCTGTCATCAGTAGTCAGTCACGCATCACGTTTTAACGCTTTAACCCTTTTAACTCATTTAACGACGACGAAGTCACTCATGCCGCAGCGCCTCCATCGGATCGACTCGGGTCGCGCGCCGCGCTGGAATCCAACAGGCCAGTGCAGCTACTGCGGCGAAGAACAGCGTGATCAACGCGAGCGTAAGCGGATCGCGGGCGCTCGTTTGAAACATCCGCGCTTCAATCAAGCGGCCAGCGGCGAGCGCACCGAGCAAACCGAGCACCAAACCGCATCCCACCAATCCGGTGCCCTGACCCAGCACAAGCCGCATTACATCGCGCGGCACGGCTCCCAGCGCCATGCGAATGCCGATCTCGGTGGTGCGCTGGCAGACGCTATAGGCAATGACCCCGTAGAGGCCGACCGCCGCGATCGTGAGCGCCAGCAGCGAAAAAACCGTCAGCAGGTGCATCTCGAATCGTTGCTGGCTCACACGGCTGTCGATGATTTCGCGGAGTGGGCGCCCTCCTCCGACCGCGAGAGCGGGATCGACCGCGTGGATCTGGGCCCGGAGCGACGGATAAGTGACGCCGAATTCCGGGCGGGTGCGCACAATCAGGCTCAACGTCGCCCCGGCTCCCTGTATTTGCGCAAATGCGCGGTAGCCTTGCGCGGTGATGGGTTCGGCGGGACTCGCCTGCGTGGCGTCGGCGACCACGCCGATGATTTCCCACCATTGGGAGGAGATTCCCACCTGGATTCGGCGGCCGACTGGATTTTCCCCCGGAAAATGTTGCAGGGCGAACGTTTCATTGATCAAGACGACGCGAGGCGCGTGCGCATCGTCGTGCGTGTTGAACAACCGTCCGCGAAGGAGTCGAATGCCCGTCGCCGGAAAATAACCGGGCGTCACTTGCGACATGCGCGTCACCGGCCACGCGGCGCGGTCCGGCTCGTGCCGACCCTCGACGTTGAAATCCGTGGTCCCGCGCGCCGCCGCTTCGAAGGTCAGGTATGTGGTCACACCTGCTGCCTCCACGCCCGGCAGTGCCTCGATCCGCGAGAGCACGGCATCGACAAAGGCCAACCGCTGTTCAGGCGTGGGGTATTTTGCAGGCGACAGCACCAAAGAAAACTGCACGGCATCCCCGGGCACCAGACCGGGGTCAACGTGAGCAAGCCGGATGAAACTCCGAAGAAGCAGCCCGGCTCCGGCCAGCAATACCACAGCGCACGCCACTTCGAACACGACCAGCATGCGGCGCAGCCGGCCACCCGCCCGGCTCTCGCTGTTACCGCGGGTTCCCTGTTTGAGCGCCTCATTGACGTTCACGCGCGAGCCCAGCCAGGCGGGCGCCAGCCCGAAGACGAGCACGCCGAGCCCACTCAGCAATAGGGCGAACGCCAGGACTCGGCCATCCATTCCAATGGCGGCGTTGTCCATGCCGCCGATCAGGGGATACAGACGGAGCGACTCCCGCGCTCCATTGGCCATCAACATACCGGCCCCGCCGCCGAGCAACGCGAGCAACATGCTTTCCGTGAGCAATTGCCGCAAAAGACGGGGGCGGCCCGCGCCGAGCGCAGCCCGGACTGACATTTCGCGCTGCCGGCTGGCCGCGCGTACAAGGAGGAGGCTGGCGACATTCGCGCAGGCGATCAGGAGCACGCAGCCGACGGCGCCCAAAAGCGTCCACAGCATGGCGCGCCAATGACGTGTGAGATACCGATGCTCCGGCGCGACGGTGTGGATGAAGCCCTGGTTTGCTTCGGGATATTGTTCGGCCAGCCGGGCCGTGAGCACGTCGAGTTCGGCCTGCGCCTGCGCGAGCGTGACACCATGCTTGAGTAATCCCCGGACAGCGACCGACCCCGCTCGGCGGGCTGGTGGCACGCTGGAGTCGTATGGCACAAACGCGTCGGCGTCGTTGCGGCTCCGATAAAAGTCTTCGGGCGCGACGCCGATCACGCTCCAAGATTCCCCGTCGAGCAGCACGCTGCGACCCAGAATGTCTTTCGCTCCACCGAACACACGCTGCCAGAAGCCATGCCCAAGGATGATAACCCGGTGATTCCCTGCGACGTGTTCGTCAGCGGAAAAATTCCGGCCCAAGGCAAACTTCGTCCGGTAGAAGGGGAAGAAGCTGTTGGAGACAGCCTTTGCCTTTACGTTGAGCGGCTCCCCTACGCCGGTGAGCGTGAGCGGACGATTGAAATTGGCAACAAGAAGTTCGAACGACTTCAATTCGGTCTGAAAGTCTAACCAGTCGCCGGCTGAAACGGCCGGCTGGACCGAACGCGACACGTGAGCGCGCCAGATCATCACGCGCCGTTCGGGATCGGCATTGTAAGTGGTCAAGAGAACCGAATTGATGAGCGAGAACATGGTGACGCACGCACCAATGCCCAGCGCCAGCGTGACGACGACGAGCGCGGTGAAGCCAGGGTTTTTCAGCAATTGGCGGAAGGCGAATTTGAGGTCGTTCATGGTGCGTTCCCTGGGTTGATTTGGTCGAAGCTTGAAGACCGGGCGAATCGGTCGGCACATCCCGTTTGTGATGGGAGGATTTGGTGATTGTTCACGCGGCGTTGACTGACTGATTGCGACGGCGTATTCATGATGGCGTTATGAGAAAGAAAGCCGTGGGCCATTACATCGTCGCCGATCCGAAAATCTGCCATGGGCAACCGACGTTTCGGGGCACGCGAATTCTCGTGGAGGACGTCTTGGAGCAGGTCGCGAATGGAGTGGCCTGGAAAAGCATCGTTGAAGAATGGCGAGGCAGTATCACCGAGGAAGCCATCGCGGAGGCCGTGCGTGCGGCCAGACAGACGTTCCGAGAACACGCCCACGAACTCGCGGTGTAAGAGCGGGGCGTGAACGTCCTGGATGAAAACATTCTCGAGAGCCAACGCCAGTTGTTGCGCGGTTGGCGCATTGCCATTCGGCAAATCGGCCTGGACGTCAGTCGCAAGGGCATGGCCGATGAGGAAATCCTTCCGCTTCTCCTGACACTTCCCCGTCCGACGTTTTTCACCCGCGACTTGGGCCTGGGCGCTCGTTCGTCCGTTCATCCCCGGTACTGCTTGGTGATTTTGGCCGTCGGACAGTATGAGGTGGCGCATTTTGTCCGGCGACTCCTCCGTCACCCGGCCTTCAATACGCGAACCAAACGGATGGGCACGGTGATCAGGGTCATGCCGACCGGGCTGAATGTCTGGAGGCTGCACACCGACCAGGAGATGCGCCTTTCCTGGCCAGGTTGATCGGAGAATCACCGTAGCGAGCGCGACCGTGAGCACGGCCACGGCGGTGAAGCCGGAGTTTTTCAGCAGTTGGCGGAAGGCGAATTTCAAGTCGTTCATGAGAGCCAGTTGTCAGTGATCAGTAATCAGCTCACGCATCACACATCACGTTCCACGTTTTCACGATTCAACTTGGTAACTCAGTCCACGACGCCTCTGAAGCAACCGGCACGGATTCACGCTGGCCATTGCGGGCATCAGTCGTGCCATGCGCTGGCACGTGGCCTAAACCTAACGAAATCAAGCACGGACTCGCCTCCTCGGTAAAACCAGCGACGCGTGCTCTGACCGTTTGCGGGAAAGGTCGATCCCAACCGTGGGACGGGAATTGCGGAATCCGGAGACCCCGATTCCTCAAGGCAATGAAATCCGGACGCGATAGAACTGGGCGAAGTCGGCTGCGTCTAAATCGAATACGCTGCCCTTTAGACCTTGGGTTTCGGGGTTGACGCCGTCCCAGCGAATAAGCCCACCCGGCGCCAAATTCGGGCTGGCTTCGAGCACATAAGTTCGATCTTCCAAGCGCGGACTGAAGGACAGTTTGATCGCGCCTTGCGAGGCCGCGCCTTTCTCGATGCGGAGGCGAAATCGCGAATTCGAATCGGTCGGGTCCGTGCCGGCAAGAAATTCGTGAAGGTTGTCCTGGCCATCCAGATCGGGATCCGCTGCGGGCAATCCGGCCACGTTGTTCTCACCAAAATAGCGGCGTTGCCACTGATCCGGCAGATGATCGCGGGCGTAGCTTCCGGGTTCGAAGTAGAAGGAGAGCGAATCGTGAAAAACAAGCATGCCTTCGCCGGTCCACACCGCGCCGTTGGCGAGTGAGTTGTGCGGAGCGCCGACGAGGCTGATTGGCGTCCATGAATCGGAGGCCGGATCGTAGCGTCCGCCGGAGTTACCCTCTCCGCTCCCTCCGAGGATGAGCATCTCCTTTCCCGTCCAAAGCCCGATGTGCCGGCTGCGGCCCGAGGGAACGGCGGCGTTCGATGTTGGCGTCCAGGACTGAGTCGCAGGATTGAATCTTGCGCCGTCGTTCATCAGCAACTCCCCGGAACGCCGGGAGGTCTCCGTCACGCCGCCCCAAACAATCATCTCTTGGCCGGTCCAAATGGCGGAATGGCCCGCCCGAACCCTTCGAGTATTCGGGACGTATTTTGTGGTCCAGGTGTCAGTCGCGGGATCGTATTGGCCCAAATCCGCCGGATAAACGAAGTAGGGCTGAGGTTTTGTGTCTTCGTCATCGTCGTCCCTTTCAAGCAGCAATCGTCGTCCGCCCCACACTAGCATCTCCCGCCCTGTCCACACCGCCGTATGGTCCTGGCGGGGATTGGGCGCGTTTGCCAGGCTCAACGGCTTCCAGGAATCGGTCCCCGGATCGTAGCGTCCGCCATCATTCCAGGTGTCCGGATAGCCAATGGAGAATCCGCCCCAAACGATCATTTCTTTTCCGGTCCAAACCGCGGTGTGGGAATCTCTCCGCGCGGGCGCGCCCGCCAGGTTCACCGGAGTCCACTTGTCTGCAACCGGATCATATCGCGCGCCGGTGTTGTAGGATTCTTCGAGACGGCCGGTCGGTCTTCGTCCTCCCCAAACAATCAGTTCGCGGCCGGTCCAGACCGCGGTGTTGGCATAGCGAGGTGCGGGCGCGCCGGCGGTTGTGATCGGCTTCCAGCGATCCGTCCGCGGATCGTAGCGAAACCCGTCGTTCCTCCAATCATCGTGGCCGTCCAAAAGTCGTCCGCCCCAGAAGAGGAACTCGCTGCCGGTCCAAACCGCACTCATGTAAATGCGCCCGGGGGGCGAACTCTGTTTGCCGACGGCTTCCCATTGCCAGCGATCCGACGCGAGCCCGGCCAAAGGCGCCATCACCAAAGGAGACAGAACGAGGGCGGCCAAGGCGAAGCCATTGGCCCGCGGCACCCTTCTCATAAACACTCGCGTTTCCGAATTGATAAGCGTGGGGCGATCAGTCAGGGGGCTTCCCCTTATTTGGATCTACTTGGATCAGGAACGGCTTTTTTAGGATTGACCACGACCTGAGATCGAATCGCGTTCAATTTCTTTTTACCGATGCCCTTGACTCTTACCAGATCGTCCACTGATTTGTAAGGCCTCCCCTGGACAATGCGCGGCGCAAGCACTGGGCCGATGCCAGCCACGGATTCCAGTTGCCGAACGCTCGCTGTATTCAGGTCGATGCGTCGTTGATCCGTTGCTCTGACGCCTTTCGATTCTTGGCGCACGCGATCCAACTCCTGTAGTTTTTGACGCTGCTGCCGGCGCATTTCGGCAATGCGATCGGGATTCGATTCAGTCCAGATGCCAGCCTTTTTCAACATGGCGGCGGCTTCCAGGTCTTCCAGGCGTTGGCTCATTTCCTGGCGTGGGATGCCTGTGGCATTTCCCCGCTCCATGCCGTGGGCTCTGGCCAGGCCAGCCTGCACAAGCATATCGGCGAGGTCTTCACCCGAAGCAACCTTGACGAAGGCATAAACACGCCCCCCAAAACGGCCCGGCGCATTGGCCCGAGCGGTCTCAACGGTAAACGGCTTGGCCAGCGCCTGCTCGGCATAACGCCGGGCCTCTTGGCCGAATCGAATGACCTGTTCGGCATTGGTCAGTCCGAAGTATCGCATCTGTTCCTGCACTCGCTCGGCATCTGCATTTGCGCCTGCAGACGTTTCCGGGCAATCAACAAAGTAAAGGCGAATGCGTAACTGCTGCTTTTGGGCTTCGACGAGAAAGCTGTCGCCATCGTTATCAGGGTCAGGAAGCAAACGCGCGCCCGGAATGGTTTCCAAGTCGGCTGGCCAGATCACCCCGCAGGCGGCGAGTGTAATGATCAACCAAGCCAGCCTCTTCATGGGATGCCGAGGACGCTTTTGCACGGTGTTCGACGGATAACCTCTGGCGGTAACGTGGTTCTACTTATACGGCGTGAAATAAATGTCCACATTCGCGCCCCATTGAATATCGAGGACGCGCTGGTGTTTCATCTGCTCGACATGGCCGTCAATGAACACGACGTTGATGCGGCCGCTGTGCATCACGAAGTTTCCTCCCGCCGCGCTCCCGCCCGGGCGAAAACTGGCGTTGTCCATCGTTTTCGGGTCTTCGTTAAACAAGAGCGTCTTCGTCACGGGATTCGGCACGCGGGAGATGAGCACGCCCCGCGGCGGATACTCGATGCCGTCGATCAGGCTGTTGACGCTGTAATTCACGCGCAACGCTTTCCCGGGCCGCCCGGTGCTGGGACACCGGTAAATTTCGTAGGTGTTCGTGTGGTTCAGATCCACTTTGTTGCCCGCCAGACGATGGATCGGAAGCCCGGTGACGTAACTGAACGCGGAGCCCGCCTCGGCATGAAATCCATGAGTGAGCGGCGGGTTCTCCCAATTGCGCGGATTGACCGTTTGCGGATCCGGCTGTCCTCCGAACATCCAGTCTTCGGGAAGATCCCGATCGACGCCGCCAGCCCAGGGGAGATAATCCGAATGATCACCGACGTACATCAGCAGTCCGTACGTGACCTGGCGCATGTTGCTCTTGCACTTCGCCGATCGCGCGCCTTCTTTGGCTTTGGAAAGCGCCGGCAACAGCAAGCTCGCCAGCATCGCGATGACCGCTATGACCACGAGAAGCTCGATGAGTGTGAATCCCGAACTCGGACGGATGATGCGCCCTACAGTTTTCATGGGTTTGAAAATTGATTACGCCGGACGCCTCAAAAAGCAAGCCGCGAAGAAGGGCCCGGTGAAGAGCGGACAAAACCCCACCTCACGTCCCGTCCTTGGGACGAGCCAATCCCAGAGATGAACATGAAGACCCGCCACGCGCCTGGGAGCGCTAGAGAGTAAGTCTTTGTGCTTGGGCCGTTTCAGAAGTGTTTGGTCCCTCGGCAGGCATTGGCATGAGTGCTGCAAAAGCCGCTTGGAAGAGAGCGCATGGGTTCACCGAATCAAATTGCGAACCTGAGACCATGGGAGCGTCAAAGGGTCAGGAGCGGCTGAGGGTGAAACGTAAAACGTAAAACGTAATGCGTGGCTGGATACTGATCACTGACCACTGATCACTGGCAACTGACAACTGAACTGAACATGAACGACCTCAAATTCGCCTTCCGCCAACTGCTGAAGCACCCCGGTTTCACCGCCGTGGCCGTGCTCACGCTCGCGCTGGGTATCGCTTTGAATGCCGCGATGTTCAGCGTGGTGAAGGCGTTCCTGTTCCCGCCGCTGCCGTACGCGAACGCGGAGCAACTGCTCATTCTGATCAGCAACCGGAAAGGCCACGATGAAATGGGCGCTTCGCTGCCGGATTTCGATGACTGGAAACAGCAAGACCGCTTGTGCCAACCGATCGCTTCGTTCACACCATGCCGTTTGACGGTGACGGGCGGAGATCAGCCGGTGGAGGTTTCCGGCTATTACGTGTCCGCCGATGCTTTCCGTCTGACGGGTATTCAGCCGAAACTGGGCCGAGCGTTTGCGCCGGAAGAAGATCGCGCCGGCGCCGAACGTGTCGTCATTCTCAGCCACGAACTCTGGCAGAATCGTTTCGGCGGCCGCGAGGATTTGCCTGGCCAAACGGTGAAACTCAGCGGGGACCAGTACACCGTCGTGGGCGTGATGCCGCCTGGACTCACCGGCTTCTTGGCCGCTCAAATGTATTTGCCGCTGGGTTCTTTGCCGCGCGATTCTTTCCACAACCGGAGCGAACGCAGCACGCCGGTCGTGGCTCGGCCCAAGCCCGGCGTCCGTCTGGCCGAAGTGCAGGCTCAGATGGACACGATCACGGCTCGTCTGGCCCGGCTTTACCCGGAAACGAACGAAGGCGTGAAGGTTCGGGTGCTCCCGTTGCGCCGCTGGGTAAGATCGGATTACGCGTCGCCGGCTCTCGTTCTCCTCGGCGCGGTGCTCTTCGTCATGTTGATTGCGTGCTCCAATGTCGCCAACTTGCTGCTGGCGCGCGCCGCTTCGCGGCAGAAGGAAATCGGGATTCGTGTCGCGCTCGGAGCCAGCCGCTTTCGAGTGGTTCGGCAATTGTTGACGGAAAGTCTCCTGCTGGCCTCGCTCGGCGGTGGGTTGGGCATCTGGCTTGCACTTTGGGCCGTGAATGGGATCAACGCGCTTTATCCCACCGGAACGCGATTCGCCGTGGACAGTCAAGTTCTCGGCTTCGCAGCGCTGGCCACACTGCTGACGGGCCTTCTGGTCGGCTTGACCCCAAGTCTCCAGGTATCGAAACCGGCCTTGAACGAAACGTTGAAGGAAGGCGCCCAAAAATCGGCGAGTGTTCGAGGACGCCGATTCCACGACTTTCTCGTGGCGGGCGAGATCGCGCTGGCGCTGATTCTTTCCTGCGGCGCTGGATTGCTGATCCAAAGTTTTCTTCGCTATGAGGCCATCGACAAAGGCTACGATCCGAAAAACGTTTTGACCGTGGTTCTCAATGTTGCGCCGTCAAAATACCCGCAGCCGTTCCAGGTGCAGGAGTTCAGCCGTAATGTGCTCACGGAGATGGGCCGATTGCCCGGGGTAGAATTCGCTGCGGCCGCCGCGCCGATGAACATACCGCGGGAGCGGGACGGATGGGGTTTTTCCGTTCCTGGCTGGGAGCCTGGCTCAAGCGAATCGCGGCCCATCGTCAGCGTTCATGCCGTAAGCGCCGACTATTTCCGCGCGCTAAAAATTCCGATGGTGCGCGGACGCTCCTTCACCGTGCAAGATACTGGCGCCGCCAGCGCGGTCGTGATCAACGAACGCATGGCGCAGAGGATCTGGCCAGATGCCGAACCCATCGGCCAATCCGTCAAGCTGGGCGGAAGGAACTCGCCGGGGCCGTGGCTGACGGTCGTGGGTGTGACCCAAACGGCGCGCGGCCACACCTGGTACGATACGGCCTCGGATGTTTGGGACATCTCTGTGCCGTTGGACGCGCCAGTCCAGGCGGGGACGAGCTTCGCGTGGCTGAATTTCTACGCGCGCACCGCGTCCGACGCAGCCGGATTTGCCGAGCCGATCCGAAAGGCCATCGCGTCGGTGGACCCCGATCAACCGATTCTCTCCATAAGAACGATGGAGGAATGGCTCCACCAGGCAGGCTTCAGCCGTCGCGCCTTCGCGATGGCGATGAGCCTCTTTGGCGCGCTATCGCTGTTGCTCGCGGCCGTGGGCATCTACTCGTTGATCAGCTATGCCGTGAGCCAGCGGACCCGCGAAATCGGAATCCGCATGGCGTTGGGAGCGCAACAAAGCAATGTGCTGGGAATGGTCCTGAAGAAGGGAATGGTTCTGGCGCTGATTGGCAGCACGATCGGTTTGATTGGAACGTTCGCGCTCACAAACGTCATTGCGAGCCAGTTGTATGGCATCCAACCCACAGATCCGCTCACGTTCGCCGGCGTCACCGGACTCTTACTCGGAACCACTCTGCTGGCTTGTTACCTCCCGGCGCGAAGAGCGACCCAAGTCGATCCGATGGAGGCGCTGCGGCAGGAGTGACTTCGTCGTCGTTAAATGAGTTAAAAGGGTTAAAGCGTTAAAACGTGATGCGTGACTGACTACTGATGACAGAACACTGATTACTGACTCCCGATCACTGAGGACCCTCAACTCTCAACTCAAACTCCTCTCCACTGTCATGAATGACCTCCGCTTCGCCTTCCGCCAATTGCTGAAGAATCCCGGCTTCACCGTCCACCCTCCGCAGTGCCGCCACCCAAACCGGGTCCAGTTCTTAAATCGATCAAGTCTCGCTCGCCTCTGTTCTCTCGGTTTGCTCTTGTTCCCAACGATTTTTCTGCAACTGTCCGTTACGCAGCCGGGTATTCCAAGCTGACGGGGGACACCGTTCCCCGCGCAGAAAACCTAAAACGCTTGTGAATGCTATGAAATACCCGGCTCGTTCCCTCCTCAGTTTGGCTGCCTTGTCCGTGCTGGTCAGCCTCAACACCTCGGCCCAGAACTCGCCTCCCGGATACGTTGATTTCGGGAAATTCTCCCCGCCCACGTCCGGCGAATTTGTCGAGGTCCACATCAAGAATAACCTGATCTCCATGGCCGCGCGCCTGGCGGAGAAAATCGAGCCCGACGTCGCACAGTTGCTTCGTGGCCTCCAACTCGTCCGCGTCAACGTCATTGGGCTGAACGACGACAATCACGCGGACGTCGAGAAACGCATCCAGACGATCCGCGGTGAGCTTGATGCCAAAGGCTGGGAGCGCATCGTGACCGTGCAAAAGAAGGGTGAGGACGTCAGCGTCTATCTCAAGACACGCGGCGAAGAAACCATCGAAGGTTTGGTGGTGACTGTCCTCGATGGAAAACGGGAAGCGGTGCTTGTGAACATCGTGGGCGACATCAAACCGGAGAAAGTCGCGGTCATAGGGGAGAAGCTCAACATCGATCCGCTCAAGAAAATCGGGCGCGAACTTGGCAAGAAGTGAAATGCACTGCCATCGGTTGCTGCTGGCTGTAATCAAGGGGCGATGAACCCACCCCTGCGCTCCTCCCAGGAAGGGAACTGAGCTAAGCACGCGCCAACCGATTCCCCTCCTGGGAGGGGCAAGGGGTGGGTTAGTTCAACGGAATCCAGAACTCAACTCCAAGAACGTTATGAAACCATCGGAAAGCCCTGCCAATCCACGTGGCCAAGTCTCGTCAGTAAAACTCAGCATGGCAGCTTCTCTTTCGATCCTCTGCCTCGGTCTGACCGGATGCTTCGACGTTGGCAGTGAAACCCAAGCCCTTCGAGCCGGTCTGGTCAAATCCGCCGGCATTGAATTGGAGCCTGAGATCGAGATTGGCATCGGCGCGTTCACGTTCTATTTGGCGCAAGCTGGCCTTCGCTTTCTCGACCTCGATGAAGAGGCGCGAATCGCGCTGAACACGCTCCGCAGTGGCGACGTCGGGATTTATCACGTGCGTGGCCGCACCAAGACCTCCAACCACAGCAGAGTCCTCGCGTCCGCCGATAAAATCATGTCGGCCCGCGGCTGGGACCGAGTTGTCGGCGTCGTAAACCGCCACGAACTCGTCGCTGTTTATTCGCCGCAAGACTCGCTCTCGGCAACGGACGTCAGACTCAGCGTGGTCGTGCTGCAAGGAAACAAATTGGTCATTGTCTCCGCGCGAAGCAACGTCGAACCGCTCCTCGATCTGGCGCTCAAGCAGAGCCACCTGCTACAAAAGGTCCCTTGAAGTCGAGAAATTGGCGGTCCAGAAGCCCGCGCCGGTTTTGTCTCTCTCCACCGTGCGTTTTCAATGGTGGGAGATGACCTACACGTTTCGGCAAGCGGGCATGGACGGATTTCCGGTGCATCTGGCCCGAGCGGGTTTCGATTACCGAGGTCTGCGCGCCGATTCGTTGGACACGCGCGAGGAAATCGAGCAGTTCAGGGACGGCAAGCTGATTCGCGCGCCGAGGGACTTTGAGGCCGAAGACCAGCTCCTGCATGGCCTCGAACAATCTGCTGCCAGTGTTGATCAACTTGCTCCAAACGCCCGGCGAGGAATTCTCCCCCAAAAAACTGGAGAAGATGTCCGCCAAACGGGCGGTGCTCGTTCCGCTCGGCGACGGCCGTGTGCTGCCGTTTCCAGCCGGACGCCTTCAAGACGATCCCGACCGGCGAGGCGCCGGTCGGGACACGCGAGGCGCGTGTGCTCCCCAAGACCGGAGCTTATTAGTGTGGATTAGTGTCCATGTGTGGTTGAACAGTCGCCCTCACATCTTCCACGTAATCGAAGTCGTCTTGCCATCGCCTTCACGATTTCCAGCGAAAGCCTTCAGGGTGAGAGCCGCGCCTTCCGAAGTGAATCGCGCATCGACCCATCCGACCGGCTCGCTGTCCGCGAAATTGTAGCCCACGGCCGGGAGATTCACCAGGTGCACGCCTTGCTGCTCGCTGAAGGCGTACTTGTGGGAGTGGCCGTAGAAAATGGCTTTCACTTTCTTGTGCGGACGAGTCAGCTCGAAGAGCCGTTCCGCGTCCATCAGGCTGCCATCGCCGTCATCCAGGGTGTGATGCACGAAGAGAACCGTGGGACGGCCATCGGACCTTTCCAGATACTGAGCCAGCCAATCGCGTTGCGCCTTCCCCAACAACCCTGCGACCCGGTTCACGTACATCAGCGAATCCAGCACCACGAACCGGATCCCAGGCCATTCGATCACCAGCAAGTGCTTTTCCTTCACGGATTGGCTCTCTCGGGGCGGCTGAGGGAAAACTTTGAAAAAATTCTCGCGATCATCGTGGTTGCCCAAGCCAATGTAAACCGGCGCTTCCGCCGCGACCGGCGCGAGCAATTTCTTGAGCTCCACGTAGTCCTCCAGTTGGCCCGTCAAGCGCGCGGCGTCGCCATTGATGATCACCGCTTTCGGGCGCGCCTGGATGACCTGCGGCGCGACGGTTCTCAAATTGGACCAGGGAAGAAACTTTCGATGCTCGCCGGCTTTGAAGTCGGCCGGGATGTGAGTGTCCGAAAGCAGCGCCACTCGCAGCTCCTCGGGCTTGTCCGCACCCGCAAACAGCCGAGCCGGCGATGCGAACGCGACCGCCGTCAAAGCCTTCGCTGAGTGTCCGAGGAATTTTCTTCGATTCAATGCTTCGCAAAAGATTCCAGGCATAGGGGTCCTTTCTCTGAATTCTGGCTTAAGACTTAGATCGGGCTCACCGGGGCAAACAAGCATATTTTTCGGGGTGCCGCCGGCTGCCGCGCCTGGTTACTGTTTGCCAAATCCGAACACGAGCTCACGTCGAATGAAGAGGGCTTTGGGGCGAATCATCTTGTCCACGCGTCTGCTCGCAGTTGGGTTCAGTCCCGGCTGCGCAACCGGAATGACATGAAACTTGTTCCGTACGGAACAGATTGACTGTGGTTTGCGGCTTGCACGTTTACGGTGAGCCGCCGCCGTTCAAAGTCTCCAGATAATCCGTAAAGCCGCGTTGAGTGGCCTCTGAAACGGTCTTAAGCCGACTCGACAATCCCGGACTCCGCAAATCGACACCCGCCTTGTGGATCAGGTTTGCCGCTTGCGCCGCTATGGTTTGGTCGTACGACGCGAGCGCAGGCAGCAATTTGCCAGGATCCGTGCCGTGCTGGTCGATCAGCTTCCGGGCGTAGGCTCTCGCCGACGTGAACTTGCCATCCCCATCCGCATCGATCCAGATCGGGTTAGTCGCTCCGATGATCCGCGAGTTCCAAACGCGCGAACTGGGCTGATACGGGCGGGCAATGGCCCAGTAAGGGGCGCGGACTCCCGGACCGGACGCAATCGCCACCAGATGGACGTCGTGCTTGGGCCGGGGAATGAGCCAGGTGATCCTGGCTTTGATTCCGTCCGCTTGCCGGCCCGGTCGCCTGGGCAGGCGTTCCGGGGCAGCAACCTTTTGTTCCCGAATTTTCACGCCGTTGGCGTATAGTTCGACTCGGTCCGCCGTGACCCAGGACGGGCCGAGCACGGTCGTTTCCACACGAATGCGACGCCCCAAACCGGTCGCGAGATCTCCGACGGCGAACTTTCGATCGACGGCCAACTGCGCGAGCAATCCCAGGTTGACCAGGACTCGGCCTTTCAGAAAACTCTCACAAGCCGCGTTAATCTCGATGCGGCTCGGATCGTGATCATCGCAAGCCACGTAGCTTCGTCCTTGGCCGACAATGTAACGGCTCACGTCGTGGCCGTCGCTCGAGCCGACGGCTGTGACACGGTAGCCGTAGTTCAAAAGCGCCATCCAATCGTGGAAACCGAGCATCAGATCGGACTGCAACGCGGATGAGTTGCAGACCTCGATGGCGTCGAAGCCAAACTCGAAGCCGCGCTTGTTCTCGCCCGTCACGGCATTGAAATTCGTCGAAGCGAACGGCTGGAAATTGCTGTGGATGTTGCGCGGATGGTTCAGGATGACGACGCGGACGCCGGGCGTCGAGCGGATCGATTGCAACAATCGCGGCCAGTCCGCGATCTTAGGGTCGGGGACCTTGCTTCCAGCCGTGATCGGGAAATGGTTGAAGTGCCCCTTCGCCGTCGTGGTCTCGCAGCCGATGACCGGCGTGAAGAATTTTTGGACGCCCATTCGTCTGGACGGCTCGGAAAAGTCCGCGAGATACTCGTGGTCTGTGGCAATCGGCAATTCGATCCCTTCGCCGGCCAAGGTGAGGACGCGTTCATCCGTCGTCGCGTCACCATGCCGGCTGTAGGTGAAGGTGTGGACGTGCGTGTCGCTGCTGACCAACCCCGGAGTGGACACTTCGCGCCGAAGCTTCAGCTCGACACGGCGAGTCTCTCCGGCCCGAACGGAAACATTCGTCGTCGCCAGGCTGTATTCAAACCCGCGGGTGGCGTGGATTGCAATACGACCCGGCCGCGTGCCGACTCGCGCCCTGCCGTCCGGTGAGTAAACCACGCCGGGCCGTACCGCGAGTTTCTGTTCTTCGTTTGCAAAGAGCGGCACTAGCTCGCCGGCCTCATTGACGATCGTGAGGCGGCACGGAAGCTCCTTCCGGCCTACGTCTTCCGTGACCTGGATTTCCAACCAGGCCTGCTCGATGGCCTCCCGGCGCGGCCGGGGATCCAGCTCGAACTTGCCCACGATGATGTCGTCATTCGCTTTGGGCGGCAGGATCGCCAGAACGTTTTCGCCGTCGCGCAAAGCTCCTGCGGGGATGGGCAAAGCGAAGATGAGTGGCGCTTCCATCAAGAACAAGCTGCCGATTTTTTTGCCGTTGAGTTCGAGGGCCCAGTCCAGCTTCACGTCGTCTTGGCGCAAGAAAAGAGTCGCTTCGCGTTCGTTGAGCTGGGCCGAGAAACGAAGCTGCAATGCGCGGCTGTCTGGAGTTTTGCCCTCGAAGTAATCCCACTCCGGCGCACCGGCGGTTCCCAGATGGTAGGTTCTGCCATCAGCAATCCGGGCGCCTTCAGCGGCGTGCAAAACGAGGCCAAACAAGCAGGAGAAAAGGACGGTGAGAAGCAATGCCTCGGTCTTGGCTGCCGTCGCGCAGAGTTTCAATCGGCTGTATCGCCGACTTGCAGTCGGGATGTCACACAGGTCGGCATGCGGCGGATTGGAAATCCGCCATCCAGCGCAGCGCGGCGAAGCCGCAACCGAAACGGAGCGCGGCTGTGGTCGAAGACCCAGCCGCAGCGCGGTGGAACTGCCAAGGTGCTGCGGCTGGTGCTTCGCACACAGCCGCGCTCCAAAGAATCGCCGCAGCTTGCAACGATTGGGCGAGATACGGATAGAGTCCAACCCAGCGTTCTGATTGGAGAAAGCAGTTTGGCCACTCTTTACAGAAGCTAACGAAGAGAACCAAGCCTTGGTTACCTTCGTTACCTTCTGTGAGGATTTAGGAAACTTTGCGACCAACATGTTCGTTCAGTATTCGGCTTGGCAGGCTGGCGCGGATTTGGGGCAGGCAAGATGCCGGCCTGCGCTTGGATTCGTTTTCATTGAGTCAAAGCGAAGTTAAGCGAACGTCAAGGACCACCAAGGACTTTGGCGGGCGAGTGATTCCCAACACCACCCGCTTGCGACGGCCGAAAACGTTCGCTGAGATACTCCGCCAGCGAACGGATTTGTTCCTCGTCGAGCGGCCCCTCCGCGGCCTTTGAAAAAGCGGGCATGAGCGTGCCGGGTTTTCCGTTGCGCACCCAGGTCTCCCAATAGCTCCGATCCGTCGGTGTCTTCACCGCCGCCAAATCGGGAACCATTTCCGCGCGGTGCTTCGCTTCGTGGCAGATGGAGCACGCTGCCTTGTAGAGTTCGGCTCCTTTCTTGCCGACGGCGGGCTGAACGTGGCATTTCGCGCAATCCCCTTGGAACACCGCTTGTCGATCCGCTTGCGCGACCAGGATGCCAAACATCCGCTGCCGTTCCTCCGGGGTTGGATCGGGAATGTACACGTTGATCGCGACCTCGAACACGCCGCTCGACGTGACCACGCGTGTCATCTTGCTGAGAAGCCCCTGTTTGCCGCGCAAATCCACCTGGATCTCCATTTTGTCGGCGCCGCCCGGCGGCAAAATCCAGGGCGAGGCGGGCCTCTTCACCAAGGTGCAACCGCAAGTCGTGCTCACGCCATTGATTTCGACGTCTTTCCAGTGGGACGTGTTGGTAAGGTGGAATACGAAAACCGTGTTCGTCTGGCCGCGTTTCGCGTCGTAAAACTTGGAGGTCGCGTCCCAAACCAGCGCTTGCGAAAATCCTCGCTGATCCGCCAGGCCAGCAAGTGTGGCGGTCACGCACCCGAAACTCAGTTGCCACCAAAGTTTCCTCATTTCAAATCGAGAGAGCCTATACGTCAGGCCTCGCCGGTTGACGAGGAAGAAAATTCGATTCGCCCGTGGAAGTGGGTGGCGCAAATCAGTTTCAGAACAACTTCGCCGACTTACTTACTTAACTTATTAATGATGGACAAAGTCTGAAAGAAGGAGAACCTGCAACGAGCGGTCGAAAAGGTAGCCGCGGGCCTAAATGCCGCGCTCCGGATGAATCGGCGATGAGTGTCGTTGTAGTGTTAATCGAGTTTCCCCCTGAGCAACTTGACCCGTTCGGAAATTGACGCAGGCAGATCTGGAAACCGCGCGATGTGTTCAAGGATTTGGGCCGCGCGGTCGTGGTTTCCGGCCAGCAAAGCCAGTTCAACCACGCCCAGGTGGCGCTCGAAATTTCCTGGTTCCACGCGACGCAGAATCTCGGCGCATCGCAGAGCGTCTCCGCACTCGCCCCGTCGCCGGCGCAGAATCATAAGCGCGTGCAAAGCGCGAACATTGTGCGGGTAGAGATCGAGCGCCTTCTTCAGAAGGATCTCGTTCGGCACGGCCTGTGACGGGGAGCCGGCGGCGGCTTGATCAACAAGCCGATTGGACTCGGTGATATTCTCGTCCAATTCAACTTGTCCATCGCGCATGCTCCGGACCGAAAAACCGTCTTCCCGATAGAACCGTTCGTCATCGGATTGGAGAAGATGCCGAGGCCAGCGTTCCTCAAAGCCCCGCGTATCCGCCACCGGAATGGTTCCGGGCGCGCTTTGGGACAAAGTCACCGATCCGTGGTGCAGCACGGTGCTGAGCGGGTTGAAAACGATGCGCAGGCCCTGCTGGCGAACCTTCAGACACAGATCGACGTCCTCCAAACCGTAGGGCGCGAACATTCCTGCGGCAAAAAACGGGCCGCGCTTCACCAGCAGACAAGCCCCGAGCACCGCCTGGAAATCGCGCTCCTTGGTGACGCCGTGAAATCCGGCTTCCTCGCGATGATAAATGGGATAAAACGCATGCAGCGAGGCGTTGTACACATATCCGGCGTGATTGATCGTGTTGGACTGCGGATACACCAGTTTGGGCCCGACCACAGCCACATCCGGCGAAGCCGCGGCGATGAGCAAGTGCGCGAGCCAGTTTTGGAGAGGGATCGTGTCATTGTTCAAAAACAACAAGAGATCGCCGCGCGCGGCCTCGGCGCCCAGGTTGCAGGCCGTGGAGAAACCGGCATTGCGGCCGACGGAGATGACTCGCAACGAGATGTTCTGCTCTGTCGCTCGCAGGAGGAACTCCGCGGTGCCGTCCGTCGAACCGTTGTCCACCACAATCACCTCCACCCTCACATGAGGTGGCAGTGTCCCAAACACCGCGTTCAAACAGGCCTCCGTGAACGGGAGCTGGTTGAAGACCGGAATGATAATCGAACACGTCATAGAGGAATCATCTGGCAAAACGCTTGCCCCGCCATGGCACGCTGACTAGAGTCCTTCCATTCAACTTAAAGCGCGCCGGCGGCTGGAATCGCGTAAGTCCTGAAACATTAAATCCAATTGTCTGCCGAAGGCGCAGCTCATTCGAGGACCGAATCGTGCATCAGATCAAAATCTTCAAAACGCTCGAAACCGACGTCGGCCTGTTGGAGAAACAAGTGAACGCCTGGCTGGCCGAATCCAAAGTTCGGGTCATTAATATGTTTGGCAACATCGCCCCGCAAAGTCCGCCGCCCGAGGAGAGCGCGCCCGCGATTTCAAAGAGCCCGCATCCCCCGTCGGATGTTTTCCTGGTGGTGCTCTACGAGCAACCTTGAGGAGGCGATCCGTTGAACCCGCGGATCGACGCGGTCCTTTTTTCACAGGAGGCGACGGAGAGAACAGAGTTGTCATGGTTGGAATTCCTGGTTTAGTCCCAGCCGACGGCACGTCCTTTGTTCTGCTCTTGCAGCCACGCCATGAGCGGCCTGAAATACTCCACCATCGGGCGCGTTGACAGATCCTCGCCGGTCGCTTCCCGCAGAACCTGCCGCCAATCTTCCCTGCCGCCTTTCTCCATGATTTTGCGAAGAAAATCGCCCACGGCGTTGTGGTTCGCGTAATTGCAGGCTTGCGGCGGCTGCCGGAGAATCTTCCGCGCAATGTAGTCGTGGAACTGGAATTTCAACACCGTGGCCACGGCGTACGAATAATAGTAAGCCGGCGTGTCGTTGATGTGGGTTTTGGTCGCCGCGTCGCAGAATTCTTCGCCGCGATCCCACGGCGGTTCGACGCCCTGCAGTTCCCGGACATATTTCCACCACCGCGCATTCCACTCTTCCGGGCTGAGGTTGTGCGCGTAGATGTCCGCTTCCCAATGCGTCATCGTGCCTGAACTCCAGAAAATGAACGGCACGGAATTGGCCAGCGCGTCATTCAAAAGAAACGCCGTTTGATCGACCTTGTAATCGGCCGGCACGATGCCCACCGATTGCAAATACGGCGCCGCCCCCGACGCCAGCGAAATCAGCTCCCCCATCCCTTCATGAAAGGCGGGATTCGCTCCGAGCCGCAGCAGCGGCGGGACTTCGGGCCGCGTGTAGCTCATAAAGTAGTAACCGTGCCCCAACTCATGATGCGTGGTCTCGAACCATTGCGTGTTGGGTTCCACACTCATAAGCGACCGAATGTCCTTGTCCAAGTCCAGGTGCCAGCAAGAAGCGTGGGTGTTTTTCTTTCGTGAATCGCCCGCCTTGACCGGATAAAGGTCGGACGCGCTCCAGAAGCTCGCGGGCAACGGCGAAAACCCCAGGCCGACATAGAACTGCTCGGCGGTCTTGACGATCCATTCCGGGGTCCGATCCTTAAAATACGGATCGAGGTTGGCGCCCTCGACGATGCCGACCCAATTCTGGCTCCACCGATTGTTGAGCCAGTGCGCGGGAATGCGCTTGGGCACGGGCTGGCCGTACATCTGCGCGAGCTTGTGTTTCACCCAGGTGTGCAGTTGCAGATAGAGCGGTTTCAGATCGCGCATGAAACTTTGCTGCAGGTTCACCATCTCCTCGGTGGTCATGCCGTAGCCGGCGACTTGCAGCGCGAAATAATCCCGATGGCCCAACTCCCGCGCCACGCCATTGCGCAGGTCGCGCAGCTTGATCAAGCCCGGCTTCAACGCCGGCCCCGATTGCTTGGAAGCTTCCCACACGGCCCGACGTTCCGTGAGGTTGGTCGAGGATTGCAGGAGATTGTCGATTGCATTGGCTGTGATCGGCTTCCCGTTCAGACGAAAGGTGAACGAATTGAGGATCGAAGCTTGTTTGGTTTCGGCGGCGATCCGGGCGTTGACCAGTTCGGGATTGGTCATGGGCCCTTCCGCCGCGTTCAAGAGCGCGCGCTCCAACTGCCGAACCGTGATCGGGCGCAGCTCGCTTCGGTGTTCAAGCAGCATTTTGGCTTCGCGAATCACGGCCGGATTGCCATTGAACGCCGCCAGCGCTTTTCCGGCCGCTTCCGAAGCGGCGTCGTGCGCGGGTGTGACGTCGGTGGCGGCAGCCCATTGCGCTTCGCTGTTGACGCGATAGAGAGCCTGATAACCTGCGTTCACGAGATTCAGGAATTGATCCGCGCGATCCTGGAGAGCCGAAGCCGCGTTCGCGGTCAGGGCGGTTGCGGAAAGCGCGAGGGACACCACACACGCAAGCACTCTGGAAGCTGACCGTGATTTCATGCGCCGGAAACTATCGGCGCGGGATTTGGAAAACAATCGCAAAGGAGCCGAGGTGGCGCAGATTTGCAGTCTATCAGTATCCCTGCAAATCGTCTCGACCGGCGACGATTCTTCGGAGCGCGGAATTCATTCCGCTTCCGCTCCCACAGCCGCCTGAACCAACCGGCGCGCTGCGGATTTCAAATCCGCGATACAGCAGAGTTCAACTCTGCGCTACGCTTGCCTTCACCTCCGCCCGCCATAAAACAGATCGAGATGTTTCGGATTCCGGAGCGTCGCTCGCGGCGACCGCAGGAAGCGGACCAGCAACTTCAACAGCTCCGGCTTGCTGTAGAGGTGCAGCTTGCGGCTCGAAGTGATCGGCGGATGCTTGCGCAACATTACCGTGCGCAAGCCGTGCCGCTTCGCCCAGGCCTGCATCCGTATGCCAAACTCGGCGTCCTCGGCCGCATATAATGCTTCGCTGAACCCTCCCAGCTCGCGAAAGACGTCCGCCCTGCAAAAAATCAGGCAGCCCGGCGTGATCCGAAAAAGCAGGAAGAGGCAGTTCCCCGCCGCCAGCAGGGGCCAGGCCCACCAGGGCGTCGTATCAAAAGCGACCACGGTGCCGCCGCCCACAAACCTCCCGCTCTGCATGGTCTCCAAAACATCGGTCAATGTTTCCCCAGGGAGCAATGAATCCGCGTCGAAGAACAGGAACCAATCGCCGGTCGCCGCCGCGGCGCCGGCGTTTCGAGAGCGGGCGATCTGATTGACCGGCTCGAACACCACGCGCGCTCCCGCCGTTCGCGCCAACTCCCCGGTGCCGTCGGTGGAATTGTTGTCCACGACGATGACTTCAGTCGAGAGTCCCGGCCGAGCGTTGCCTTGAACCGCGTCGAAGACACTCCGCGTGCAGCGTTGAATCCACTTAGCCTCGTTGAAGGCCGGGATGATGACGGAAAGTTTCATCTCGAATGGCGCCATTGAGGGCGTACCGGGAACCGCGAGGCAGGCAGGAGGCCAGTCCTACTTGTCGGAGACGCCCTCAGGCGGATCTAATTGTTCGCGCTCGCCTGGAAATAGACAGGCCACGGGAAAGGTCGTTCCGAAAACTTGTGACAACTTGTGCGGAAAACCGGGGATAGACGCAAGTCAACGCGACTGAGAAGTCGGATGGCTTTCAACCATTTCCTGCAAGGCCATTCGCGTGCATCGGCGTTCATTCGCGGTGGACCTGAATAGTCACGAAAATCTTTCCCATGTTTTTGTCCCGGGGACAAATTCCGGCCGCAGGTCGCGCAGCGCGGGAAACTCGTTGCGCCACGAAATCACCCTCGCCACGTCCACTTCCCCGCTGACGATTTGCTCTTCCGCCGAACCTTCGGCAAGGACCTCGCCCTGCGGATCGACGATCAGGCTGCGGCCTGGATAAGAGAGCTTCGGATCGTTTCCCACCCGGTTCACGCCGACGACATAGGCTTGATTCTCAATCGCCCTGGCTTGGAGCAGCGCTACCCAGTGATTCACCCGGCGAGTCGGCCAATTTGCAATTACGGCCAGCAAGTGCGCCCCGCGCTGGGTGGCGATGCGGAAGATCTCCGGAAAACGGAGATCGTAACAAACGAAGGGAGCGACGACGAAATCCTGCCACTGAAAAGTCACGACCTCGTTTCCTCCCGCGTAATGCTTGGTTTCTCCGCCAAAACTGAACGGATGAATTTTGCCGTAGCGGCAGAGGCGTTCTCCATCCGGACCAAAAACGACGGCTTCATTTCGTCCTCGGCCGTCTTCAGCCTGGGTGACGAGTCCACCGAGCACAAAGGCGCTGCAATGCCGGGCGGTGTTCGCCAAAAACGTCTCGGTTTCGGACGGCTCAGCCTCGCGGATGCCCGCGACGTTCATGCTGAATCCGGTTGAAAACATTTCCGGCAGGACTACCAGGGCGCCAGCAGGAATGGATGCGGCGTCGAGCAGAGAGCGGACTTTGGCGTAATTCGCCTTTTTGTCTTCCCAGGCGCAGTCGAGTTGGCAAGCCACAATTCTCATGAGCCGCGAAAGTTCATGCTGAGCTATCCTGTCAGACGAATCCGTCTTGCTCAAGAGCGGTTCCGCTGATTTCGAGAACGCTCCGGGGGGCATCAGCTCTCCAATCTCTCCTCGCGATGAACAAGCGGCGTGAGGAACGAGGAGAGAAGGGATCAATAAGAACGTGCCTCCTCTCCCCAACCTCCTCCATCCGTTGGAAGAGGCGGAGGAATTCAGGAGCGTGATGCGGCCCTGGAGGATGCCTTGAATTTCTGGGCTGTGATCGTCAATCTGCGTTGGAACCACAGTTCACACAAACCCGGAACTTTGATTATGTCACGAACCCTCCTCGCCGCTTCAGCCTCCGCCCTCCTCGCCGGCGCGTCGTTGTCGGGCGTCTTCCAACCTGGCACTGCTGCCGAGGTGACTGATTTCAGCCCACTGCACCAAAAGGCGAAATACTTTCAGAAAGACCTTTTGGACAAACACTGGCTGGACGGACTCTATGTCAGCATCGTCCCCTCGGCGCCGCCGGGCAGGAAATTTCCCCACACCGTAGACCAACCCGGCAACGTCATCCACGCGGGCGTTTGGACGGGCCGTTACCTCGGCGGCGTCGGTTATCAATACGCCGTCACGAAAGACCCGTGGGTGCGCCGGCAGGGCGGCGAGATCTTGCGCGCCCTGCGGATTCTTCAGGAAGTCACCGGCAAACCCGGCCTGCTCGCGCGCGGCTATGTCAAAGGCCACGGCCCGGTCGAGGATTGGGAACGCCATGGCGCCGACTCGGTCGAGTGGCACCAAGGACAAGGCCCCTATGCGGATTACCGCTGGTACGGCGACGTGAGCGTCGATAATTTCAACGCCGTGCTCTACGGATACGCGATCTATTTCGACCTGGCGGCGGACGCAGCGCAAAAGCAATTCATCGCGCAAGACGTGGACCGTCTCATGACGCACCTGCTGGAGAATCACTGCCGCATCATGGACGTCGATGGCGAAGTGACCCGCTGGGGCCACGTCGGAATCGATCCGGATCCGGCGCGCGACGATTATTATCGGAAGCAATATGGATCGTATCTGAGCCGATTGAATACGACGAACGGCGCGTGGCAACCGCCGCTGCGTTCGTCGCTGATGCTTTTACCGGACCTTCTGATCGCGCGCCACATCACCGGCAAACCGCGGTACCAGGAATTTTATCAACGCGTCGTGGGGCGATTTAAGGACAACCCGGATCGGCTCCGTGACAGCGGCCCGTTCAGCCTCGAACGATTAGCCCGGGTGAACCACAGCAGCGAAGGCCAGGCCTACGAGGCGCTCTATAACCTTATCCGCTATGAGCGCGATCCGGAGTTGCTCAAGATTTACCGCCCCTGGGTCAGCCAGCTTTGGGAGATGAACTGGATGGAAGGCAATTCGCTCTTCACCTGGATGACGCTGGCGCTGCTGCCGGAATATCGCGCGCCGCAAAAACCCGGCTTGACCGCGATCAAACCCGAGGAAATTCCGCACGCGGCCGAAGCGGCGCGGCTCGCCCTGGAGACCTTGAAGGTGTTCCCCGTGGACCGCGTCTTCCGGCCGGTCATGAATTCGCTGCGTCAGGACATCGAACTGAATCCGCATCAAAGCGCGCGGAACGGAAAACAAAGCGCCAAACCGGTCCCGATCAATCAACGCCCTCTGGACAATGAGTATGCGTGGAAAGGCAATCCGTACCAATTGGACGGATGGCTCAAGCCGGCGGTCACGATGTTTCAATTCTCGTGCGACGATCCGCAAGTGGCCTGGTTCAGCGACAACACCGGCGGCCTTTTTATGACTCGGAACGGAGGCAAGGACTGGCGGAATGTGAGCGACGGCCTGATGGGCGCCCGCGTGCAAAACTTTGCCGCGTCCACAAACCGCACTTTTGTGCTGCACGCGCTGACGGACAAAGGAGTGTTCCTCACGCGCGACGGCGGCCTGAGCTGGCGGGCGATGCCTGAAGATGTGAAACCGACATTCAGCGCTCCCGACTTCAAGCGCTGGCAAATCGTCTCGGAAAGATGGGCTCTCCGCATCGATGACGCGAGCGAATTGGTTCGAAGCACGGATGGCGGCCGAAGCGAAAAGGCGTGCATGGCAGGCTGGCGAATTCCGAAGGCGAATTCCGTGTTCATTACGCCCCAAGGCGTCGTCGCTGGTGGGCCGGGCGGGTGTTATCAAAGCCGCGATGGCGAGCGCTGGACCGAACTGAAGTTATGGCGCGAAGATGAAACCGGCGCGGCGGACTTCCTCCACGCTTATTGGATGGCGCGTTATTATGGATTCATCAAGAAGGACGGATGAAAGAGCTGCGCAAGGACGCCGTTGTCCTCACACAGCGGCGGTGCTGTGTCCGCCCGCCTCACTCAGTTTCGCGAACCGCTTTGACGGTCTCAAAAAACCGCAGCATGGAATCGCCGTGCTTCAGCATTTTGATCTCCTCCCATGTGCCGGGAATGCTCAGGGTGTCGCGCCTCGCGTGGCCGAGAACGAACAGGCCCTCGGGAGCGAGCAAGCGCGGAAGTTGCGCGTCGTCGAGCAGTTGTTGCGCAAAGGAAGTCGAGCGGTGCCCGACATTTTTTTCACCATAGGGCGGATCCGCGACGACCATGTCGAATTGGCATCCTGCCGCCGCCAGTTGAGTCATCGCGGCAAACGCGTCTTGAACGCGCAGCGTAAACTTCTCCGCGTCCAAATGGGTGGACCGCAGATTCTCCTCGATCAGCCGCGCATGGCGGCTGGTTTTCTCGACGCACGTCAGGTGCGCCGCGCCTCGGCTCAGGCATTCCAAACCGAGCGCGCCCGTGCCGGCGAACAGCTCCAAAACTCGCGCTTCGACCACGCGTCCGCCAAGGCTGTTGAACAGGGCTTGCTTGACGAGGTCGGGGGTGGGGCGGACCTCAAAGCCCTTTGGCGCTTTGAGCAATAACCCCGCCGCTGTGCCGCCGATGATGCGCATGACGCGTTCGTGAAATGCGAAATCCGAATCTCGAAATCAGAAACAAATTCAAAATCCGAGCCGTTGTTCAACCGCGAATCAACGCCAATGCACACGAATGGCATCGCTGATGGTGTTCGAGAAAGCCGCACCAGCGCTTCTTATTCGTTGACGCGCGTCCCTGGCCGGTTTCCACGCCCGCCAGTTTGGCATTTGGCTTTTCGGGCTTGGGATTTGTTTCGGAATTCGAAATTCGGATTTCGGATTTTGGCCGCGCCGGAACCTCGCTGATTGGCCAGCGGTTGCGCCGAACGGAATTGAGATAGCGCAACCAGGGCTCAAACTCCCTGGCTGACGATGTATTTCAGCAAATCGCCCACGCGGCAACTGTAGCCCCATTCGTTGTCGTACCAACTGACTAGCTTGAAAAAGCGCTTGTTCAGTTCAATGCCCGAGCCGGCATCGTAAATCGAAGACGCCGGGCCATGGATGAAATCCGTGCTCACCACTTCGTCGCGCGTGTAGTCCAGAATGCCCTTCAGGTACGTCTCGCTGGCCTTTTTCATCGCCGCCGAGATTTCCTGATAGCTTGTTTCCTTCACCGTCCGCACCGTCAGATCAACGCACGACACCGTCGGTGTCGGGACGCGAAACGCCATGCCCGTCAGCTTGCCTTTGACTTCGGGACAAACCAAACCCACGGCCCGCGCCGCGCCGGTCGTCGAGGGAATGATATTGATCGCGGCCGTCCGCCCGCCTTTCCAATCTTTTTTGCTCGGGCCATCGACCGTTTTCTGAGTCGCGGTATAGGCGTGGATCGTGGTCATCAATCCTTCCTCGATGCCGAAACCTTCCTTCAGCAACACGTGCACGAGCGGCGCGAGGCAGTTCGTTGTGCAGGACGCGTTGGAGATGATGTTGTGTTTCTTCGGGTCGTACTTGTCGTGGTTGACCCCCATCACGACCGTGATGTCTTCGTTCTTCGCCGGAGCGGAAATGATGACTTTCTTCGCGCCCGCCGCAAGATGGCCCTTGGCTTTTTCGGCGTCGGTAAACAGGCCGGTCGATTCAATGACCACTTCCACGCCGAGTTGTTTCCACGGCAACCCGGACGGATCTTTGGCGCTGACGACCTGGATTTCCATGCCGTTGACGACAAGCACGTCATCCTCGACGCGATCCGGGAAAGATTTCTTGGAGCTGACTTCGCCCTGGAAACGGCCCTGGGTCGAATCGTACTTCAGCAAGTAAGCGAGATTATCCGCCGGGACGATATCGCCCGCGGCGACGACTTCGACCGCTTTGCCCTTGCCCACCAGGCCTTGTTCCAGCATGGCTCGAAACGCCATGCGCCCGATCCGGCCGAATCCATTAATCGCAACTTTGAGTGCCATAAACTTCCCTTTCTAGTTCCAATTGAATTCAAAATGAGCCGTGGATGTAAACCGCCCGCCCCGGACCGTCAACGATGAATTCAGCCAATTTAGCCGTTCCAACCGTGGGTCACCGCAGCCCAAAACTGGCCGACAACACGGAGCTTCTTTGGAGCCGTCGCCGTCACAATTCCCCACCATCGGCGGAAGCCTTGGTCATGTGCGCAAACTTTCGACCGTTCAACCCATTTAACGTTTTAACCTTGTAACGATTTAACGACTCCTACGCTTCGCCGTGGCGAGGCACACGCCTCAACCATGATTCCTTCTCGCCGTCCACCAGCCGGCGAGGGCGCCCGCCAGATGGCCTTCCCAGGATACGTGCCCGCGCTGGGGGAGGACGCCGTAGAAAATCCCTCCGTAGATGACGAAGACGAAAATCGCCACCAACGCCGGGCGCCACCGCTTCATCCAGAACGCCGCGGCGATGAGATAAACCACCAGGCCGTAAATGATCGCGCTGGCCCCGATGTGGATTGATTGGCCGCGCCCGATGAGCCAGGTGCCCAAGCCGCTCGCCAGCCATATGACCACGAGGGTCTCAATCGGATGATATTTCCGGTCCCAGAACAGGAGGATGAGCAGCACGAAAAGCGGGAACGCGTTCGCGAGCAAATGCGCACCGTTCAGGTGCAGCAGCGGGCTGAAAAAAATTCCGAGCAAACCCGGCAGCGTGCGCGGGATAATTCCGAGCGCATTGAGTCCCAGCTTCAAGAAGTGATCCGCGGCGGCCACGAGAAACATCAGCCCCACCACGAGCGCGCTGCTCTCGACGGCGTTCGACCAGTTTCCGTATTTGAGTGGCTTCGTCACGAGCCGGGAATTATTGGCATCCGCCAGCGCAAAGCAACGCCCGGGAGTGAGATTTTCCATGAACCGACCCACCCCTGCACCCCTCCCAGGAGGAGAACTTCCACCCGACGCGCGAAATGTAACTCCCCTCCTGGGAGGGGAAGGGGTGGGTTCATGGTCCCCATGCGCGACCGAAGAATCGTGGAAGCTTCCCCTCGTAGGGACGGATTTCACTCCGTCCCTGCCGTACCTGAACGTCTTACTGTCCGGAGCAAGATCAGGGACGCAGTGGAACGCGTCCTTACCAGTTCACTGCCTCAGTCTGGTTCGTGAAAACCTTTTGACGGAAGGACGACGCTTCGCCGATGCTGGCGCCCAACAAAATGCGCGTCCTGGAAATCTCCAACCTTCAGAAGTCCTTTCTCACGCCAGACAGAAAGCGCCACGACGTGGTCAACGTCAGCGACTTTTTCCTGGAAGAACACGCGCACGTCGCGCTCCGAGGCGAAAGCGGCTCCGGCAAAACGACGTTTTTGAACCTGATTGCGGGGATTCTGAAACCGGATTCGGGCCGCGTGGCGGTTGCGGGCCGCGAGATGTCCGCACTGCCCGAACCGGAGCGGGACCGCCTTCGGGCCACGGCCATCGGCTACATCTTCCAAACTTTCAATCTGCTTCAGGGCTACACCTGCCTGGAAAACGTGCTCGTGGGCATGTCGTTCGGGCACGGAGTGGACCGGGAGAAGGCGCGGCGGCTTCTGGACCGCGTGGGATTGCGGGATCATCAGAACCATTATCCTCGCCAGCTCTCCACCGGCCAGCAACAGCGGGTCGCCGTGGCGCGCGCGCTGGCGAACCAGCCAAAACTGGTGCTGGCGGACGAACCGACCGGTAATCTGGACTCTGCGAACGCGCGCGAGGTGCTGGCTTTGATTCGCGAGACCTGCCGCGAGAACGGCGCCGCGTTGCTTTTGGTGAGCCACGACCGCGAAGCGCTCGGGCAGTTCGAGCAGATCGAGGATTTCCAGAAGTTCAATAATAACGCTTCAAATGACCCTGTGGTGGATCATCTATAAAAGCCTTCGGCAACACGCATTCTCCACGCTGCTCACGGCCTTCTCCATTGCGCTGGCCGGAGGATTGTTGATGTCTGTCTGGGCCGTTCGCGAACAATCGCACGCCGCGTTCACCGGCATGAGCGGTGGATTCGACGCCGTCCTGGGCGCGCGCTCGGCCAAACTTCAATTGGTCCTCAACGCCATCTTTCACCTCGAAGAGTCCCCCGGCAATCTGGCGTGGCCGGATTACCTGGAGATTCAGGCAAATCCCAACGTGGCATTGGCCGTGCCGATTGCGATGGGGGACAATTATCGCGGCTACCGGCTGGTCGGGACCACGACCAATTTTTTCACGAAGGCGGAATATGCGCCGGGCAAACGCTGCACGCCGCGCGCGCCCGGACGAATCTTCGATCCCGCGGCGCGTGAGGCGGTCGTCGGGAGCCTCGTGGCGCAAAAGCTCGGCCTGAAACGCGGCGATGTCATCCATCCTTTCCACGGCCTTCAGTTCGACGAGGAAAAGGAGCATTCGGAAACTTACTTGATCGTCGGCGTTCTGGAACCCACCAACACGCCGGCGGACCGCGTGATTTGGATTCCCTTGGAAGGACTCCAAAAAATGAGCGGACACGATCCCCAAGCGGCCTCAGACGTCAGCGCGGTGCTGATTCAACTCAAAGCGGGCAGCGCCGTGGCCGGACAACGCCTCAGCCTGTTCTACAACAAAGAAGGCAATCGGCTCACGTTCGCGTGGCCCATCGGGCAAATCATGGCACAACTCTTCGGAAAGATTGCCTGGTTTGATCGAGTGTTGGAACTCGTGGCGTATCTGGTCGCGCTCGTCGCCACGGGTTCGATCCTCGCCAGCATTTACAACTCGATGAACGAGCGACGCCGGGAGATCGCGATCCTTCGCGCGTTGGGCGCGCACCGGCGCACCGTGTTCTCGTCAATCATTCTCGAAGCCGCGACGATTGCCGCGCTGGGCATGGTGATCGGATTTGCTTTTTACAGCGCGATCATGACGGCCGTGGCTTCCGTCGTGCGCGCGCAGACGGGCATCGTGCTGGACCCGCTCGCGTTTCACGCCATCATGATCTGGGCGCCGCTGGGATTGATCGGGCTGAGCGCATTGTCCGGGATCGTCCCGGCCGTGAAAGCATATCGAACAGACGTCGCGGAGAATCTGGCGCCGATTTCATAGAGTCCGGATAGGGGAGCACACGCGCCCTCGCTTGTCTCGACCGGCGCCTCGCCGGTCGAATCACGGGCAGACCAGCCGCCGAAAGGTGACTTGTTCCGGCGCACGACGGTGGTTGGCGAGGGCGCCAACCACGGCAGACGAGGCGCGCGTGCGCTCCCCAACGCGCCTGTGCAATCTTGGTCTGCGATGGCGGTTGAAACAAGGGAACACTCAGGGTAAAAGACACCAGTCGATACGTTTATGAGGGTTCGAGAAAAGAAGCTGAAACGGGCCGTGCTGGGATCGACCCTGGCTTGCGCCCTGGCCTGCATTTTTGCCGGGTGCTCCGCGTCGAGTCGTTCCTCTTCCGAGGACAACGCGCCGGCGGACATCCGAGGCGAACCGATCAATGCGCCCAAGTCGGAATCGACACCGTCCGTTGGCGCCGGAAACGGGCCGGTTCCAACGAATTTCGTGCTGAGAGGAAGTGGGTCGTCCGAGCAAGCTTCGGACTCAGCCGTTGAGGAATTCGTTCCCGTGGCGTTCGACAAGCTGGCTTCCTTCACTTTCGTGATCCCGGATGACCGGCCTTCGACAAATCAGGTCGCGAGCCCTTCCAAATCCGAGGAGCAGATTCCTTCGGCCGTGAAGGCGCTCGACCAAACGAAAGTTGCGCTCAAAGGGTTCATGCTTCCGCTGCGCGTCGAAAGCGGACTCGTCACGGAGATGCTCATCATGCGCGATCAATCGATGTGTTGCTACGGCACCGTGCCGAAGATCAACGAATGGGTGAGCGTGAAAATGACGAGCAAAGGCGTGAAACCCATCATGGATCAACCCGTGACGATTTTCGGCAAACTGCGCGTCGGCGAAATGCGGGAGAATGGCTACCTCGTCGGCATCTACGCGATGGACGGTGAAAAGATGGCCGGGCCGGCGGATTTGTGAACTCTCAGTTCAGAGGAGACGCTAACTTCACCGCTTGACCGTAAAGGTGATATCTAATGGCTTTTGCGCCGTGGAACGCAGTGACCGGCCTGGGATTTGTGGAGTCACGCCGCCGTTGTCTTTTCGGTCCGGTCCAACGCTATAGATCATATAGCCGGGATTGAGCCGTTTGTAGCGAAGCGGTTTTCCGTCGAAGGGATCAAGCGGTGCCTGGTCCAAAAACCCCGGCACCGTTTCATCAAGTGACTCCGGCATACGACCGTATTTCAGTCGAAATCGTTCCACGGCCAAGGAGGCTGAGGTATTTCGGAATACTGCGACTGCTTCTGCGTGATTCGTGATTGCTCTTGCAACAGCCGGCAAGAACATCGCTGATACGACGGGCCTGGACAAAAAAGTTTTGCGTGTGGCTTTGGCTTCCTCCACGCGTCGAGCAACTTCTTCAGCCAGCTTGAGCCTCTCCGGATAGGGGGAATTGGCCGCCTCACTGTACTTCTGCACCATGTTCAAAAAGAATAGACAATCGTATTGAAGCCCCCCGAATCCACGAAGGACTCGCCAAGTCATGATGGATTCTGGATCAACGGAATCCTTGGCCTGTTCGATAACAGAAACGAAACCCTCGGCCGAATCAAGAAACAGGTTCAGACACATCGCGCGCTCTCCGGCGATTGCCCTCCGCATGCCCGCGGAATCCTCCAGATTCTCCAATGAGGACAACAGTCCCTTGATTTGGCCGTCTTCAAGTGCAGCCAGATTGAGAATCAACTCTAGCGTCGAGCAAGCAGTTCTTTTCATCGATAGCCGAACAAGTTGGGAAACCGAAAGCGGCTCTTGAGAAAGTGAGTCCGCAAGTCGCAGGATCGTGTGCACAGTCTCGATTGCTTCGATGTGCTGGCGATCCATAGCCAGGACCATGGCTCTCTGTCTGAGGAGCAAGGAACCTCGCTTCAAGGCCGTGAGGTGTGGAAGCGGAGTGTTGTAGCCGTCCGTGAGATCGATCGGATACCGAGCACGTCCTGGTTTGGAGCCTTCGTCGAGGATCTGCAGTGCGTCCCTGGCTGCCTTTAGACGGGTCCTGGTTTGCTCCAGGCTTTCCGCAACTAGGCGTCCCAGCTCAGGAGTCTGGCGTCTGCCTAGCTGGGGCAAAGCCTTTTCACCCAAAGAAGATTCTCGTTCAGACTCTTCGGACTTCTTCAACAAATATGGAAAGGCATTCGTAAGGACCGAGGTCGCATTCTCTTCTGGCGGCACATCCGGATACCACAAATCCAGCTCCAATAAATCCGTGGGAAGGCCTTGTGCTTGGATCTCGGCGATGCGGGCTTGTATTTGTTTTGAGAGCCCGTGATTGCGAAACAAAATACCCCCGCTGATGCCAAGCATGATTGCTGCGAGACTCAGACCCACCCATTTGAATGGACGCCAGTTGAAGGCGGGTGGCGGAGAGGAAAGCTGAACCGAGGCATGGAACTGCCTGAAGATCGCGTAGCAGGCGCCACCATAGAAATACAGAGCCGTGACTAAAAGAGGCGCTACTTCCATGACCTTTATGCCGCGTTCAAACCTGGACCACAGGATGGGAATGATCAGGCAAAGCATCGCCTTTCTACTCTTGCGGTAAATCCCGAACGCGAAACCGATCGTGATCGCTCCTCCGACAAACATTCCAAGGCTGAGATAATCCATGTCCTCCCAATCTGCCGACATCAGAACCAACCCGATGCTCAGCGCGTAGGCGCCGAACAGCAATGCCGCCGTGCCACCAAAAGCAATTCGTCTGTCCCAAACACTCCAACGATCTTCCAGCGGTGTCGAGGCAGCAGCGCTGGCGCAAGCCGAACGCCGTGTCAACAAGGGCAACCAGTGCGGCCAGAACGCCCAGAGGCCAGTTCCGAGGGCCACGACAAGTAAGATGGAGTGGGTGATTTCCGGCGCATTGTCATTCAAAGCCTCGTCGATCGTTGTCCCCGATCCGATGAAGCCGAGCCCAAGAGCCACCACGCCGAGAACAACCCGCGGCCTCAACCGGATCGTGGTTATGCCTGATTCGAATAGGAGGATACTGGCTCCGGACAAAACTGCCGCGAGAGCGATTCGAGAGGCAGTCTGGTAGGTTGAGAAAATATATCCCTCGCGAAGGAAGACAAATCCGCTCAGCAAAAAAGCGGCTCCCAGGCCAAACAAAATGACACGAACCACGTAATGCCTCAGTTATTCCCGGGAGGCGATCCTTTTGGGTGACGCCTTTTTTGCTTGCGTATTATGTATGTTATGTGACATACATAATACATGCCCGC
>JACPRI010000288.1 GCA_016190065.1 Verrucomicrobiota bacterium
GATTTCCTCCGCGCCCACCAGCGAAACCGGGAAATGACCTTTTCCGATGTGACGACGGAGGAAACGAACTGGCTGGAGCAATTTGTGGCCGACCCTTCGTCCAGAAACGAATCCGCGGCCGAGGCGCGGGAAATCGTCGCGAAAGTGATGGCCAAACTGTCGCCGCCAGCCCGCTTGATTTTGAATCTGCTGGAGATTGAGGAGAGATCGGTCAAAGAGATTTCCAGGCTGACCGGCTGGTCGGTGCCGCTGGTCAAAGTTCGCGCTTTTCGCGCGCGCGCCGAAATGAGAAAGATACTGGAAAAGATGATCCGAAAAGGGTATGTGTAACCGCTAGCGTTTGATGGCCGTCTGAGTTCGTTGACCCAATATGAACACGTTGGAGTTGCAGAAAAAACTATTCGCCGCTGCCCGATCGACACCGCCTCGCGAAGATGTTCCGTACGCTTTCGAGAAGCGCATCATGGCTCGGATCACAAAGGAGGCCTTGGTTGATGTCTGGTCTCTCTGGGGACGCCTTCTCTGGCGTGCGGCCGCGCCTTGTGTCGGGCTCACGCTGGCTTTGACCGTGTGGGCCATGCTCTCTTCGCATTCCGCTAATGGCAACACCGATAACCTGGCCGTGGCATTGGAGAACCAGGTCATGGCGCCTCTCGCGAGTTTGGAAGAATCCTGGTGAATGCTTGGAAGGTCATTCTTGCGGCGGCGGTCATCTTCTGTTCCGGCGTCGTCACCGGCTTCCAGGTTGCTAGTCTGAGAACCGAACCGGCCCCTCCGCAAAGTCGAGGCCCACAGTTTTCCCCCGGTCCCCGTTCGCGCGGCGATTATGTGGACCGCTTGCAGCGAGAGCTGGAACTGACTCCCCCCCAGAGAACCAAGATCGAGCAGATCTGGCGCGAGAGCGGCGAACGCAACAAGAAGATTTGGGATTCCGCTCGGGAAGAACATCGCAAACTCCGAGCGAGCATTCGAGCGGAGCTGACGCCCGAACAGCAAAAGAAGTTCGACGAAGGCAACAAATCCCGTGAATCTCGCAAGCCCCCCGGCCCACCCTCTCGTGATCCGCGCCGTTCCAAGGAATCGATGGAAAAAAGCGCCGGCGAGGGCGCCAAGTCGGCGCCAACCGGCGGCACCCCCAAGCCGTAATCGTCATCGGAGCCGGCTCGCCCAGGCTCGACAGTGTCATTTCTTTGGAAGGTAGAACGTAATCCTTCGTGCCTCCGATATCACACGACCTGTCCAAACGACATGCTTCGCCGACTCGGGCGTGGAACGAATCTCAAAAACTGCCCGCATCGATCCGACGACCTTCGAACCCTCCTCCGGCAGCGGGAATCCCTCCCAAATGCCGGGGTCGGCAAAGTAAACCTCAAGTACAATGCTCTCCTGCGGCTCCAAGACCCAGAATGCAGGAGCGTTCATTGTGAACGGCTTCATGCTGCGCTTCTTCGCTGTCCACTGCTTGCCACTCTTGTCTGTGAACTCGAAGCTCAATGCCCAGTAACCCCACGAACACCACTCCTGCCAAATCTTCTGCGGCTTGTCAGAGCGGTTAGAGACAATTGCGTGAAAATGCGCTGTGCGGTCCCACTCGGTACCAGAGTTCCGATAGGTGATTCTTCGTTCACCGTGACCCAACTGGGGAGTGATGATCGAGACTGAGATCGCTGGATCGTCCGCGCTAACCACGCAGGCGCTGGTGATCGTGATGAGCATTATTGTCGAGAGCAACGCTTTCATCATCAGTGCCAATTAGGGGAGATGAGCGGTGTAAGAGATCAGCCCGCCAATTCCACGATCGCTTCCTTGCCGCTGTAGCCGATGATTTTGACCCGGCTGTTCTTCGGGATCATTTCTCCTTGCGAAATCACGTCCAGGATTTCCTCGCCGAACTGAGCCTTTCCGCCCGGACGCAATACCGAAACCGTGATGCCGATCTCGCCCAGATGTTCGGCGTGCTGTTGTTCCTGGACCAGCACGGTGGCTTCACCGCTCGCCGAACGCGAGACCAACCTGCCGTAAACGGATGTCTTGGGCAGAACCCGCCCCAGAGTCCAAATCGCCAGCGCGGAACCCAAAAGCGCAATCGAGAGGTTGAGCACAATGTCGAACAGCGGCACGCGGACGCGCATCGCCATCGGTGAGGGAATTCCCGGCACGACCGGATAAACGTCCACCATCGCCATCACGATTGAAATGAAAATCAAGGCGGCGCCGGCCAGACCGAGAGCCATGGTGCCCGGGAAAACCAGCACTTCCAGGATGAACAGCACCAACCCAATCACAAACACGGCGACCCATTCTATCCCGGACAGTCCCGCGATGTATCCGCCCAGGAAATAGACCGCGAAAGCGCAAAGACCGATGATCCCCGGCAGGCCGAAGCCCGGAGTCTTGAATTCGATGTAGAGTCCAATCACTCCAATGATCAGCAGCAGCGGGCTGATCGAGTTGATCCACGAACCCATCCTTTCGACGCCAGTCGGCTCGATATACACCCGTTGTGCATCCGCAAAACCCAGCTTCTCAGCGAGCGCCTCCAACGACTCGACCGTTCCCGACGAAAGCAATGGCTTGGGAGGATTTCCGTATTCCTTTTCGGCCATGACGTTGGTCAGGGTGAGAATCTCGCCTTTCTTGTTCAGAACTTCGCCGTCGATCTCCAACTCCTCATTCTTATTGATCATGGCTTTGACCACCTCCACGTTGTAGCCGTTTTTTTCAGCTCGCGTCCGAACGAGTGCTCCGATCCCTGAGACCATCTTGGCCTCCAGCGTTTGCGGCATTTCCGTGGGACCGCCGCCCGGCACCATCAAAATGGGGGCGGCGGCGCCAATCACACTTTGGGGAGCCATGAAGATTTTCTGGGTTGCGAAGGCGATAAACGATCCGGCGGAGAACGCCTTGCGGTTGACGTAGGTCACCGTTTGCCCGGTGAATCGATCCAGGATATTGAGGATTTCCTCGGTCGTATCCACCCGGCCGCCGTTCGTTTCCATGTCCAGCACCAGCACGTCCGCCTTGGCTTCCATCGCTTCCTTGACCCCGCGCCGCACGAGATAAACCAGCGGTGGAGACACCTCTTCGCGGATGGGCAAGATGTAAATCTTGCGCGGCTTGGGCTGCTCCTGCGCTGACGCATTACCGTTCCCAAGTGATCCGACCCAAGCAAACATCAGGATTATCGCCAGTCCGATCCTCATGATCCAAGCGTATCGCATCGCCCCCGGCCTCGCAAGGGCCGGACATCAGGCCAGAAGGCGCGAGCCAGGAGGCACTGCATTCAACCGCATTCAACGCTCTCGTTGCTGTGGAGGCGCAGCCGTGATAACCTTCCAGTCGTGACCACGAAGAATCCGTTTCCTGGGATGAATCCGTTCTTCGAGCAACACTGGGGTGATGCCCATGCTTCGTTGATCACCTACATGGGTGATGTTTTGCAGGAGCGCCTGCCGGCGGATTTGATTGCGCGAACTGAGGAAGAAGCCGTCACCATCGGTGCGGGCGGATTGGCCACGACTTACCGCCCGGATATCCAGGTTCGGCAACCGTGGACGCTGAAGGAACCGGCCGTCACGGCAATGGCGACACCGCCGCCCGCTACCGAACCGATCCGGGTTTTCCTGGACGAAGAAGTCGAGCGTTGGATTGAGATTCGCGATCTAACCGGCCGGCTGATCACCGTGCTGGAGTTGCTCAGTCCGAGCAACAAACTCGAATCCGCGGAGCGCGACCGCTATCGTCGAAAACGTCGCACGTTCCTGAGCGGAGGCGTCAACCTGGTCGAAATAGACTTGGTACGCCGAGGTGGATGGGTCTTTCGTGACGGTATTCAGGATATTCTGCGGCGAGCGGGCGCTTGCTATGCCGTCTGCGTCGTTCGCGCCGCGCGCACTGGCGAGCACGAAGTCTATCCCATTCATCTTCGCCAACAGCTCCCTTCTGTTCGGGTTCCTTTACGTCCGACCGATGCGGATGTCACCCTGGACTTGCAGCCCTTGATTGACCAATGCCACGAGCGGCGCCGGTGCCATCTCTTGAACTACCGGCTTGACCTCAATCCGCCCCTTGCACCGGACGACGCCGCGTGGGTTCACCAACTTCTTCTCCAACACGGCTTGCGCTGAAGGGCGAAACAGGCAATCTGATTCTACGAGAACTCGGAAACGGCAAAGCCATTTCGGCGCAGCAAACTTTTTATCTCCGCGATACCCACGCCAAACTTGGGAGCCGCTTCGAGCAAATCTTCAGCCCGGACTGGATACCAATTGCGCCTCGCCGTGTCGCAAAGGCCTGCGGAGTCGAGGGGCGCGATCGCATCCACCACTTTTCGCTGGAGCTCTTCCTTTTCCTCATCGGTGAAGCGGCCTTTCTGGGCTGCCCGCGCGACCCAATCACAACATTGCGCAAGCCGGGGACCAAACCGAGAGTGCTTGTGGAGAAGAAAAGAGTCGGCCAGTTCCTTCCGGCCCAATCGTCTCGCAGTCTCCGCGTAGCTGACCGCCCCGAAATAGAGCAGGGACAGACGGGAGAATATGCCGAAATCCTTCATGCTGGCGTAGAGCGCCGCGACGAGGCGCTCCGCCGCGAGCAGCTCCGCGAACGTGTCCGTGGCGTAGGCGTTCAGTCCCGGTTCAAACCGGTCCGATTCCCAGTCGTGTTCAATACTTTGCGCCAGCCGGGAAATCCCTAGCAAGGTAAGCGCAAAGCCCGTGGAAAGGAGCGGATCGATGAAGCCCGCGGCCGACGGAAGCAATGCCCAGCGCGGCCCCGCAGCCACGCTGCTGCGAAACGATAGCCGTGGCGCGTGAACAAAATCGAGCACGGCCTGCGCGGCTCGGAATTGTTCCTTCACGGAAGGAAGGCGCTGGAGGAATCTTTCCCAGGCGGCGGCGCCGTCTTCGAAACGCAACTTGCGCGCGAGCGACTCCGTCGCCGCCACGCCGGCGCTCGTGATTCCATTGTTGAATCGCAGCACCCAAATCCAGCCGCCATCAAAGACATGGTGCAGCGCCGCATCATCGACCGGATAGGGTGGAGCGTCGGCGGAGGGATGAACGGCGTCCCAGCGGCGCACGTTCGTGAAATGAGAATAGAGTCCTTCCGTTCGCGGCAAATGGTCAAAGGCCAGTTCCGGCAGGTTTAGAGCGCGGTGGACAAAACCGCGTGGTCCCGTGGCGTCGATCAGAAATTTGGCGCGCAAGGAAAGTTCCCGTCCGCTTCGTTTGCCGTTCACCGTCACGCCGGCGCTGTCGAATGTCAGGTTGTGCAGGACTGCTTCGTCGAGGTACTCCGCGCCAACCGCTTGAGCTTGCCGGGCGAGAAAGTGGTCAAAATCAGCGCGATACCAATGCGTGTCCGCAATCTCATCTCGCGGGCTGGCGGCGATGAGCAATTGACGTTGCCGCGCTGCGTCGTCCGCGAACGGTTCGTCCCAATGATGGTGGTAAAACGTGAAGCCGCGTTTCAATCCGCCAGCGACCTCCGGATGCGCTTTCTGCCAGGCGCCCCATTTGGAAAGAGAAGACAGCGCCGGCAGATCGTATCGGACACCCAGCTCTTCAAGCAAAAGATTCGCCAGCGGCGTCGAAGATTCGCCGATGGCGAAGCGCGGATGTTTGCCGCGTTCGAGCAAAATCACGGACCGGCCCAGCCGCCGGGCGATCATCGCGATCAACGAACCGCCAAAGCCCGAGCCGACGACAGCGATGTCAAAATCCTGTTTCATCCACTTCAACAAAAGGTAACGAAGCCAACCAAGTCTTTGTTCTCTTGGCCCGTTTGTGCAAAGCCGAGAAGGTCACTTCTCGGTCCTATGAGGATGCCCGAAGCTGTAATCACATCTTTCCCCTCCACCGATTTAACGATTTAACGACCCCGGCTGCGACAGCGCCCACAGACGACAGCAGGCAAAACCTCTTGTTTGAGATTCATCTGCCGCAATCGCTCGGCGCGCGCCGGAAAACAAACCGAGCAGTCCGAGAATCGTTCCAGATCCCACAAGTCGGCGAAGACGCGGCTCTTCTTCAGGCTGATGCCGTAAGCCAGAGCGGCTTCGAGCGGGGCCAATTTCGGTGGCGAGAATTGCCCCTGCTCCGCCAGTGCTTCCAGCGCGCCGTTGCCGGGACGCGTTGGAATCAGTGAGGCGACGGAAGCTCCATTTTGGAACGCGAAATCCAGCGAACGTTCCGCCCAGTAAAGTCCCTCGGCTTCGTCCAGGAATGGAGGTTTGACCAAGATGAAGACGCGGAGTGCGATCCCGTTTGCCCGGAGGTAATCCGCGGCGCGGGAAAACAATTCGAGCGTCATTCGTTTGTTCAACTTTCCCAGCACCTCCGGATTCGCTGTTTCCAATCCCATCGCCACTTCGAGCCGGGTTGCTCCCAGCAAATCGCGAAACCGCAAGCACCGTTCGTTGATCAAAGCCGGATGACACTCCACGACGACGCGCTCAAATCCTCGCACGCGTTCAGCAATCGCATCGTGATCTTCGACTGGAATGGCTTTCGGATCGAAGAAGCTCCCGCTGTTGTAGAGTTTGATTTGGCTCAACGTAGTCTCCATGTGACCCCTCTCTCCGACTCTCTCCCCACTCGTTTCTCGCGGGGAGAGAGGGAAATCTCCACTGGCATTTTTGACAATGGACAAAATGCCGGTCCTATCCTTCGCCATCTCGGCCAGCGCATAATCAATCTGCGCCGGAATCGCGCCCACGGGTACCGTCTCCGTGAGCGTGTTCTTCCAAAGGTCGCACATCAGGCATTTCCACGGACATTCGCGATTGGTCAGAAAGATCGTGGCCACGGGCACAACCGCGCCTAATTCCGATCGCTCCTCCTCGACCAGAAAGGCAACGGGGCGAAGCGAATCGACTCTGTTCCTGGCCGGCCGACGCGACACAATCCATCGGTCGCGCTCCGGACCAGTCTTGGGGTACACTTCGCTCATTCGAATGCATGCTGGGATATCTTTCAGGCCGGAGCCAGGCAAATGATTTTGGCGGCGGATCAAAATTTTTCGCAGGATTTGTCCCTGGCGAGCGTGTGTCTGCTATGAAGACATGAACACAAAACAAAAAGTTATGCACAAAACTCTTCCCTCCATTTTAACCGCGTTCCTCCTCACCGTTCAGCTCGGTTTAGCCCAAACGCAACCCCAGAGACTGCCGGCCGCATTGGGGCTTCCAGGCACACCCGGCCTTCCTTCTCCGGCGCCGAATCTGACGAAGTTCGATCTGGATTTTCCCGGCGGCACACCCGAAGACCTTGTGCGAGCGATTGAAAAAGCTTCCGGCCGGCCACTCAACGCCATCATTCCTAAAGAATACGAATCGCCGTTGGAGCACTTTTCTCCCGGGCGGACGAATATTCCGCCCCTGATCTTGCCTGCTCTCAAAATGAAGCGCGTGGACGTAGCGCAGTTGTTTGAAGCGCTCAAGCTGGCCAGCACGAAGACCGTTACCTACGAGACCGGTCACCAATTCTATGGCGGTGGCATGCAGCGGCCGATGACACAGACCTTCATTTCGAATTACGGCTTCAAGACTCAGGGCACTCCCACCGACGATTCCATCTGGTACTTCTATTTCGAGAAGCCGGCTCGTCTAGAGGAACCCAAGAACTGCCGGTTTTGGTCGCTCAACGCGTATCTGTCCGCCTTCAAGATTGAGGATATTACCACGGCCATTCAAACGGGGTGCTCGATGTTGGGCCAATCGACTCCGACCATGAATTTCCACAAAGACACGCGGCTTCTGATCGCTGTGGGCGAGGACGACAAGCTGAAGTTGATCGATTCCGTCCTGGCTGAGCTGGAGCGAGAGATCAGGGGGCCAAAGCCGAACCCGCCATCGCAACCGGTCAAGCATGCCGAGACGGCCAAATGATGCGAGATCACTGCCATGACAATCCGATTGGTGAATGGTAAAGGAGGGCGTGCTGCCGAGGATCTGCCTTGGGCGGCACGTCCGCTTTGTCGCGCAACCATTCCAATCTGCGGTTTCGCGAATATTTGCCGGATCCGGAACCCAGAGCTGCATGAAGCTCCTCGATTTCTCCCTCTCTTCCATCGGATGGAGGAGAGGGATGGGGAGAGGAGGCCCGTCCTTATTGATTTCCCCTTTCCTCAGTCCTCCCCGCTCGTTCCTCGCGAGGAGAGGATGGAAGGAGTGATGCAGCCCTGTCTGGAACCGGGCGGTTGGAAAAATATTCGGCAAGCAAGAGTGTGGAAGCTATTGTGCCATTGAGCCACGCGAATTTAGCCGCCGAAAAAGCTATGCCAGAGGATGCGACGGCGACGACGTCGGACATAGCCTGGCTCACCGCCCGGATGGCCAAAGGCGATGAGACGGCCTATCGGCTCTTTTACGAGCGCTACTTCCATCGTTTGCTCCGCTACCTGATCGTTCTGGCGCGTGGCCACGAAGACGCGGCGCGGGAAGCGCTGCAATCCACGTTGGTCCGCGTCGTCCGCCACATTCACACCTTTGACTCTGAGGAATCCTTCTGGAGTTGGCTGACGGTGCTGGCCCGCAGTTCGGTCGCCGACGAAGGGCGCAAGCGCCGGCGCTACCTGTCCTTGCTCGACCGCTTCTTTCTCCGGGAACAGATCGCGGCGGATTTGGCCGGATCTCAACCCGAAACCCGCCTGCTCGAACTGCTGGAAGCGAATTTGGCTGGCCTGCCGCCCGAAGACCGCGAATTGATCGAGCGAAAGTACTTCGATCGAGAATCGGTCAGAACTCTGGCGGAAGAAATGAACACGACGGAAAAGGCGGTGGAATCACGGCTGGTCCGCGCGCGCCGAAAACTCAAAAACTTGATCCTTGGAGAACTTGATCATGAAACATCAAACCGATCCTGAGCGCCTGCTCGACGACCTGTTGGAAGAGTCGGCGCCGCCCGATTTTCGCGCGCAGTTGCTGGAACAGACGTTGCGGCAGGTGCGCCGGCGGAAACAAGTCCGTCGCGTCAGCTGGAGTTTATTCATCACCGTCTTGCTGGTGGGCCTCCCGCTGGCGCTGTGGAAACGGCCATCGCCCCCCGCGCCAACTCTCGCATCGCGGCCTCAGCCTTTCGGGCTGGTGCGATCGCAGCCGTTGCCGCCCTCGATGTTTGTCGAGTCTCGGAGTGACTCGGTCAATTTTGTCACGTCTTCCGCCGTCACGGTGATCCCGATCGAAACCCGCCAGGGCGAAGGTTTGTTCCGGGAGATCAGCGACGATGAATTGCTCGCCTTGGCCGGAGACAGACCCGTAGCTCTGGTGCGCCAGGATTCGGAGCACGCGGAATTTCTCCTGTTGAATCCAGCCGACACGAGTGGGTTTTCCGTTCCTTGACCGGCTATTCGTAGAGGCTCAGGAATGCCGTTCGATAGCTCGTCTCCGTTTCCGGGAATCGCTGGCGCAGCTTCTCCTTCTCCAAAGCACCGTGCTGGAAACGCCGCTTGGGAAAGACCGGCATTTTCAATCCCGTCACCGCCTTGATCCCGCGCGAGACGATTTCGCCCTTGAGCGCGTAAAGCTTCTCGGTGTCGTAGTTTGTCAGCGTGATGAAAGGAATTCCTTCGGCGACTTCGATCACCGCCGGGCGTGTAAACGGGCTGAACCCTTCGAACCCAAAATGTTTCGCTGGCGCGTAGGTGCGCGTGTAGCTCCGGCTCAGGCCGCCGCTGTAGGTCAGTGAGTGCTTGATTTTGCCGACGCCCCAGCCTTCCTGGTAAAGCATCAGGTTGTTGACGACACTGCGAATGGTCAGCTCCGGGTTTTCCTCGATGGGATAATCCTTCAAGTTTTCGTCCCCGCCATCGCCGTCGATTAAATATTTCCACCGCGGATAACGCGCACGAATCCCGCGGCAAAGCGCCAGGGCCATCGTTGCCGACTCGATGTCCAGCGGTTTGTAGTCCTCGACGATCCGGATCGTTTCCGCGACGTCGAGCGTTGCCGGATCCGCTTCGATCGGTTCCAGAAACAAGCCAAGGCCGAGCTGTTCAAGAAAAGTCCGGGCTTGCTGCAAGTCCGGTCCGTCGCCCAGAGACAGCGTGAACGCTTTCAGCCGCCCCAAATTCATGCCGAGCTTCTGCAGGCAATGATAGGTCAGGACGAACACAGCGCCGCTGTCGATGCCGCCCGAGAAACAGACCCCGATCGGTTCGCGTTCCGGCACTTGCCGCAGCCACTTGATGATTTCTCCAGTCAACGTGGACACATAAAGCGACCCGATCTCGTCGATGTCCGCGTTATGCGCATCGCGCGGCGGCGTGAAGAAGCGCGTGTAAGCCGGATCCGGGTCCGGGCAGCCGATCAGTTGAATCTCCACCACATAATGCGCGGGGACCATCCGCGTATAGCTCGGATGAAACTGCTCGTGCAAGCCTTCCGATTTTAGCCAGGCGTAAATGGCGTCGATCCGGTCGGCGACGATGAGCGCCGGGCCTTCGTGGCGTTTGGCGAGGAAATAGCGCATGGGCCGGTCGAGCGAGCGTGCCATGCGGACGGTTTTGCCGGACTTGGCGAGCAGCGCGAACGAGCCGTCAATCTCTCGCACGGCTTCGGCCTTGCCGCTGAGCACGCGTTGGCGCGCCTCATTGACCGACAGGTTGAAGATCCGATTGAGGGCGGGATCGAGCAAATCCACGACGCGTTCGAGGTATTGGTCCATAGATTCCAGGGTTTGAACAAGGCCACGACCTTGTACGCCCGCAATCAGGTCATGTCAAAAAGACTTTGATTCGTCCGGTTTGCGGCAAAGAATCAGATCGCCGCGGCGGCATTGGGGATTGGTTTTCGAGCCGCTCCGTCAACTTCACGGGAATTCAACGGAATGAGTACGGGAGGTCCTAAAGATCGGCGGCGGGTGGTCTGAAGATGAGATTGGGAAGCACGGCGGTTTCTTTTGGTATCCGTCACAAGATCGGCTCTTGAAAGATCTCTGGGCGGTCCTGAGTCTCGTTGGGCAGAGACCGGAGCCTCCGCGTCCGTCGCTCGACGTCCAGGGAGATCGCGTTGGGCAGGTCGGGGAACAGCGAGAGGTATTCCAGGACTTCCGCAGCACGTGCCCGGTCTCCAGAGCCTTCCAAAAGCTCCGCCAAGCGGAGGTAGGTCGTGGAATCTCCCGGTTTGATTCTTCTCAGACAGGTCGCGCAGCGAAGCGCGTCTTCCACGCGGTCTGCTCGACAATAGAGTTCCATGAGACACCCAAGCGCTGAGACATTGTGTTGGTAAAGCGAAAGGGCCTTTTGAAAAAGTTGCTCGACCCGCTCTCCCTCGCTCGCGGCGCTGAGCGCGGTTGCGCTCTTCGCCCACTCGCAGGACTCGGTTATGTCTTCTTTCAAATCGATCTGACCGTCGGCCGATATGCCTCGCAGGCCAAATCCATCCTCTCGGTAGAATCGCTCATCGTCGGCGACGAGCGAACCGGCGGGCCATCGGCTGCAGAATTCGCCGACATCGCTTGGCGGGATGGTCCCCGGCGGACTGTTGGAGAGCGTCACCGATCCGTGGTGAAGGACCGTACTGAGCGGATTGTAGATAATCCGAAGTCCTTGCTGCCTCAGTTTGAGGCAAAGGTCGATGTCTTCACCACCGTACTCGCCGAACATTCCAACGGCAAAGAATGCCCCCTGCTTGACCAGGAGACATGCCCCGAGCAGGGCCTGGAAATCGCGTTCCTTGGTCACTCCATGGAAGTCTTCGTCGAATCGATGGTAGATAGAATAGAACCTCTGAATCTTTTCATTGTAAACGTATCCCGCGTGATTAATTTTCCGCGACCCTGGATAAAGCAGTTTCGGCCCGACCGCTGCCACTTCCGGACGAGATGCCGTCATGAGCAGGTGGTCGAGCCAGTTTGGCTGCGGCACCGTATCGTTGTTCAAGAAGAGCAAGTAACGGCCCCGCGCCACTTTGGCGCCGTAGTTGCACGCATGGGAGAAGCCCATGTTCTTGGGCAATGAAACCGGAATCAACCGTCGTTCAGCCGCGCTTGCGCGGCGAAGGAAATCGCCGGTGCCGTCGGCAGACCCATTATCAACGACAATGATCTCAAGTCCGAGGTTTGCGGGAGTGTTTCGAAATAACGCCTCCAAACATGCCGTGGTATAGGCGACCTGGTTGAACACCGGGATAATGATTGAGCAAGTGATCGCCTGAGAATGCGCGGCACCGCCCGCGCCGCTCGTTGGTTGGCCTCCAGAGCTGGCGGACGGCAGAGACTTCCCGTGACGCCCGGCGCAGGCCCGCAATTCTTGCGCCACGCGCTCCACCGGCACCGACCAATCCCCGGGTTTGGTCTGGCGAAAGATTCGCAGCGTCGGATACCAGGGGCTCTCCACGCTTTCCCGCCCCCAACGCCAGTCATTGACGTGGGGAAGTAATAACCAAACCGCCTTGCCGAGGCTTCCGGCCAGATGCACTACCGCAGTATCGACGCCAATGATCAAATCGAGCTGGCTCACGGCCTGGGCAGTGGCCCCGAAATCTTTCAACCGAGGTGACAAATCGATGATCTGAGCTGCCTCCCGGACGGAGTTCAACTGGCTCTGAGCGGCCCCCAACTGCAGACTGAAAACAGCGACTCCCGGTGACGTCCAAATGGGGCTCAAACAGGGGAGCGGCATGGACCTCGCATTGTCGTTGGCGTGATTGGGATTGCCCGCCCAGACCAAACCAACCTTCAAGCCCGGAACCCTCGGCAGTTCGAAAACCGCGTCAGTGGGCGCTCGCAAGTACGGAACCTGATTCGGCACTGATTCCAAAGTCGTCCCCAAAACCCGGGGCAGGCTCAGGAAAGGCGAGTGAACGTCAAAACCGGGCAGCGGTTCCCCGCGCGAAATCACCGCCGAGATCCCTTCCGCGCTTCGGAACAGAGCTTTCAATGATGGATCGCACTCCACGAGCACTCGCCCGCCCCTCTGCGCAACCAGGCGCGCGTAACGGACGAACTGGATCGAATCCCCTAACCCTTGTTCAGCGTGCAGCAGAATGGTTCGCCCTCGCAGTTCTTCGCCCTCCCACTCAGGTTGGTCAAATTGCCTCCTCCCGGGACCATTGCGATCTGCCAGCCAACGCGCTTCGTAATTCACAAAGCCCGATGGATAATCTCCAAGCAGAAGCTGAGTCAAACCCAAGTGGAGCCGCGCCACATGTTGCGTCGCGTCCAACTGGAGAGCGCGCTGAAAAAGCGCCACGGCTTCGACCGGACGTCCCTGGCCGGACCGAATCAACCCCAAATACACATGGGCATCGATGTTGTCTGGGTTGATCGCCAGCAACTTTTGACAAATCTCGGCGCCGGCTTCCAGGCCTCCTCTCAACAACGAAATCTCCGCCAGATTGAGCAGCGCTGGCACGAATCCCGGACGCACCTGCAAGGCGCGCTCGAAATGCTGCACAGACGCGTCCAGGCGCTTCTGTTTTTTGAGCAGCGCCCCCATAAGGGTGTTGGACTCCGGATCGTCGGGGGCAAGGGCGAGCACAGCCTGGCACTCACGCGTCGCTTCTTCCAGCCGGCCCATCTCGTCGCACAACAGGGCGAGATTCAAGCGGGCCAAATGGTGATTCGGCTCGACAGCCAGCAACCGTCTGAACAACCCCTCCGCTTCCTCGTCGCGGGATTGCGCCTGCCGGATGAACCCCAAATGCAGCAACGCCGAGGGATTATCCGGCTTGAGGTTCAATGCTCGAACGAGGGAGTCCGCAGCCAAAGTCAAATCGCCGGCTTCCCTGGCGGCGAGGCCCAGATTAAAGAGGGCTTCGGCATAATCTGGTCGGTACCGCAGAGCTGTTCGGTAGCAGTGAATTGCTCGCACCAATTCACCGGACTCGAAGGCGATCAGTCCGAGGTTGAGATGGCCTTCGACCAGATCCGGTTGAAGTTCCACGGCTCTGGAGAAGCACTCGGCTGCTTTGGAACGGTTCCCGCTCGCGTAATACGCATTGCCCAGATTGTAATGCGCATCGAGGAACATCGGCTTGAGGTGGAGCGCTTGGTCGAACGCAGAGATCGCCTTGTCAAATTGGCTGGCTTCAGACCACACCAACCCCAAATCATGGTATGCTTCCGCAGTGGCCGGTTGCTCGCTCACGGCCCGTTCCAAATAAGACCGGGCCGCCTCCAATTGCCCTCGCTGCCGATACAGAACACCGAGAAGGCGCAAAGCATCCGGCTGACGCGGATTCAGGGTCAGCACGTCCTGGTAAAGGCGTTCTGCCTCTGCCAGCCGGCCCTCCAGGTGGTGCCGCAAGGCGATTCTCAGCAATTCCTGCATCCGGCGGTTATTTCTTCACGACGAACCATGACGGAAAGCCGCCCGCAGGCTCGCCGGAAATGAAGATGTCCTGTTTCGAGGCCGCGACAAACTCCGTGACCGCCCGATGAACACCAAACTTGCCAAACCAGTAATCCCCGTCCGAAACAAAATCGTGGCCTCCGAGCAGTCCGCCTTTCTTCACCTTTGGGTGCCATAATTGGATGTCGTCGCTCACTCCACGGTAACTGTGGTCCGCATCAATGTAACAAAAATCCAGACTGTCATCCGGGACCAGCTCCGCTGCTTCCTTTGAAGTCAAACGCCAAATAACCGATCGGCGCTGGAACGGCATGAGCCGGCGGATGGTCTGTTGGTACAATTCATCCTGCTGCGCTTGCGACACGTTCGAAACATCGGCGTACTCCGAAGCTCCAAATTCACGCCAGGGATCGACCGAATACAGCAGCATGCCTTGCCAGTGGCGTAGAATCTGTTCGGAGAACTTCCCTTCCTTCACTCCAATCTCTGCACCCACACCTCGAAGTCCGATCAGATTGAGCAATCGAGGGAGAAGCTCGCGTTTTTCCAGCTTCGCACCGGGACTGTCGCCGAGCTTTCTTTCAGTCCCGCCGCTGTGTGCCGTTCGGAAGGCTTGCGCGAATGCAAAAAGATTCTCCTTGGACGCTCGCGCTGACTGAAGGCCTTCGGTGGCTTCCACGAAATCGGGTTTTTGCGCCACAGCTCTCTCGTAGCAACCGATCGCTTCTTCCAGCGAACAGAGATCGTGGTAAAGACGCCCCAGACTGCAAAAGGCTTCCGGGAAGTTGGGTTGGAGATCGATCGCCTTGCGAAACGCGGCCTCGGCTTCCTCGAACCGCTCGAATCCAAGAAATAGGATTCCCAGATCCCGTTGACAGACTGACGACCGCGGATTTCCCCTTAAAGCGCGCTGGAGCAACTCGACCGCAGCCCCTATCTGCCCTTGCTGAGCCGTGAGCAGCCCAAGGTAATGGAGCGCATCGGGATGCTCCGGGCAAGCCTCAAGCGCTTGGTGGTACAGTGCCGCCGCCGCCTCGAACTTTTCGGCCTGGTGCAATCGTAGCCCTTCATCCAACAGCGCCGCGATGCTTTTGGTTGAATCCATCATTTACCTCACGCTCCGTCCGACGCATTCCATCAAAATGTTTCGTCTTGTTACGCCACGTTCGGCCTCGCTCATCGGTTTGAGATCGAAGAATTCGCTCGACGAATGGCGGCTTTCCAGGAGCCGCACGCCTACCGCCATTGCCCTTCAATGATCTCACGAAGGACGAGCTTGAAGGGATCGATCACCGCGTGTTTGATCCGTTCGCGTTTCCAGGTGTAAGTCACGTGCACGAGTCCGTCGTTGGCCTGGATGACTGCCGGGTAGGAAAACTCACCGCCCGGTTCGTACTCCAAAACCAGAGCCGCAAACCATTTCTTGCCTTCGGGCGAAATCGCAACGTTCAACACGCCGCGTCCCCGGTCCGTGTGGTTGTAAACCAACAGCGCGCGCCCGTCGCGAAGCACGGTGGCGTCAATCCCGCTGTTTGGATTGGGCAGATCCGTGGCTTTCATGCGGCTCCAGGTGTGGCCGCCGTCGCCGGACCAGCTTTCCGTGATCTGCCGCTGCTTAGTGCGGCAAAGAATCTGTATCTTGCCTGAAGGGTAAGCCACGATCGCGGGTTGAATCGCGCCGAACTCCATCGCGGCGTTGAGCGGCGGCGTGCGGCTCCATTGCTGGCCGAAACTGTGGGTGCGCTCCATGTGCACGCGCCAGCCCGCGTCTTCAGTGCTTGATCCGCAGACAATCCAGTTATCTTCCAACTCCACCGGCTTGTTCTTGATCGGGCCCAAAATGTCTTTGGGCAAGCGCCGAGGTTTGGACCACGTTCGCCCGCCATCTTCGGATTTCATGAGCATTCCCCACCAGGAAGTCGGTTTGGGCCCCACCTTGTAAAAGAGCAGCAAGGGTCCCTTCTGCGGCTGGAACAACACCGGGTTCCAACACGGATAACGGATGTGCTTTTCGTCATCCGCGCCGTTGATCACTTCGACCGGCTCCGACCATGCGTTGCCCTCGTGCCGCGACAGCCAGATTCCCACGTCCCGGTTTCCTTCTTGCGTGCCGCCGAACCACGCCGCCATCAAACCCTCGCGCGTCTCGACGATCGTCGAAGCATGGCAGGAACGAAACGGCGCTTGCTCGAAGATGAATTCGGACTTCAGGAGTCCGGCCTGCGCCGAACTGGATTCCTGGGCGCGGGCGGTCATCAGACATGTCACGCTGGCGGTCAAAAAGGTGCCGAAGAGACAAACCAGTCGTCGCACGGGTTCAATGCGCGAATGCTTTCGGAGAATTCTCATGTTCACTTCTTTGGCGCGGTGGTCATTGGGAAATCGTCCGTGCGAAACGGCGTGGCCGGCAAGCCGTCTTTGTTCCAGAGATTCACGACAGGATAATTTGCCCAGCCGTAGCGCACGGCCACCGGCTTCGGAACTTCTGGACTGCTCACAATGATTTTGTTGCCTTCGATCTCCGCTTTGGCCCAGACGAACTTCTTGTCCTCGCCGGCAATAGCGAATCCCTTCAGCGCTCCCCCACGCGCTTCCAGGCCGCTGCCCACGTGGTCGAAGCTGACCGTGATCTTATCTCCGTTGGCCTTCATTTTTTTGTAGGTCGGCCCCGAATGCACCAGCCGCTTCTCGCCATAGGCAATCCCACGCGCGGCCAACGCCAATCGCGCGCCGACCGGTTCCTTCTTCCTCGGATGAATGTCGTTTTCCTCACCGACGTCTGTGATCACCGCCATTCCAACCTTCGGGAGCGCTTTCGTGGCGAGCAGTTGCGCTTCGCGAAGTTCGGCCCAATTGCTGTCAGCAGGTTGATCCAGGATTTTGGTGAACGGCGCGAGTTGAACTTCAAGAAACGTGAAGTCGCCTTGATGCCAATCGCGGCGCCAATTCCGGATCATATCGGCAAATAGCGTGCGGTACTGATGCGCACGACCGGCGTTGGATTCGCCTTGATACCAGATCGCGCCCTGGATTGCGAAGGGCAGCAACGGAGCGATCATGCCGTTGTAGAGTTCGGACGGTTTCCAGGAGGGCCGTGTGGGGGGCTTCTTGTTTAAAGTCTTTCCTTGCTTCTTGGCCTCGGCCAGTTCGGCATTGAATTGCGCCAGGGCTGTCTCGTATCTGCGCATCGAGTCGCCGTAACCGTCGAGGATGGCCTTCCTGTAGTCCGGATTTGCTTCGAGCACGTCGTGGCTGATCCAGACTTCGGCGGGTGATCCACCCCAAGAAGTGTGAATCAAGCCGACGGGGACGTTGAGAGCTTTCTGCAAGTCGCGTCCAAAAAAGTAGGCCACGGCGGAGAAATTGGTCAGGTTCTGCGGCCCGCATTCCTTCCAGCTCGCCTTGACGTCTTCGACCGGCTGGTCCGCTTTCAGCTTGGGAACGGTGAACAGCCGAATCGACGAATTGGCCGACGCCGCGATGGCTTTTTCCGGTTCAAACGTCAGCCGCATCGGCCATTCCATATTCGATTGCCCGCTGGCGACCCACACTTCGCCCACGAGCACGTCTTTGAGTTCCAGTTTGTTCTTGCCCGCAACGGTCAAGACATCCGGGCCGCCCGCCTGCAGTTTCGGCAGCCGGACCATCCACTTGCCGCCCTTGGCGGTTGTGCTGACTTTGTGGCCGCGAAACTCGACCGTGACTTTCTCGCCGTCGTCGGCCCAGCCCCAGACCGGGAC
>JACPRI010000289.1 GCA_016190065.1 Verrucomicrobiota bacterium
CGACCTTCTCGGTGAGGCCCGGCTCGAAATCGAGCAAGATTTCATTCTGGAGCAGGTAGAGATTCAGATCGCTGACCATTCTGCCTTTGGCGGTGACCAACGCGGCGTAGCAGCCCTCTCCGACTTCCAGGCCGTTCACGTCATTGGTCACCTGCCCGTGCAGGAAGCGCTGCCGGTCCGCACCCGTCAGGCAAAGGCGACTGCGAAAACTGAGATCCAGCACGGCGGCTGCCTCACGCAAAGCTGTGTACTCCGCGATAACATCGCCGTAATGCGCCGGAACTTTCTCCCCGCTCACCTCGACCCACTGCGCGCCCAGGCGCTGATGAAACTCGATGAGTGATCCGACAGCCATGAATCCAGTCTGCTGTCGAATGTCGGCGCTGACAAGACTGACCCATTAGCACTAGATCACGTTCGCCAGGGACGCGCGCGTTCATGGATTCCGGCGAGCGTCTCCTTCGCGATGCGAACATCTTCCGCGATCTCGAAATCAAACATGCCGGCCAGCACGAAGTCCGCGCCGTTCTGGAACACGTAACGGAACGCGTCCTTGGGAGGAATCGCCCCGGCGGCCATGACTTTGAAGGCAATCCACGGCTTCGAGACGGTCTTCATGAATTCGGCGGTCCCTTCCGGTTCCCGGCACCAATAGCCGGGGAACTCGCTGTACGGCGCCTTCAATTGCTCCGGCTTCGGGCCGGTCGGGTAGTTGTGGTGATGAAAGGTCTTGATGTAAAAATCCGCGTTCACACCGTAGCGCTCGCAACCTTTGACCACGTCCAGCGCATGCGCGCCGACGCCCGAGGCCACGCCGAACTCTTTGGCCACTTCGACCGCTTTGGCGATCAAGTCGATCCGATCCCGCGCGATCAAAGCGTCGCTGTGAACGCCCCACAAATAGATCGCCTCACACCCGGCCGACACGAGATTTTCGATCTCCTGGCGGTAGCGGGACATGTCGGACTCGACCGGCGCCGTGGGGCAGATGATCCATTGGATTTTGCCGCCGCGTTCTTTGCGGTAGCGTTTGAGCACCGAAATCGGGTGCGGTGGGTTGTGCATCGAAACCGTATTGATGCCCTGCGCTTCGGCCAGCGCAAGAGTTTCCAGGATTTTTTCGTCCGTGTTGTAATGCGCGGCCAGGCTGTACACGTACTTCAGGTCGCGGCTGTGCGTGTAGTGCGTCAGAAGATTCCCGCCGAGAATCAACCGGCTGACCTCAAGTTTGCCGATCTTGCCGGTCGGAAGGCCAGGCCTCACGGCGGGCGAATTTGCGGAGGCATTGGGCGGACTTTGTCCGCGAGAATCCACGCCCAGCGTCAGTCCGGCGGCGGAGAGGAGGGTTCCTTTGACAAAAGCGCGTCGATCGATTTCTGAAGACATAACGGTTCCTTTCGTTCCCGATTTCTCAAGATCCCAGACCTGCTGCTGATGAGTTCAGTTTTCGGGTCCTGTGTTTTGGACTCTGGAACGCAGCCCGCTCTTCAGGAATTCTCGTCTCCGAATTTGGCGCGCTCGGAGCAAAATCCTTTGAGGACCGACCTGACGCCGACTTGTTCGAGCGCGGTGCCATCTCATCTTGTTGAGCCAGGCGAGATGCAAAACCTGAAAGCTGCCCCTATCTTCCGTACTTCGAGAGGTCCGGCATCTTCTTGAACCGTTCGAGGGCGTCGCGTCTCCAGCCGCCAGCACTCGAACCGGTCTGGGCCGATGTTTGGCTCGGCTTGGCGCTGGGCGCCGGAGCGGGAACGTTTTCGACAAGCTTCTCGGCCGGCTTGGTTTCGACGGCGGAAGCAAGCGGCGGAGTACGCCGCTCGAAGTAAGTGGTCTGACCAAGGAACGCCGATACCGGTGGCGCAGGCGCAGGCGCGGCGGGCGTGCTGGACGGTGGCGCCGGTGGAGTTTCCTCCTCCTCCTCGGCGTGCGCGGCGTCAGCCCACCAGGTGAGGCGCACGCCGGGCATCATGCCCACCTCCACCGTCAGAGCATGATAGGTCATGCCGGGAAGATGCACCTTCGCCGCCATTTCCTCGGCTTTAATGAGCGCCGCAAGAATGCTGCGAAGCGCGACGTTGCCCTCGTGCTTCTCCTGCAATTCGTGCAATGAACGGACGCTGGTTTCCTCCTCCCGGTTGAGATGAACAATAAGCCGAGGGTTGCCGCCGACTTCCATCTGGAGGCGGTCCAGGCGGTAGCCGGTTTCGTCCAGCACTTCGGCTCCCGCCGTGATCTGTTCCATGATCTCGGGAAAAGCCGAACTGCTGATCCGGAAATCATCTTTGAGCTGCTGGAACTCGCCGACCGTCTGGGTGATGAGCTGGCGAACCTCGGCGACCTTGCCGGGCGCGGCTTCCAACACGTGTTTGATCTGCGCCGCTTTCTGGCTCAGATCCTGAAATTTTTTGCGGAACTTTTTCATAGGGGTTGCCTCAAGCCGTATCCATTCAGTGAAACCGCGAATGGACACAAATGGACGCGAATGAGCATGTGCGAGCACATGCCAGATCGGTTCCTACCAGCACCGGTGATCCGATGAGCAATGCATAAAACTCGAATCCCTCTGCAAAGCCCTTTCTCATTCGCGTTCATTGGCGTTCATTCGCGGTTGAATTGTTCATACGGCTAAGTCGAAGGTTTCGCCGGTGAATCGCTGCCGGGCGGCGGGGTTTGCCGCTGCTCGCGCTCGGCCAGCAACTGGTGAAACTTATCCAGAAACAGGCTTTCGTTGGCGAGCATGTCCTGGGTCAGTTCAATCTCCACGGTGCCTTGACGGGCGCGCGCGGCCAGGAGGTCCTGCGCGGCGCGCAAGTTGATGCTCTGTTGGCGCGCCATGTCCTTCAACGTCTCCAGCGTGTTGTAAACGGCCGTGATGTCTGCGTCCAACGACTCCAGCCGGTGGGCCACGACGCCGGAGTGGACCTCGCCCAGCGCCTGCGCCAGGCTCTCGCGCAGTCCTTGCAGGCCGGCGCTCAGTTGCCGGGCAAGCTGCGCCGCCTCGCCGGCGGGACGCGCCTCCGCTCGAGCCGGCGCCGCCAGATGCTCCAGCCGCGCTTCCATGCCGGCCCGCAAGGCTTCAAGACTCTGGCTGACCGGAGTCAAATCCACATTCAACTGCGGTGATTGCGCCTTCGACAACTGAGTCGCCAGCGTTTCCTGAATGGCTTCGAGGCCGGCCTGGAAGCCCGCCAGTTGCGACACGACTCGGCTGACCGGGTCGTTCGCGTCGCCGACGCGCACGAGTTTGTGGCGTTTGATCGTCTTATTGATGTCCTACAAGCGCGCTTTCTCGGCGTCGGCCAGCAGGCCGATGAGTTCTTTGAACTTGAGCAAATTCGCCTCGGCGCCGGTGGTGAGGGTTTGGGATTCATTCCGGTAGTGGTCGAGCACGAGATCCAGCACTTCCGGATCGTTCATGATCGGGACGACTTTCTCGGCCAGGCGGTTCATGTTGCGGTAGGAGCCTTGAAGCCTGAACGCCGGCTCGGTGCGAAACTCGTCGGC
>JACPRI010000280.1 GCA_016190065.1 Verrucomicrobiota bacterium
CCCCTCGCCCGTCCTTCGGACACCCTCTCCCCCACTGGGGGAGAGGGAAGGGGTGAGGGGGATCGGTTCGTGGAAAAAACAGGTCGATTGTCGGACAAAACCGAGGCCAGATCCCAACCAACCGCCAAGGCGTCCAGCCGGCGTTTGCGGCGAGTGGACGAAGCGGCAGCGGGTGAACTTGTGGAGATTTTCGTCGTGCTGCCACCCAACCTGCCGCAAGCCCTCGCCAAGCCAAAGTTGACGATTTGTTTGGAGGGGAAATGGAAGAAGGGCCGCGTCCCGCTGAACGCATTGCCGAGCGACATTCCTTTTCTCTTTTCCGCCGAAGACCGCGCGTTGCTGGACCACGCGGAGCTTCTGGCGGACGGGGAGACGCCGGGAGTCCTGGCTCTGCCGCGCGAGCAATTGGCCAGTGTGCTGGCGCGACTGATCGATCATCCGCGCGTTTCATCCGGCCGATCACAAACCGTGACGATCACGGCGTCCCCTTGGCGAGCTCCTCTGCAGGCGCGTCTGCAAGCGTCGGGTGAAATCCGGCTGAGCCTGACCGTGCCCATGCCGGCGCTGATTGCAGGCGAAACAGCCTGGGCTTTTCAGCAGAACCGGTTTCAACCGGTTGGATTGCCTCGCTTGTATCACGCGCTTTTCCAGGGGCCGCTTCAACTCCCGCGCGCAAGCGTTCCCCAATTCCTGGCGAATGACTGGCCGCTTCTTCAGATGAATTGCGAGTTGGAGGCGGATTTCAGTTTTGACGATTTCATTTTGGAGTCCGCGCCGCCGAAGTTCCAACTCGCGCTGGCCGGCGGCCTGGCGCAGCTCCAGGCGCAGCTCCAATGCGCCTACGGCACCCGGGTCTTCTCGCTGGGAACGAAGACGAGTGAAGAGTCCCTTTGGTCCCCCGATCCCAGTTCACCCCAACGCTATTTCACCAGGGACGCTCATGCGGAACGAGGCGCTCTCACCCGTTTGGTCCGGTGCGGCTTCACCGGACCGGACACGCAAGGACGCTTTCAGCTCACCGGCCAGGATTCGGTGCTCAACTTTTTTGCGCGCGAGTGGCCTCGGTTGCAGCGAGAGTGGAACGTCACGCTGGAAGAACGTCTCGACCGGAGCCTTTCGCGGAATGTCGAGCGTATGGAACCGCGGTTTCAAGTGACGCCCTCAGGCGAGCAGTGGTTCGACTTTGGCGTCTCCTTCTCCACGGAAAGCGGCGCACATTTTTCTCCGACCGACATTCAGCGGCTCATCCTCTCGAACCGCAGTCACAGCCGACTCAAGAACGGGCGCTTCGCCCTCATCGACACCGGGGCAGTCGAAGAACTGCAGGAAGTGTTGGTGGATTGCGCTCCTCAGCAGGAGCGCGGCGTCTATCGGCTGGAGAACCGCCAAAGGGCTTTTTTGGAATCGACCCTCAAAGAACAGACCGGCTGGCAAGCCGAGCCGCCGAACTTGCGGGTTGATCCGGAGGCGAAGCAATCCGGCGCGGTGGAGCTTCCGGTGCCTGCGTTGGGAGCGCTCGACACCGTGCTTCGAGCCTATCAGAAGCACGGAGTGGCTTGGCTGCAATTCCTGCGGCAAAATCAGTTCGGCGGCATTCTGGCGGACGAAATGGGCTTGGGCAAAACACTGCAAACGCTGGCCTTCTTGCAATTGATTACGGACGCGTCGAAAGATGAGAAACCAAGGCCTTCGCTGGTCGTTTGTCCAACCAGCCTGATTTTTAATTGGCTTGCGGAAGCCGAGCGCTTCACGCCGCGGCTCCGCGTGCTCGCTCTGCACGGACCCGATCGGCGTGAACTCTTCAAGCAGGTTCCGAAAATTGATCTTGCGGTGACGAGCTACTCGTTGATCCGGCGTGACGCCGACGTTTATCGGGACATGCAATTCGACACGGTGATCCTGGACGAAGCGCAACACATCAAGAACCGTCAAACCCAAAACGCACAGGCCGTCAAAGCCGTGCGTGGCCAGCATCGGCTTGTCTTGACGGGCACGCCGCTGGAGAACTCCGTGCTGGACCTGTGGTCGATCTTCGACTTCCTGATGACGGGATACCTGGGTTCGGCTGTCGATTTCAAAGAACGCTATGAAATGCCGATCACGCGCGAACAGAATGTCACGGTGCAGGCTCGATTAGCGCGGCGGGTCCGACCTTTCATCCTGCGCCGTCTGAAACGCGAGGTCGCTCGCGATCTGCCCGACAAGATCGAGCAAGTGACTTTTTGCGATCTGACCGAAGACCAGCAAGCCGTGTATCGCCAGGTGCTCGAAGCGAGCCGGCGCGAGGTGCTCGAGGCGGTCCAGACACACGGCGCGCAGAAGAGCCGGATGATTGTTCTGACCGCGCTGCTGCGCTTGCGCCAGACCTGCTGCGATCTTCGGCTCCTGAAGCTGGAGAACGTCAACCCGGAAACGGCCTCTGGGAAACTGGACCTGTTCCAGGAATTGCTCGATGAAGCGATCGACGGCGGGCATCGCGTGCTCGTCTTTAGCCAGTTCACCAGCATGTTGGCGCTGATTCGGGAACGGCTGTCCGCTGATTCCATCGATTTCTGTTATCTGGACGGCTCGACGTTGAATCGAGCCGAAGTGGTGGCCAGGTTTCAATCAAATCCGGCGATCCCGGTTTTCTTGATCAGCCTGAAAGCCGGTGGAGTCGGGCTGAACCTCACCGGAGCCGATACCGTCGTCCACTTCGACCCGTGGTGGAATCCGGCTGTGGAAGATCAGGCCACGGATCGCGCGCATCGCATCGGTCAGACGCGCATCGTGACCAGTTACAAGCTGATCACGCGAGGCACGGTGGAGGAGAGAATCTTAAACCTGCAGAAGCGCAAGCGGGAAACCCTTCAGGCTGTCCTGGCCGATGAAGATTCCTTTACCGGTGCGTTGACCTGGGACGAATTGCAGGAGTTGCTGGCCTAGCCTGAATTCGTCAGTTCCAAAGTTGCACTTGGCTCCTGTTGCGAAGTGGACTTCACCTCGGTATGCGTCGCGCCGATTGTTTGCAGCCGTTTCCAAACCGTCTCGTAAGCCAGCTCCGGACGGTTGCAGTCCTGGCTCAAGTGTCCCAGGTAAAGGTACCGCAACTCCGCAGAAACAATCTCCTCGGCCAACTCGGCGGCGGCCTCGTTCGAGAGGTGTCCGTGCCGGCTCATGATTCGCTGTTTGACGCTCCACGGACGCCGGAGATCATTCTGGAGCATCTTCAGATCGTGGTTGGTCTCCAACACGAGAACATTCGCGCTCCGGACGCGTTCAATGACCAGTTTGGTCGCGTGGCCGAGATCGGTCAGGAATCCGATGTTGGCGTCGGGCGTGCGCAACAAAAAGCCAATTGGATCACTGGCGTCGTGCGGCACGCTGAATGTTTCGACCGCCACGTCGCCCACATCGAAGCCGGCTCCAGTGCTGAAGATGCGCCAACTCAGCTTCACCTGAAGTTGCTCCTCCACGGCTTCCTTTGTCAGACGATTGCAAAAAACGGGAATCTGGAGCCTGGCGCCCAGACCCACCAGGCCTTGAACGTGATCGGAGTGCTCGTGCGTGAGCAGAATCCCGTGCAAAGTTTCCGGCGTCCGGCCAATGAGCGCCAGTCGCTGTCGAATTTGGCGGCCACTCAGACCGGCATCGATGAGCAACCGGGTCTCATCGGATTCGAGATAGGCACAGTTTCCGCTGGAACCGCTCCCCAGAATAGTTAATCGAACTGGCACGCGTGCCGAAGTTACGCTTCGGCATTTGGTGGATCAACTCATTAACAAGGCAAACCCGAACAACGAACCCGGGTTAGGAAAGCGGAGTACTAAAGGTAGGCTCAGCAATCCTCATGCCGAGTTTTGCTTGAGATATTCGCCGGTCTGCTTAAGATACCTCCAATGGCTCAAGGCCTGCATTTATCGCAGAAGATGGCGCTGTCGCAAGTGCTGGCACCCCAACTCCAGCAATCGCTGGCCCTGTTGCAGGCGCCCACGCTGGAATTGAAGGCTTTGGTCGAGCAGGAACTTCAACAGAACCCCGTCCTGGAGGAAGTGCTCACCACTGAAGCCGAACAGGAAATGAAGCCCGGTAGGGAAGGCGATTCGCCCGGCGAACCGGCGGATCCGAGTGAACCTCCCGCAGATGTGACCTTTGATCCGGCGACTGACAAAACGACCGGGCCAGTGGACGACTTTCAAGCGGAATTTGAGCGCCTGTCCCAACTGGATCAAGAGTGGCGCGATCATTTCGCCCAAACAAATATTCCCGCCCGGCGCAGTCAGGAAGATGAGGAGAAACGACAATACATGTTCGACTCGCTCGTGGCGGGAACTTCTCTCCAGGAACACCTCCTCGAACAGGTCCGCCTATCCGATTTGACGCCGGAACAACGCCCGGTCGCGGAGATGATTATTGGGAACATCGACGACTACGGTTACCTCCAGGCCAGCGTCGATGAACTCGCTTTCTCCACTAACATTCCCGTCGAGAAAGTGCTGGAGGTTTTGCGTGTGATCCAGAGCTTTCATCCGCCCGGAGTCGGGGCGCGAGATCTTCGGGAGTGTCTCCTGCTCCAACTGGAACGCTCCGACAGAAAGGATACCCTGGAGTTTCGCATCGTGGACAAATTCATGGAAGCGCTGGGGAAACGGCGGATTCCTGAAATTTCCCGCGGCCTGAACCTCAGCGTCGAGGAAGTGCAAGAAGCCGTTGAACGCATCGGGCATCTCGAACCGCGGCCAGGCCGCGATTTCCTCCCAGACAATCAGCAATACGTCGTGCCCGAGATCTTCGTTCAGAAAGTGGGTGACGAATACGTCGTGAGCACGAATAACGAGCAGATTCCTCACTTGAGAATCAGCAACACCTACAAGGATTTGATGGCGCAGCCGGACAGCTCTTCCGAGGTTCGCGAATACATCCGCGACAAAATCCGGGCGGGCAAATTCCTGATCAAGAGTCTCCATCAACGGCAACAGACGATCCTGAACATTGCGAGAGAGATTGTGAGCCGCCAGCGAGACTTCATGGAACACGGGGTTTCCAAGCTGAAACCCCTGACGATGGTTCAAGTCGCGGAGGTTGTTGGCGTGCATGAAACGACTGTGAGCCGCGCCGTGTCGGGCAAGTACATGCAGACGCCGCGCGGAGTTCTCGAGATGAAGTATTTCTTCACTTCCGGAATCAAAACGGCCAGCGGCGTCGGACTCTCCAATACCAGCGTCAAGGACATGATTTCTGAGATGATTGAGAAAGAGGATCCGAGCAAGCCGCTGTCCGACGAGGAGATCGTCAAGTTGCTCTCGGAAAAGGAGATCGTCATCGCTCGCAGGACCGTGGCGAAGTATCGCTCCGAGCTAAATATCCTGCCTTCACACTTGCGAAAGGTGTACTAATAATAAGCCGCCCGATCTCAGAATCCAGAAGGGCACAGCCTCTGCTCATCCGGTTTTGCGACAGACAGATTCTGAATAGAACGTCCGTCGTTTACTCAAGCAAGGCGGCTCCGGGTGGAGTCGCCTCTTTGAGTGCCAGATTTCGGAAAGCCATGACGTTTGGTGGCTAAAGTTTCGAGAGAAACTGCCGAGTCTTTCTTCTACAGGGCCCAGCGTGGGCTCGGGAAGTACGAATGGCGGCTCGGTGTATCTCACGGGCCGCTATTCCGTGCTTCACCTCTTGAAGCTCGCTCTCGTCCGCTCAATTAACCGGATGCAGAAGCAACTGGGTCTCTCTTCGCTTGTTAAATTAATTCCAAATCGCCCGCCTCGATTTTGACGGCAGCAGCCTGGCGGATGAAATCGAGCCGGAGCACCACCATCACCTGGCCGGCGCGCTTCTCGACAAAGCCTTCCATGCCTCGCAAAGGGCCGGATTTGACCTTCACTCGGGATCCCTCCGTGATATGCGGCGCCAGGCACACTTCCAGGTTCGTGTCCAGCGCGCGGAGAATGTCGCCGAGCTGATCGGCAAAGGTCTGCTGATCGGGCACGTCGAGAAGATTGGCCACGTAATCGCTTTGATAGACTTTCCGGGAGTGACTCGGCAGCAGCTTGAGAAAGACGTATCCGGGGAAGAGCGGCTTTTCAAAAGTGACGGTCTTCCCGCGATACTTTCTGATGTGCCGGAACAGTGGCAAAGTGAAGTCGAAGCCTTCACGTCCGCAAAACTGGGTGAGCTTTTTCTCACAACGAGGTCTCGTGTGAGCGACGTACCAGAGCAGTTCCGACATGGTCACGATTGCGAAATGGGCGCGCCGCTCGCCGTTTCGCATTCGAGAAGCGCGGGCGCAAAAGTTGGCAAAGCACGCGGGTGAACGCAAGCGCGGAGTTTTGACCCGGCGACGCCTGGAACTCTCAAATGCGCTTGCCGCGCAGTTGGAAGCGGGCATAGTCAGTGCGTCGATGGGCGATTGGCGCAGCGGTTAGCGCGTCTGCTTTACTCGCAGTAGGTCGGGGGTTCGATTCCCTCATCGCCCACCAAGTTGACGATCTGGAATGAAGGAGTATGGAGGAGTCGCAGGAATCGTAGATTCGTAGATTTGCTTGTCAGCGACTGAGGGGCACCTTATCCGTAATGCAAGGATTCGGAATTGTGGGCCCATAGCTCAGGGGTTAGAGCAGGCGACTCATAATCGCTTGGTCGGGGGTTCAAATCCCTCTGGGCCCACCATGGTTGTGAAAGCTGCCCAAACCTGCTTGGCCAATTCTCGGCCAATTTTTGGCATACTCATAATGTTCTTGCTGGAGCAGCGGGGCTCCCGCGGCACCTGTCGTGGAGCTTGACGCGGGGGGGATTCCCGCTAGTCTGCGCGCCGCATTAAAACTGATTCCTCTGCGGCGAAAAAAGCCTTCGTCCCCACGAATCAATTCCAGAAGGATCCAAATGAAATCAGCGGTTATGACGGCCGCCTGCGCCCTGGTCTGTGGCCTGGGCTTCGCGGCGGAAGACAAAGTGGTTTTGAAGGACCAGAAGGACAAGGCCAGTTACTGCATCGGAATCAACATCGGCAACAGCCTGAAACAACAATCTCTCGATCTGAATCCGGAACAGGTGGCGGCGGGAATCCGCGATGTTCTCTCCAACGCAAAACCCTTGCTCACCGAGCAGGAGATCCAGGCCACACTCATGGAATTCCAGAAACTGGTGCTCGGCCAAAGAGCGGAGAAGGCCAAGAAGAATAAGGCAGACGGCGAAACGTTTCTCGCCGAAAACAAGAAGAAGAAAGGCGTGGAAACTTTGGCCAGCGGTCTGCAGTATTCGGTGATTACGGCCGGCAAAGGCAAAAAGCCGATCGCGACCGACTCGGTGACCACGCATTATCGCGGCACGTTGATCGACGGCACTGAATTCGACAGTTCTTACAAAGGCGGCGAGCCAGTGAGTTTCCCCGTCAAAGGCGTCATCCCGGGCTGGACCGAAGCTCTGCAACTCATGTCGGTGGGGTCGAAGTGGAAACTGTTCATCCCGTCGGATCTCGCTTACGGCGAGAGCGGGCAAGGCCCGATTCCTCCCCATTCCACGCTGGTCTTCGAGATTGAATTGCTCGGGATCGCGGGGGGTCAGGGTACCAAGCCATAAGTGTGCAGTGAGAATGGGGAGCACACGCGCCCTCGCGTGTTCCGACCGGCGCCCCGCCGGTCGAAACCAACACGTCGGATCAGGCTCTTAATGATGGCTTTTTCGATTGCATCTCAGTGGTCGGCGAGGGCGCCAACCACAGCACGCGAGGGCGCGTGCGTTCCCCAACGCGATTGAGTGGTATGGCCAGCAACCCAGCTAAAAGAGTCTCCCCTTCTGCTCGGCGATCGCGTCGAGGATGAATTGGATCGCCACCGCGGCTAGGAGCAGGCCCATGATCCGGGTGACAATTCTCATGGCGATGGGGTTGATCCACGTGGCGCCGTGCGCGGCGAGGCGCAACACGAAGTAACTCGCGGCGCACACCGCGCCGATGCAGAACACCAGCGCGACCTCCTGCGCCCATCCCTTCGCGCGGTCTTCCAGGAGAATGACGCTGGAAATTGCGCCCGGTCCCGCCAGGAGCGGCACGGCCAGGGGAGTGATCGCAATGTCTTCCTTCGCGGCCGCGGCATCCGTTTCTTCGTTGGTCTGTTGCACGCGCGACCGTTGGGCGCGCAGCATGTCCAGGGCGATCAAGAGGAGCACGATGCTTCCGGCGATTTTGAATGCCGGCAAAGTGATGCCCATGAGACTGAACAACTTCTTGCCGATGATCATGAAGAAGATCAAGACGCCGGCCGCGACCAGGCACGCCAGCCGCGCCATCTTTTCGCGTTGTTGCGGTGTGTCCTCCGGCGTGATGGCCACAAAGACCGGAATCAGCGAAATGGGATCCATGATCATGAACAACGAACCGGCGGCGAAAAGAATGTATTCCATTAAGCCCATGGCATCAAACAGTGCATGGAACCAGAACCGCGTCTTTCATCCCGTGAATGATTTTTTTGTCGGCCGGGCAAATCGTCGCCAGCACGCCCCCCAGATTCGCCCGCGCGCTGTCTCCGTCCCCGAGGACGAAGTAATAAGGGCAGAGCCGGACTCGCCCGCTCATCTTCACGAGCTCTTCCTTTGCGAAATCGAACCACGGCGTCTCCACCGTTTTCGGTTTGTGATAGCGCTGCAAAACAAACGGGGACTGCCCGAAAGACCGCAGCGCCAGATCGACGGCCTCCGTCCAGTCGCTGGCCGAAAGATCGCTTCCCAGATAAACGCCGCGGGCGCCCCAGGCCTGCTCCGAAAAACCCGACACTTTTAGGATAAGTTCTCGGTCCCGTTGGGAAAGCGCTTTCAGTTGGTGCCAGTCCGTGAGATTGAGTTCCGGAATCGCTCCGTGCGGCGGCAAGGGCATGGGATCAACGAGCCAGGTGTACGGAACCAACCGCAAGAGCCGTTCCAGAAATCCCTCCCCCAGTTCCTGTCGCCAGAATCCGCGCAGATTCCGATTCCACAGGAGCGCAAACAGCATTTTCTCTTCGAAGATCGTTTTGGGCGGTGGGGTGAGGCGGACTTTCTTATCCTGAGCCAGTCGGAAAATCGTCTTCGCGTTCTCCACGTTGGCCAGGTCGAACAACTCGAAGAAGCGATAAACCGCATCGCCCTCGGTGAAACCAGCAAATCGGGAATCGCAAATCTCAAACTGTCCCTCCTCAAACTGCGTCGCGAGCCACGCCATCTCCGGTTGGTACGTGGCCGATTCGGCGGAGATCACGATCCGTACTTTCGGTGCGTCGCCGAAAATGCTTTCGAAGCCACGCAGCATGCCTTCCGCGCCGCCGAGGAGCGCGGCGTGCGGCGTGCGGATGGGCGATGGGGGAACCGATTGGGCTGCGGTTGATGCGGCCAGCCCAGTCGGCCTCGTCTCAGAAGCCTCCGCAGATCGGGCGCCCAGTTCAGCGTAGGTCTGGTTTAACCAGGCTGTGAGGCCAATCCCTCCCGGCACGGCGTCCAGTTCGGTGATGCGGATCCCGCTGTCCGTCAGCAAAATGTCCGGGCGAATGACGCGCGGCAAATCGCTTTTGAAGGCGCTGGAACGCTGCAGATCGATCAGTTCGGGAGGTTTGCCCTGGTCGAGCCAAGCTGCGACCCAGGCGGGTTGTTTGCCGGCCACGCTCTGGCGGTAGAGCAGATTGACCGCGCGATTGAACTGCAGCAGAACGCGTCCGAGCGAATCCAGCTCTTTCGCCAGGCTCACTTCGAGCAGGAAGGGATGGGGTGAGATTCGGAATTCCTGCCCGGCAAACAAGCCTTGCGGCGGCATTCGATCTCGAACGAACCGGGCGCGGTCAGCGGGGGAAAACGTTTGGACCATGATTGTCCTCAGCCTCTGTTCTCTCCGTTGCCTCCTGTTGAAATTGAATGGTTGCGGCTAAGTGCGAATCTGCCCGGTTCCGATTCCGATCCACTTGTAGGTTGTCAATTCCTCCAATCCCATCGGTCCGCGCGCGCCAACCTTGTCCGTGCTGATCCCGATTTCCGCCCCCATGCCGAACTCGCCGCCGTCGGTGAACCGCGTCGAGGCATTCCAATAGACCGCCGCCGAATCGACTTCGCGGAGGAACTGTTGGGCACGCGCCTCGTCGCTCGTGACGATGCTGTCGGAGTGCGCCGAACCGTAGTGGTTGATGTGGTCGATGGCTTCTTGAATTCCGCCGATGACGCGGACGTTGAGAATGTAGTCGTTGTACTCCGTGAACCAGTCTTGCTCCGTCGCGGCCCGGAGGCGCATTGGAGATTTCAAATTTGAAATTTGAGATTTCAGGAGCTCCAAGGTTTCCGCATCCACCCGTAACTCGACTTTTTTCTCCGCCAGCTTCAGGGCGATGCGAGGCAGGAATACCGGCGCGATCGCGCGATCCACCAGCAGCGTTTCCATGGCGTTGCACACGGCGGCGCGTTGCACTTTTGCGTTCATTACGATCTCCTCCGCCATTTTCAAATCCGCCGCGCCATCCACATAGACGTGGCAAACGCCTTTGTAATGTTTGATGACGGGAACCTTCGAGCAATCCGCCACCGCCCGGATGAGGCTTTCCCCGCCGCGGGGCATGCACAGATCGACGTATTGCGTTAAGGAAAGCAGCTCTTTGATCGCGTCGCGGTCCGGAGTCGGAACGACTTGAATCGCATGCGTTGGGAAATCAGGCAGGCTCTGCCGCGCCGCCGTCACCATCATTTCCGCGATGGCGCGATTGGAGTGCATCGCTTCTTTGCCTCCGCGCAGAATTGTCGCGTTTCCAGATTTGAAACAGAGCGCGGCCGCGTCAGCCGTGACGTTGGGGCGCGATTCGTAAATGATAACGACGACGCCGATCGGGGTGGAAATCTTTCGAAGCTTCAGTCCATTTGGACGGACACGCTCGTCAAGCACGCGTCCGACGGGATCAGGCAACGCGGCGACTTCCCGCAATCCTTTCGCCATGGCGAAGATTCGCTTCTCGTCGAGCTTGAGCCGATCCAGCATCGCCGCTGAAAGTCCAGCTTGCGCCGCGCTCTCCATGTCGAGCTCATTCGACTCTTTGATGGCCGGGCAATTCTTCTCCAGCGCCTCGGCCATGGCGAGCAAGCCGGCGTTCTTTTGCTCGGCGGTGAGCCTAGCCAGATTACGCGACGATGCCTTGGCTTGTTTGGCCAACTGCATCATCTGTTCCGTCAGAGTCATGGCGGAAAGTTAGGTCAAATCGGCCAAGTTAAAAGTGCGAAATGACCCCCAGCCACGGAGTGGCGGAAGATCGTAGCCCACGGCGCAAGCCGTGGGAAAAAAAGCGACCGATCCATCAGCCCCGGATGGGGTCCCCGGATGGGGCGATAGAAATCCAATCTGGTCGAAAAGCTTCTTTCGCCGCTCCGCGGCTCTCAATCTCCCCTGCTTCCGCCAACGGCTGCTGCTGGGCTGCTGGGCTGTTTTTTCCTTTCCACCTGCGCGCCAAATTCTCGTCCTCGGACGCGTCGAACTCTATACCGTGCCGACGCTGGCGGAGATCGACGCGGCTGAAAAAGGCGGGGCGAAAGACAACTGAGCGTGGACGGATCGCCAACTCTTCGGTTACAAACCACTAATCCTCACTGATTGACACTGATAGGGAAAGATGTCTCAGGTAAGTTTCAAATGTCTTTGGTTAGGTTAGCGTTTTGGTATTCTGAGGCAGCCGTATCGCTGAGGGTCGGCCTTGCGGCGTTGAGGTCCCCTTGGCTAACCTCCGGTCATGATGCGCTCCCGATTTTGCACGCTCGCCCTTTCCACGAACCTGGAGACGGACCCCTCACCCCATCCCTCTCCCCTCGGAGGGGAGAGGGTGTCCGCAGGACGGGTGAGGGGTGGTTCAGGGGTTCAATGCGCGAACCGGCTTCGGGGAATTCTTTCCACGGTGGCAGCACTCTTCTGCGCCAGCGCGAGCCTCCTCGGTGCTCAGCCCAGCCGCCCCAATATCCTCCTGATCGTCTCCGACGATCAAGGCTACTCCGATCTCGGATGCATCGGCTCCAAACCGATTCTCACTCCGAACCTCGACCGCCTCGCGCGCGAAGGCGTCCGCGCCACCAGTTTTTACGTGACCTGGCCCGCTTGCACCCCCTCGCGCGGCAGCATCCTGACGGGCCGCTATCCGCAGCGCAACGGACTCTACGACATGGTCCGCAATGACATGGTCAATTACCGCCACCAATACACCTGGGAAGAATACGCCGTGTCCCCGGAAATGACGCTCGGACTCGACCCGCGCGAGATCACGATCGGCGACGTGCTCCAGCGCGCCGGCTACGCCACGGGCATGGTGGGCAAATGGGACATGGGCCAAGCCAGACGTTACCTTCCTCTCCAACGCGGCTTCGACTTTTTCTACGGACACGGCAACAACGGCATCGATTACTACACGCACGAACGCTATGGCGTGCCCTCGATGTTTCGCGGCAATCAACGGACCCAAGAGGATCGCGGCGCCTATGCCACCGACCTGTTCAAGCGCGAGGCGTTGCGATTCATTCGCGAGAACCAGGACAAGCCCTGGTTCCTGTATCTTTGTTTCAATGCCCCGCACGGCGCGTCCAGCTACGAAGTGCGCGGCGTTCAGGCGCCGGAAAAATACGTTGCCCTGTATCCCGGCAAGCTGATGAACGAACGGCTCACGCGCTACTATGCCGCGGTCACGTGCATGGACGAAGCCATCGGCGAGATTCACGCGCTGATCAAGGAACTCGGCCAAGACCAGAATACGCTGACGGTTTTCCACTCCGATAACGGCGGCAGCGGGAAC
>JACPRI010000281.1 GCA_016190065.1 Verrucomicrobiota bacterium
CGGTTCACCTCAAGGAGGTATGACGTTCGCGGCGCCAGTCGATCCTTGGGTTGGAGATTGACGACATCCGCTTCGAGATCGGAACCCAATTGCGCGTTGACCTGGGTCCCGTCGGGTTTGAGCAAGCGGACAGAATCCGGAATGATCGAAGTCAGCGTCAGCCCGTTTGAGAAATGGATCTGCACGGTGGTTTGCACGCTGACGTCCCGAACGCCATCGCGAGGATTGACCAAAACGACGGTCGTCGCCGCGCTTGAAGGCGTATCCAAGCCATCCAATTCCCAAGCCCCAAGGTCAAGGCGACCGGTCCGAAGGCGGCCGCGGATATCGTCAGTCACTTCCGGCAGGGACACGCCCTGATCGATGACGTCTTGCGCCGCTGAGGTCAGCGCCAGATTTCCGGCGGCCGGTTCCACGAAATAGCCATCGAGTTTCCGCGCCAGATTTTGGCGAAGCTGCGCGTCTCCGCCTTCCAGCCGGATTTCGCCATGCACGAGATTGTTGGCGACATCCGAGCGCGAAGTCCCCGTTCCAATCCGGATCCCTCGGGCCCAATTCCGTTCTGGCCGCCAGATCGTGTTGTTGAAAACTTTGATCTGATCCGCGTGCCAAAGCTCGATACCGCAGTCCGGACCGCCAGCGATGAAGTTGTTGCGGATGATTCCGTCCAGGACATAAACGAGCCGTTCTCCCGGCGCGTTGGAAGTGGCCTGCCCGGGATTTCCGAACGCCACGCCGCGGTCACAGTTCACAATAAGATTCCGCTCCACGACGATCTTCTTCGAGCGCACCCAAATGAAGATAGCAGCGCGGCCGCCGCCATTCCGGCCTTTGACGTTCCGGAAAATATTGTCGGAAAAGGCCCAATCCTCCAGAGCCATCATGTCGATGGCCGCGATGTAATCGCCGCCGTACAACCAATCGGCTGGCGGGATTTTGGTGTTCTCGAAATAGCAGAAGCGCACCGAACCCTTCATCGCGCGAATCTTCGGGTCTTGCCCCGCCGAGCCTTTGATGGCGCGGACGCCAATATCCTGGAAGCGGCAGTTGTAAATGTGAATGTTTGCGGGCGCGTTCTCGGCTTCTACTTTGATGCCGTAGGACCGGCAATCGGTGAAGGTCAGATCGGCAATGGTGATCCCGTCGCATTGGCCAATGTGGAGCAGGTCATCGCCCCTGCCCGGGCTGTCCCAGCCTTTGCCACTGAGGATGGCTTTGGCGGGATCGCCACTGACGCCGCGAATGGCGATATTCCTCTTCCTTTGGAGGACGGCGGTCCGGGGCAATTTGTATTGGCCATCCGCCAGGAGAATAGTGCCGCCCGGCGCGACACGATCGACGGCTGCGAGGAATTCATCCGCCGTCGCGACGCGGATTATTTCGCCGGTCGCGGGCGGGAGAGGCGGCGCTTTGGGGAACCACGCTGGAATCTCGGCGGACGGTTGTGTGTCTGCGGCATCCGTCGTGTGTGACAACGCGGCCCAGGCGAGCAGAACAACTTTTGAGAGCAATCGTGTGACGATGATCATACGCAGGGAAGAATTCATGGCGCGTTGCGTGGCAAGCGCGAACGGTTCACTCGTCGTTCCAAAGAAACGACCAGTTCGGGCCGCGCTGAAAGTCCGGCGATTTCGTCGTGGCCTGGTGATAACCCACATGGGAATCAACGAACAGGACGTTGCCGTAGCCGAGCCGAGTTTTGTCGTGCCAGTACATGTACTCGAACACCGATCGAGTCAGCCCGTAATCGAAGTAACAATTGAAAGAAAAATCGTTGGCCAGAATAATCTTTGCCGGAAGTCGGATTTGCGGCGCTTTCCGGAGCATCAGGCCTTTGTTGCCGTCGTTCGAGTTGGCGCTGGCGTTGTAAAAATGGCTGCTGCCGAAGTTCTCATAGACCGTTGGTTTGCGTTCCCGCCAAACTCCAGCTTTCGCTCCGTTATCGCTCGGACACTTGAACGCAAGCGCGGCCCCGCCTTCGTTGGTGGCCACCGGACCCGTCTTGGCCACGTAAGGATTCAGCAACCGCAACGGCGTGCGCGTGATCGGCGCTTCAATCCCCTGTTTGCCGCCCCAGGAGTAATAGGTGAGATCGACGATGTTCTGCGCGTTGGGAAAGCGATCCATATTGTCGTCGAGATACATCGCGCAGGCGATGCCTTGCTGCCGGAGGTTGGAAACGCATTGGGCTTTGCGGGCCTGCTCCTTGGCTCTGGCCAGCGCCGGCAAGAGCATGCCAGCCAGGATGGCAATGATCGCAATGACCACCAATAACTCAATAAGCGTGAAGCCGCGGAGGGAGCGCGGTCCTTGCCTTCCGGCGAGGTTTGCTTTCCCGGCTGAGAATTCAGCCCCAGTTCGGCCGGTGCAGCAGGCAAGGACATTGGAACGGCTTCTCTGACCCATGCGGACTCATTGCCACTGCGCGTGGGAAATTGCAACGGGCATTTGTTACGCCAGGTGGGCGCAACTCGGCGCAGTCACGGCCTTTTGCCTTGCTTGCAAGAGTTCGCGGCGGCTAGCGTTGTCAACTTACCGACCAACCCATTGACCGCAACCTGCCTCATGGAAAGGAAAACTATGAATCGACGAACATTCCTGAAATCACTGCTCGCAGCTCCTGCCGCGGCATCGATCTGGACCTTCCGCACCGAGGCCGCGTTGCCGAAGGCGAAGATCACCCGCGTCCGAATTTATCGGCCGCCGAACCTCAACGAGCTGTTCAACCAGAGCAACATGATCGTCACCGTCGAGACCGATATCGGCATCACCGGAATCGGCGAAGGCGGCTCGAAGGACACGCTGGAACAATGCGCCGGAACGCTCATCGGCAAGAATCCATTCCAAATCGAAGCGATCTGGCAGGAGATGTACATCGCCTGGTTTTATCCGCCGGGCCGCGAAAAGGTCCACGCGCTGGGGGCGATGGACCTGGCGCTTTGGGACATCAAGGGGAAAGCGCTCGGTTTGCCAGTGCACGAGCTTCTCGGCGGCACAGCCCGGAATTACTGCGAGTGCTATGCCACGGGAGGCGCCCGGCCCGCCGGGGCGCAGCAGGGCGCTCGACTGAGCTTGAAGGAACGTGCCCGCGCCACGATAGAGGCCGGGTACCGGGCGTTCCGGATGGGCGCCGGAGACACGCAAATCGGCGGCGTCTTCAATTCACACGAACGGGTGCGCAAGGTCGCGGCGGACGCCAAAGAAGTCCGTGAAGGGGTCGGCCCAAACGGCGATTGGTGCATCGATTTCCATCAGCGGTTCGATTTCAGCGACGCGTTGCGCGCCTGCAAATTGATCGAGGAATTCGAGCCGTACTTCGTCGAGGATCCGGTCCGCGACGAGCATGCACATCAGGATTTGCCGAAGCTTCGGCAAATGACCACCGTACCCTTGACGCACGGCGAGGAGTGGGGCCAACGCTGGGATTTCAACCGGTTGGTGGAAAATCACGACATCGACTACGTCCGCGCCACGCTGCCCAACGTTGGCGGAATCACCGAGATGATGAAGGTCGCGGCGTTGTGCGAGACGCACGCCGTGGGAATCATTCCGCATTTCACCGGCCCGATTGCCACGGCGGCGTTGGTCAATTGTCTGTCCACCTTCTCCGGCCCGGTGATCATGGAATACAACTATGGCGGCCGGCCCATCGACTACTTGCCCGAATGCCTCGACTTCAAAAACGGCAAAGCCTACACGAACGATCGGCCGGGTCTTGGCGTCACCGCGGAAACGAAGTTGCTGACGCAGATCGGCGAGGTGACGCAACCGGGCCGGCGCAATGTGTTCGTCCGCCCGGACGGGTCATTGACGCATTGGTAGAACCGGATTCCTCTTTATCTTGCCGCAGACAGATGGCAACGTTGCCGCTAGGTAAAACGATTCGTAAAGAAAGAACCCGCCATGCCTGAACCCGCCGTCAGGAAACTTTCCGACAAGAACACAAAACAGGAGATGCTCGAAGCCTATCAGACCCTGGCAAAGCAGTTTGAGGCCAAACGCCAGGCCGAGCTGAATCCCGAGCGCAAGATCGAGGAGAAAAAAGCCGAGGAAGCGCTCAAAGTGGCCGCGACCGTGGCCGCGGAAGGAATCGACCGCGAAATTGGCGGGCTGAAATCCGAGATCAGCAAACTGCTGGCGGACGTGTCTGAGAAACTCACGACTGAGGCGATCCGCTTCCGGAGTTTGCAGAAAGCGGTGGAGGTCAAAGAGCGCGAATTGCAGGAGCTTTACGGGATCGAAAAATCAGCCGCAGCGCTGGCCGCGCTCATCGAAGCCCAAAACCAAAAACGGCGCGATTTCGAAGTCGAGACGGCCAAACAGCGGGAAGAATTGAAGCGCGAAATCGACGAGACGCGCTCGCAGTGGCAAAAGGAGCGGCAAACCCACGAGGCCGAGATTCGCGAACGCGATGCGGCCGAGAAGAAAACGCGCGAGCGCGAGAAAGAGCAGTTCGAATACGCATTCAAACGGGAGCAAGGAGCATTGCGCGACAAGCTCAACGATGAGAAAGCCACGCTTGAAAAGGAGCTCCGGCTCAAGAAGGAGACCGCGGAAAAGGAGCTGACCGAGCGTGAACGCTCGCTGGCGGAAAAGGAAAATGAGCTGACTATTCTCCGCGGGCGCGCCGCAGCCTTCCCGAAGGAACTTGACGACGCCGTGAACAAGGCGGTCAAGGAAGCCTCTGACAGATTGAAGCTGGAGGCGAAGAATCGCGAAGATCTTCTGAAGAAAGAATTCGAGGGCGAACGCAACGTGCTGACCACGCGCATCGAGTCGATGGAGAAAACGCTGAAGGACTTGACCGACCAGAACGCCCGCTTTGCCAAACAACTTGAAGCGGCCTACCAGAAGGTCCAAGAGATTGCCGAGAAAACCATCGAAAGCGCCGGCCACTCCAAGTCACTCGCCGAACTGCAGAAGTTGCTGGTGGAACAGGGGCGCAAAGCGGCGGGAGAAAAGTGAGCCCCGCTTCGCATTCATTTGCCTGGGACCCGTTTCCCAGATCTGTGCTTCTTCCTTGATCCAGCACCTTTGCGCGGCGTACTTTCGGCCAAATCCAATCCTTCAATTATGACACCGACTATCGGCTTTCTATTGGCGCTCTCTCTCGATGCTCCGGTTGATCTCTCGCGTTTCGACCCCGCTTCCGGAATTCAGATCGAACGCGCCGGCGCGACCCTCCGCGCCGAGTGGACCGCAGACGCGAAACGCTACGCCGCGGTCTTCTCGCTCGACCCTGGCAGACCTCTCATTGAGGCGCTCGAAGCCGGCGGCATGGTCGTGACGCGAGGCGTGCGCCCTGTTTTCACCGTCACGACCGGTTCACGCACGGAGCGCGCGAACGAACGCTACATTTTTTTCGACAAACCGGCTTCGCGCCCGGCCAAGACTCACGAGGCAACCCTGGATCTCAAAGCCGTGCGCGTCGAAAGCACAGGCACCCGCGCGTCCATCCATTTCTCCAACCTCACAGCCGGCCCGTTCTCCGGCGAACTCGTGGTGCGGCTTTATTCGGGAAGCCCGTTCGTCCAGGTGGAGGCGGCGCTGAAGAATGAGGAAAAACTTCTCGCCTACATCTACGACTTCCAACTCGAAGGCGACTGGAAAGGCGCCGCGTGGAAGAGCAACGAAACCGATCAATGGGTCCGCGCGGCTCTGGAAGGCGAACCGAAGCCCGTGGCGGTCCGGAATCGCGCGATCTTCGGTGAGACGCAAGCCGGGGCGGTGGCGGTCTTCCCGCCGCCGCACGCGTTCTTTTTTCCGCGCGACCACACGGTGAATTTCAAGTTCGCGCAAATCGGGAAAAACCGTTTCGGTCTCCGCCAGGACCCGGCGGGAGGTCCCGGCCACCAGGGCGCCTTCATTCCGTGGTTCGACGCGCCGGCCGGCAAGACGCAGCGAATGAGCGCGTTCGTGCTCGCCTCGACGGACAAGCCCGAAGCCGCGCTCGACCGCGTGAAACGCTACACGCGCGGCGACGCGTTCCAGCCGCTGGAGGGCCGCTTCACGTTCACGAGCCACTGGCACGTCCGGCTCGCGATGAACGAATTGAACGGGAAACCCGCCGGCCCCGAAGTCGCCAAGGTTTTCAAGGCGATGAACGTGAATCTGGTTCACCTGGCTGAATTTCACGGCGACGGCAATCCCGCTGACCCCGGCCCCAGGCGCTTGCCGCAGGTTCAGGCGATGTTCGATGTCTGCCGCAAGTATTCGGACGACCGGATTCTCTTCATCCCGGGCGAAGAAGCCAACGCTCAACTCAATATCCCTGCGCCCACCAACACGCATCCGGGCCACTGGATGTATCTATTTCCCAAGCCGGTTTTCCTCACGCTGGTGCGCGGCCCGGGCGTTCCGTTCGTCGAAGAGCTTGCGCCTTACGGCAAGGTTTATCACGCCGGCAGCGAAGCGGACATGGTGGAGATTCTGCGGCGCGAAAAGGGGCTGGCCTGGACGGCGCATCCACGCATCAAAGCGTCCTTCGCTTGCCCCGATGTTTACAAAGAGAAGGATTGGTTCAAGGACGACCTCTGGCTGGGAGGCGCGTGGAAATCGATGCCGGCAGACCTTTCCGAGCCGCGTCTGGGCGGGCGCGTTCTCGACCTGCTGGACGACATGAACACCTGGGGCCAGCGCAAACAGGTCCCGGGCGAAGTGGACACGTTCGAACTGGACTCGACGCACGAACTCTACGGCCACATGAACATCAATTATCTCAAGCTTGATAAGAAGCCGACGATGGACGACTGGTCGCCGGTGCTCGGCGCGCTGCGTCGCGGCGA
>JACPRI010000013.1 GCA_016190065.1 Verrucomicrobiota bacterium
ACGAACACGTTTTGGGCGCACGATTGCTGAAGGGCTACGAACGCGAGCGTCATGCCTCAGTCTTGCCGGGAGCAATTCGACCCTGGAGATCGTCCTTTGCACGGCGTTGACACCGCTGAATCCAGGCGACATTCTGCAATCACTAATTCCTGATGAAGATCAATTCCCTCCCGTTTGACACGCGCACCGCGACCGCACGCCTGGCTTTCGCGGCCGTGACGTTCGTGGCTGCCTTTGCCGCCCACGCGGCGGACGACCCAGTCAAGATTGATAACGATCACGCGCGCGTTCTGGTGGTCAGCTCGGCGCCCAACGCCAAGAGCGATCTGCACGAACACAAGATGAATCGCGTCATGATCTATCTGGACGCGGGCGAGATGACGCTCACTGACACCGCCGGCAAAGTGGAGACTCTGAATTTCAAGGCGGGCGAAGTCTTGTGGAGCCCGGCGACGACGCGTCCGCACGTCAGCTTGAACGTGACCGATCGTCCGGTGCGAATCGTGGAAGTGGAATTGAAATCCAACCCGGGCGGCGTCGGCGCCGCGAAACGCTCCGAGTCCGATTGGGTGAAGCTGGATCCGAAGCATTGCAAAGTAGAAATCGAGAACGACCAGGTGCGCGTGATTCGCGCGCGCTACGGACCGCACGAGAAGGGCGTGATGCACAAACACGCCTGGAGCTACGTCGTGGCCTTTCTGACCCAGTGCAACTTGAAAGTGACCAGTCCGGACGGCCAATCCGGAACGGCGATCAAAGCGCCCGGCGACGTGAGCGCCGGCGGGCCATCGAAGCACGTGGAAGAGAACCTCCGTGACAAGCCGCTTGAGGTGGTGGTCGTCGAGTTTAAGAAGTAAGCCGCTCGCGTTCCCATTCAGACCGGTGCTCACCAATTTGACTCGCGAATGTGTGGCTAACTCCGAGGCGCTGCCCTAAAGTGCCTGGATGGCAGAAGAAGCTCCCGCCCGATCCGTCGAACGTTTGTTTCCGTTTGTGTTGCGTTCGCGCAATCTGCTCGTCGGACGCGAGACGCTGCGGCGGAGCAAACGCAAGCTGCATTTCGTCCTGATTACTTGCGATCTCTCGGAAAACAGCCGAGCAGAAATCCTGGCTGACTTCGCGCACTACCCGGTCGTGCAACATTACACCGCTGCCGAGCTGGAGAGGTTTTTCGGCGTAACGGGCGCCAAAGTGATCGGCTTCGAGAAATCCGGCCTGGCTCAATCCATCTACGCGGAGCTAAAGGAGCATCGGATCAACAAACCCGTGGACAAGTCGCAGAGCCAGGAAACACGCTGAGGCGGCGGCTTTGCGCATCGATGCGGTTCCAGACAGGGCATGCGGCAGCGCCTGGCAGCGCCGGCTTGCTCTTCAACAAGCTGCTTCACCGGGAAATCGACAGCGCGAGAACATCCGGGATGGAATGGCCGGTTGGCGTCTGGTCCCCTCCGAGAGGCAATCCTCAGCGTGGCATTATGGGGCGCCGGGAAGCGTGAAATAAAACGCCGCGCCTGCATCCTCTTTGCCTTCAGCCCAGGTTCGGCCGCCGTGGCGCGTGATGATGCGATGGACGTTCGCGAGGCCGATGCCCGTGCCTTCAAACTCCTGGGCCTGGTGCAAGCGCTCAAAGACCCGGAACAGCTTGCCCGCATTTTTCATGTCGAAACCCGCGCCGTTGTCCCGCACGGAGAATTCAAATTCGCCGCCGGGGTTCTTGCGGCACCCGATTTCGATTTGGGCGCGCTCGCGCTTGCGAGTGTATTTGACGGCATTGGAGAGCAGATTGACCCACACCTGCTTGAGCATCGATGGGTCCACGTTCATTTCCGGCAGAGGATCGATCTTCCACTCAATGTCCCTGCCTTGCGTGTCGCGAGCCAGTTCGCGAACCACTTCCGCCACGAGCTGGTCCATCCCGACGCGCGTCCGGCTCAGCTCCGAGCGGCCCATGCGGGAGAAGGCCAGCAGATCGTCGATCAGGATGGCCATTTTTTTGGCGGACCTGGAAATGGCATCGAGGCATCGCTGGCCGGACTCGCCCACCGTGGTGGTGGAGTCTCTCCGCAGCATGTCGATGAATCCCTCGATCCGGCGCAGCGGCGCTTGCAGATCGTGGGAAACAGAATACGAATAAGCCTCCAGTTCTTTGTTGGCGACTTCCAGCTCTTTGGTCCGCTCGATCACCCGCTGTTCCAGACTGGCGTTGAGCGCGCGAATTTCGTCCTCGGCCTTTTTGCGCTCCGTGATGTCGCGGACGAAGGCGCTGAAAACGAAATGATCCCCCAGGCGAATCGGCGTGATGGCCAATTCCAGCGGGAATTCACGTCCGTCCCGGCGCAGTCCCAGGATTTCGATCCGGCGGTTGAGCACCGGCCCTTGCTGCGTGGTCAGAAAATGTTTGAGCCCCCGCTCGTGGGCTTCACGGAAGCGCGGCGGAATAATCGTGGCGGCCAGGGTTTGCCCGAGGACTTCGTCGCGCGTCCAGCCGAAGATTTTTTCCGCTTCTTTGTTCCAGCTCGTGACCGCGCCTTGCTCGTTGATGGTGATGACGCCATCCAGGGCGGTATCGAGGATCAAGCGCACCCGTTGTTCGCTTTCCCGCAGCGCTTGCTCCGAATGCTCGATCTCGCTGCGCTGGCGTTGCACGCTCTCGGCCATGTGGTCAAAGGCCTGGGCCAACTGATTCAATTCACCCCGGGAGTGAAGGATGCCGGTGCGTGCCGTAAGGTCGCCGGCCGCCAGTTGGTGGGTGGCGCCCACCAGAGCGTTCACGGGGCGCAGAATATACACCTTGGCGTAAAGGTGCGCGGCCAACAGCACCAACGCGACCATCAGTCCCAAAGCAGCCAGGTTGCGCGTTAGAACCTGTTTGGGTTCCGCGAACGCCAGGGCGGTCGGGATGCCCACGCTCACGAACAAACCGGGTTCCCGCCCCGAGCGGATGGGCCTGAACGCATACAATCTCGAGACCCCGTCGAGTCCCGGCAATTCGGCCGTGCCCTCGATTTGGTTCGTGATCCGGGCCATGACGGCCGAGCCTGAGACGGATTTGCCGACCCATTGCTCGCCGTCGGGGTGAGAAGCGACCATGTGGCCGGTGCGGTCGAAAACATGGATCACGCTTCCTTCAGGAAGCGATGCCTTGGCGGCTTCATGGTTCATGACCGCGACATCGAGCGCCGCATAGACGATCCGCATCAGTCTTCCTTTCTCATTGAAGAGCGGATGGCCCAAAAGCAGGCTGGGGTTGAGCGGGCCTTCGGCAGCTTGGTAGTTGCCGATTGCGAAGTCGCGCGTCTGGCGGACTCGCTCAACGTGGGCTTGATTGGCCCGGTTGGTCGGCGCCATCCGGCCAAACGTGGAGGAAACCAGATTGCCGTTGGTCTC
>JACPRI010000286.1 GCA_016190065.1 Verrucomicrobiota bacterium
GACCTGAACACGCTAGTCCCGAAACGGATGATTCGAAAAGACGGCGGCAAACGTTTCCAGGACGTGACGACGTCCGGCGGCTTCGGACATCTGCAAAAGGGCCATGGCATTGCGTTCGGCGATTTGGATCACGACGGCGACCAGGATATCTACACGTCTATCGGCGGCGCTTACGAGGGGGACAATTATTACAACGCCCTCTTCGAGAATCCCGGCCATGGCAACGACTGGCTGAAACTGAAGTTGGTGGGCGTGAAATCGAATCGCGCGGCCATCGGCGCACGCATCAAGGTGAACGTGGAAGCAGCGGAGGGAAAACGCTCGATCCACAAAACGGTCAACTCCGGCGCCACGTTTGGGGCCTCGCCTCTGCGCCAGGACATTGGATTGGGAAAGGCTGGCCCAATCGAGAGGGTTGAGATTTGGTGGCCGGCCTCAGGAATTCGGCAGAAGTTGACCGGGATCGAAAAAAACCAGTGTTATCTGGTTCGCGAGGGCGATGACCAGGCGATGCGCGTGCCACTCAAGGCCTTCAAATTCAAGTCCAGCGTCCACGCCCACCATCATCCGTAGCGCGGAGTAGCATTCTGCAAGCAGAGTACACTCGCGACGGTTCGGAAATGTCTCGGACGCGGCAGAGCGTTCTCTTGTCTGGCTCAATCCTTCCCTCGCGCTGTGGCCTCCGGGTTCACCTCGATTTCACGCGCGCCTGCCGTCACATCCATGACCGTCGTTTTTCCGCCCGGCCAGCGCACCCAAAGTTTCACTGGTTCAGCCGCCTTGCCGAGCACGGTCACATCGCTGTCTTGCGACCAGTAGCCGGAACCGGCGTGAATCTCACGCACTGCGCCGTTGCGGCCATCGGGGTAGATCAGGCGGATGGCCGCGCCGATGCCCCGAAGATTGCCGGGTGGACCTTTCAAGCGAACGCGCAGACCTGGCTTCGCCGCCAGATTGTGAAAGAGCTTGGTCGCCGCGCCGTTTTGCCCGACTGCCAGATCGACGCGGCCATCGGCGTCGAAATCGGCCACGGCCGCGCCTCGGCCCTCGCCATACACGAACACGCCGCTGGTCTGGCCGGAAAGAGCGGTGAACCCACCCCGGCCGTTCCCGAGCAACACCATGCCGCGGCCCGCGTCGAGGCGCGAAGCCGCGGGTTGCACCGGGAAAAAATTCTGGGCCAGAAAAAAGTCTTCGTTTCCATCGCCATCGAGGTCTGCGGTGGTGACCCCGAAGGAAGGCGCGAATTGCGCTTCAGCCGGGAGCAAGACCAACTCGAAGTGATCTCCGCGATTCAACAGGACCGCGGAGGCCAGCCAGGTCGCCCGCGCAGGCGCGTGTTTCTTGATCGCGTCACCGATGAGGTCGGGAAGGCTCGCCTCATTGTACGCCGCGTAAGTCGGAAAGCGTTCCCGCAAGAAGGGCATGGCCTGGGCCACGGCGTTGAAACTTCGCGTCGGCACGATTCGTTTTGAGGCTGAATCCAGGCGGGCCTCCAGAAGATCGAGCGTTCCATCTCCGTCAAAGTCCGCGTGGTAAAGGAGGGCGGGATTCGAACCGGCTCTTGTTGTCCCTGCTTGAGAAAGCGTGGCGGCAATCGCATCGAACGCTTCTCGGGCCGATTGATGCGGACTATTCAAACCCCAATTCGCTGCCGCCAGATCCAGCCTTCCGTCGCCATCGAAATCGCCCGCACTGACGCCGGACCAGAAGCCGGTCAGGTCGTGGAGTGTGACTCCACCGTCGCGCCGCTCTGGCGTGACAAGTCGTGATGTGCGAGGCGCGAGCGGAGCCTGCGGGACTGAGATTGGCCACTCCCAGGGTTTGAAACTTCCCAGCTCATTTCGAAAAACGCGCAACGGCCCCCATTCGCACGCCAGGACCAAATCCGGAGCGCCGTCGCCGTTGAGGTCCGTGAAAATCGCGCCGCTGACCAGTCCGACTCTCGAGAACGCCCGCGACCTCTCCACATCGAGATCGAACCGGCCGCCGTTGTTGCGAAGGAGAAATGAGCTGGCGGGCTCCGGCCAGCGTCCGGGAATACAACGGCCGCCGACGAACAAATCCAAATCGGCGTCACCGTCCACGTCCGCCATCGCCAGCGGGCCGGCGCTGCTCGGCTGACCGGGGAACGCGTCGCGCACGGCATTCGCGAGAAGATCAAACTGCCGGACGGCGGCGCCGTTGGTGAGTCCGTCTTCGTAATTGGCTGACCCTGCAAGCAAGACATTTTGCCCTGGAGCCTTGGCCCAACCGAGGATGCCGCTTTGGTCGCGGGTCACCGGCGAGTTCACCGATGCGTCCGTAATTCGCTGGAATCGCCCCTTGCCGTCGTTTGCATAGACCGCCATCGTTCCGCCGCGGCCACTGGCAATGATCAAATCATCCCAACCATCGCTGTTGACGTCGAACCAACCCACGCCAGGTCCAAGCTGGCTGATTTTCCAGGGCAGCAACGGTTGGCGTGAAAAGTCGTCGAACGACTCGTCGGCGTGAACATGCTTCAATAAATGGCTGGCGTCCTCGAACAGCGCCCGATCGTCTGAGCGTGCGTGCTGCGTGCTGCGTGAAGGAGCCGTCGCAGACGCTTCAACGCTCCGTCGCTCCGTCGCTCCTCCGTCCGTTCCCGTTTCGTCGATTTCATAAGCGTGGTTCGGCTTGAGCCGTTCAATCACGCTCCGCTTGCCCCTTCGCCAGCTCACTTCAATCCTCAGCTCATTTGTCGGACTTCTCGCCGCGAACACGCGCACCGCTTCGTCGCACGACAAGTAGCGCCCGCCACCGATCGTCTCCTGGGATTGATCCATGGAGCCGTCCGAGACACGGATGCGCGCGCCGATGCCGCGCGTGTTTGGAGAAGTTCCTTTCAGCCGAACCATGACTCGCGGCGCAGCCGTTTCGTTGCGATAGACCCCCGCCGCGCCATTCAGATTGTTCACGACCACGTCGAGGTCGCCGTCGTTGTCGAGGTCCGCGAGCGCCATGCCGTGCGCCACGCCCATTTGATCGAAGCCCCAGGACTTGGCGGTTTGCTCGAATGTCAGGTCGCCCCGGTTGCGGAAGGCCACTTTGGCCTGCTGCATTTTGGGAAACATCAGAAGTTTCTGCGGGATCAGATCACGGCGCCACGGGCCTTTGGCTTGAATGCGCGCTTCGGCGTCCAGGTCTTGCGTGTCGAACATGTGTCCGGTCGAGCAGAGGATGTCTTCGTAGCCATCGAGATCCACGTCCACGAGAACAGTGGACCAGGTCCAGTCGGAGGCTTCCAAACCGGCGTAGCCCGCGATCTCCGCGTACGTGCCGTCGCCTCGATTCAATTGCAGGGTGTTCCGGTCAACTTGAGGTCGATCCTCGAACACGCCGACAGGTGAGCGATACGGCGCCGACTCAGCGAATTGCATGAGCCGCCGCGCGTGGTTCAAGCTGAGCATGTCGGCCACAAAAACATCGTCCAGCCCGTCTCGATTCAGATCGCCGAAATCAACGGACATGGAAAACGTCGAGGTTTTTCTCAGCGCGAGACGGGGAAGAGCGCGGAACCGGCCTTTCCCGTCGTTGATCCAGATTTTGTCCGTGGATTGAAAATCATTGCAGACGTAAAGATCGGGCGCACCATCACGATTGATGTCGCGGAACATGGCGGAAAGTCCCCAATCGAACGGCGGCTTCGTGAGCGGTTTTCCGTCCTCATCGAGAAACGTCCCGTCCGCCCAGGGGAGCGGCGTGAAGCGGCCGCGCCCGTCGTTTCGGTAAAGGATATCCGGCTCGCCGTGTTCGAGCACGCGGCCTTCGGGCGTGTACTCCAGATGATCGCGGTCCTCAGGTCGGATCATTCGCTTGCCCCCCACGTTCAAGACTGCAAAGCCCGTCGTCCGAATCGTGGTCGTCCGGTAATTTGCTACATAAAGATCAAGATCGTCGTCACCGTCAATGTCGGCCAGGGCCACCGTGGTAGGACCGAATTGGCGGATCAGCCCCGAATCCGTCGCTTCGGTGAATTTGCCTTTCCCATCGTTGACAAAGAGCCGCGTGCCGACGCTGATGCCGTTCACGAGCAAATCCAGATCCCCATCCCCATCGACATCCGCGAAAGCCGCCCCGGTGGAATACTGATCGCCGCACGACACGCCGGTTGGAGCTGTCACGTCCTCGAACTTCCAGTTTCCGAGATTGCGGTACAGCGCGTTCGGGCCTTCCAATCGGCAGAGATAAATGTCGCACTGGCCATCGCCGTCGATATCGCCAAGCGCCACACCGGAGCCGTTGAGGCGAATTTGGTTCTCGGCAGCTTTAGCGTCGGTGAGAACGTTCGTGAACGCGACGCCAGTTTCAGCGGGATTCAGCAGAGTGAAACCGATCTTGCCCGAAGGCCGCACAGCCAAAGGGCTGGATCGAAACCCTTCCCCCGCCCCTATGGCCGCCGTCGAAACTGCGAGACACACAGTCGCCCAGCTCAAGCCGGCAAATGCGCGCCATGAACCTTCACCGAACTGGGAGCACGTCGTCATGTGTTGCCGAGCTTTGCTGCGCCCGGTTAAATTGTAAATCGAATCGTCGGATGGCCGGCGAGACGTAGATTTGGGCTGAGGTAGCGCAGAGTTGAACTCTGCCGTATCGCGGAATTGCATTCCGCTGCGCCCAGACCGGCTCGAATGCATCGGACATGCCGGCGCGCTGCCGATTGCAAATCGGCGATACGGCAGACTGCAAGTCTGCGCTACAGACGGACGGGACCCATGACGGGCCCACCGTGTTGGCAACGTTATGAAAATCGCGATTCTGTTATCCGGCGGAGTGGACAGTTCCGTGGCTCTTCAGCTTGTGAAACGAGAAGGGCACCGGGATATCACCGCCTTTTACCTGAAAATCTGGCTGGAGGATGAATTATCGTACCTCGGCGGTTGTCCATGGGAAGAGGACTTGAAATACGCGCGCGCCGTCTGCGCGCAAGCTCAAGTGCCGCTGGAAGTGATCTCGTTTCAAACCGAGTATCAAGAGCGGATCGTCGCGCACGTGGTTCATGAGCTCAAGGCAGGCCGAACGCCCAGCCCCGACATTCTGTGCAACCAGCAGATAAAGTTTGGCCTGTTCTTCGAGCGCATGGATCCAAGCTTCGACAAAGTCGTGACCGGCCACTACGCGCAGGTCGAGGAGCGCGACAGCCAGCACTTTTTGAAACGTTCGCCCGATCCGGTCAAGGACCAGACTTATTTTCTGCATTCCCTCAACCAGCAGCAGCTCCGCCGGCTCTGGTTTCCAATCGGGCCCTTGACCAAACGCCAGGTCAGAAAGCTCGCGCAGCAATTCGATTTGCCAAACCGCGACCGGAAAGACAGCCAGGGCATTTGCTTCCTTGGCAAAATCAAATACCCGGAGTTCATCCGCTACCACCTCGGCGAACGGGTTGGCGGCGTCATTGAACTGGAGACGGGCAAGAAACTGGCCGAGCACAAAGGGTATTGGTTTTACACCGTGGGCCAGCGCAAAGGGCTGGGATTGGGCGGCGGGCCGTGGTACGTGGTCAAGAAGGACATCGAAGCCAACCGGATTTACGTTTCGCGCTCGGACAGTTACCTGACGCACGCGCGGAACACGTTCACGGTCGGCCCGGTGCATTGGATTGCCGGCGAGCCCAAGACCAGCTCGCTCCAAGCCAAAGTCCGCCACAGCCCGCATCTGGAGGATTGCGAAATCCGTCCTCGCGGCAGTGGCCGATGGGAAGTCACGCTGCGGAACAAGGACCAGGGCATCGCCGCAGGACAGTCCGCCATTTTCTATGACGGGGACATCTGCCTGGGAGGCGGCATGATCGAGTAATGGGGCTCTCCGCCGCTTCGGCTTAGGCCACTGCGCGGGCACGAACGTCTGTGAGCAGCGCGGCCAATTCGTCACCGGCGCAGAATCGAAAACCCCTTCCGGGCCTCGCGCGTTCAAGTCGATAAAGGGCGCTATCGGGTGCCTTCTCCTACTTTCCAATGCAAAACTGGCTGAAGATCGAGTCGAGCAAATCTTCGGTGGTGGTCTTGCCGACGATTTCGCCGACGGCGTTCGTGGCGATGCGCAGGTCCATCGCCGCCAGTTCGAGCGTCAGATCACTGCGCAAGGCTTCGAGCGTGCGTTGCGTGGCAGCGCGGGCGCGTTGGAGGGCGTCTTGATGTCTGGAGTTGATCATGACTTCAAGCATCTCCGCGCGTATCTCGCCCGCCCAGACGATTTCCTTGATCGCGTCTTTCAACTCTTCAAGACCTTGTCCAGTCACGCAACAAGCGCCGACGACCGGCGCGCTCAGGTTGGCTGGCAATTCGAGTCGGCTGGGAAGGTCGATTTTGTTCCGGACGAGAATGCGTTTCTTGCCGCCAAACTCGGTGAGATACAATTCATCCTCCGGTGTCAGCGCATCCGAGGCGTCGAAGACGTGGAGAATCAACTCCGCCTTGGCAACCGTCTCGCGGCTGCGCCGGATGCCTTCCTCCTCGATCACGTCGCCCGCCCGCCGCAAGCCGGCGGTGTCAATGAACACAATCGGCAAGCCGCGGATATTGGTCGTCTCTTCGATCGTATCGCGCGTCGTGCCGGCGATCGGAGAAACGATGGCGCGGTCACGGCCCAGGAGTTGGTTGAGCAAACTCGATTTGCCGACGTTGGGCCGGCCCACGATGGCGGCGCGAATTCCGCGGCGCAGAATCTGGCCTTCATTCGCCGTCCGGAGCAATTGGTCCATGAAGGCGACGGCGTTGTCCAATCGTTGCAGCAA
>JACPRI010000019.1 GCA_016190065.1 Verrucomicrobiota bacterium
ATGCGGCGACGGGCAAAGTTCGGTGGCGGACCCCAAGGCAGACGGCTGTGACGGCCTATTCGACTCCGTGCCTGTTTGAACCCGAAGGCCAGAAGCCGGCGGTGATTTTCAACAGCCAGGCGCACGGCATCTCCGCGATTGACCCGGACAACGGCAAAGTCGTCTGGGAATACGCGAAGGCGTTCGACAAGCGAAGCGTCAGTTCGCCGGTGATCGCATCGGACTTGATCATCGGCTCGTGTGGCAGCGGCGGCGGGGGCAATTATGTGGTGGCGGTCCGACCGGGCAACCCGGCCAAAGGCATCGCGCCAAAGCTGGCCTATGAAATCCGCAAATCTGCGCCCTACGTGCCGACCAGCGTGGCGGTCGGCGACCTGCTGTTTCTTTGGAGCGACGCCGGAATTGTCTCGTGTGTTCACGCGCCTTCGGGAGAGATTCGCTGGCAGGAACGCGTGGGCGGCGGGAAAGAAAGTTTCTTCGGCTCGCCGATTTGTGTGGATAGCCGTCTCTTTTGCATCTCCAGCACCGGCACGGTCTTTGTCGTGGCCGCGGCCGAGCAGTTCAAGGAATTGGCGAGCTACTCCTTCAATGAGTTGGCCCATACCACGCCGGCGGTCGCGGACGGCACGTTGTACATCCGCACCGCCAGCCACGTGATCAGCATCGGTGGGAAGAACAAGGCCGTGTCGCTCAAGTAGGCTTCAACCTTGCAGGCCTCGGATGACCACTTCGAGGAATTCCCTGGCCCGCCGCGCCAGTGCGTCCACGCCATCTGCGTTCATCGGCCGCGGGACAAGCGGCGCGAAAATGTTTTCGCAACACAAGGGCATCTTCAAGCCGGTGAAGGCGACCGGGTGAAGCAGCTTGTAGTGGTCGATTTCACCGAACCCCGGACCGCAATCCTCGTCCTTCGGGAAATTTCGGTGGTCCTTAATGCAGAAGCTGCGGATTTCCTCGGCACATTTTTTGATGTCCGGAATCGGATCGACGTTCAAGTAATCCATCACGTTCCCTGCATCGTAGTTGACCTTCACTCCTTCGTCCGCGACCTCGCGAATGATCTCGGCGCAGGCGGCGCCCGTCCCCGTGTTGCCACCGTGCTGTTTCACGACGAGAAGCACCCCCAGGTCGCGAGCCATTGGCCCCAATTTCTTAAAACGCTCGATCCAAAGTTTGCGATCGCTCCCCTCCGTGTGGCCAAAGGTCAGGACCTGCGGGACGCGAGCCGAGGCCGCCTGGCGGATGCGATGGGCCAGGATTTCCAGACCGTTTTTGGCTTCAGGATAAATTCCCGAAAACATCATCAACGGCTCCAGGCCGAGCGCGCGGCAGCGCACGCCAAGTTCCCTGGCCTTTTCCGGAGGAGCATCGGGGGCAATCACCGGTCTGGGCTTGCCCTCGGAATCCCTGTGACTCGTTCCCCACGCGACGTACTGGTAACCGGCGCTCCGGATGCCCGCGAGCGCCCGTTCCAGCGGGAACTGCGAGTAAGGCAGCGTCATGCAGGCGATCTGGAACTCAGTTTTCGTTCTCCCTTCTGCGCCATTCAAAATATTTGCCATCCGCACAGCGGTCGAACTCAACAGTGGCAGGCCGGTCATTCCCGATTTGATGAAGGCTCGGCGAGGGAAAATCGAAGGCTTCATGTTCCGATCATTAACCACGGATGACACGGATTACACGGATTCTCTTTTCTTATCCGTGCCATCTGTGAAATCCGTGGTTGTTGAATCGCGGAGTCCAACTAAATCCATCAGCTTCGCCGTCTCGCGATAGGCTTCTTCCACCCATGCGACGATCTTTGTCGGGTCCGGCGCGTATTCGAGTTCGATGGACACCACGCCGTCGATCCTCAGCTCCTTGATCGCTTGCAGGTAGGGCGCAAATTTCACCACGCCGCGACCCGGCGGGAGATCGCCGTGCACTTTGCCGTCGCAGTCGCTCAAATGGACGTGAATGGCTTTGCCTTTGAGCTTCTTGAGTTCTGACGGGCTCGTATCCGAGAGAACCAGATGGCTGATGTCGATGTTCGCTTTGACGCGCGGATGACGGCATTCATCGACAAATTTCACCATTGCATCGACGCTGTTCAGCAAGCTCAACCGGAACGGTTCCAGTTCCAGCGCGATGTCGATTCTCCTTTTGTCCGCGTAATCCCCGATTCGGCGGCAGGTTTCAATGCCCCATTGCCACTGCGCCGCTGGCGGAATCACTTCGCGCTGCCAGATGTATTCGCCCAGGACGAGCAGAATGTTTTTCGCGCCCCACGCTTTGGCGAGGTCGATGAACTTCTTGCAGCGCTCCACGTGAAATTCTCGGACCGGTTCATTGAAATCAATCAATCCCACCGCCACCACGGGCAGTGAGACAATCGGCAGGCCGAGTTTCTCGGAGGCCTTGGCCACCAGCGCGATCTCCTTCTTCGAAAGGCCGACCGCCTCGGTGAAAACATCGACCGTGTCAAAACCGATCCGGGCGATATGTTTCAGGCCGGTGGCCGTGTCGATGCCGACCTGGTGGAAGGCGCTATTGATGATGCCGAGTTTCATACGTTTGAGTGGGTCAGTCGTCGAAACCGCGGGCGAGGATTCCAGAAGCCTGAAGGGCTGACAACAAGCGATTTTGCATTGGCTCGAATCGAGGCCGCGAAGTAAACTTCCGTCGATGAAAGTCAACCTGTTCAAGTTTGCGGCCCTGGTGGTCTTCACATTTCCAACGGCTGCCCTGGCGGCTGAGCCGCCTGCATCCGGCGTTCCGGCAAGCGACCCGCGCGCCGGGAAGAATTTCATCTCGACCACGGTTTACTCTGAAGCCGACGACCGCCGCGTCCTTGACCTTTTTCAGGGACTGCGCGTGGCCGACGTTTCCGACGGCATGGATGCGGTCGGCCTGCAGAACACCGGCCTCATGAGTGCGGACATCCGTCCGTTGTGGAAGGACACGCAGAAGTTCACGCACCGTTTCATCGGCATCGCCGTCACCGCGCGCTACGTCCCGACTCAACTCCCGCCCGCTGGCAGGATGAAAACGGACGAATACGACAAATGGGTAGGGGAATGGTACAGAAACAAATCGAGCGAACCTTTTGCCGCGCTTCTTCGGCCTGGCAGCGCGCTCGTGATCGAGGACGCGGCGGAAGTGGACGTGGGCTCCATCGGCTCCAACAACATCATGAGCTGGAAACTCCGAGGCTGTGTCGGCGTGGTCACAAGCGCCACCGCGAGAGACACCGATGAGATCATCACGGAGGGAATTCCTCTCTACTTCCAAAAGCCCGGGCGCGGAATCCGGCCGGGCCGCAATGAAATCGAATCGGTCAACCGGCCCATCGTGTGCGGCGGCGTTCTGGTCATGCCCGGCGACGTGATCGTGGCGGACGGCGACGGCGTGATCGTGGTGCCTCGCGCCCGAGCCGAAGAGGTTGCGAATTACGCCAAGAAGATCCTCGACGGGGACAAGGCTGCTCGACGCAATCTCTACAAGAAACTTGGGTTGCCCGAGGATGATTCCGTGAAATAGCGCAGGAGAAACACCGGCGGACTTGCACACACCCAGCAACCGCCTTTTCGGACAGCCGTTTCACGAATCGGTCGCGCGCCTTTGCCGCGCCTGCGCGAATGAGTGCCTAAAGACGGCTGTGCTTTTGAACACGAGGTAACGGAGCAAACGGAGAGAAAAGAAGTTGGAGACAAACCTGAGCACCGAAGAGAGGCACCCTGTGGGTGAAGAGCTCTTCGAAGGCTCGACCTCGACCAAGTGCCTCATTCTCCGTTGCCTCCGTTTTCTCCGGTTCACCTCAACCGCCGTTTCCACGAGGACGTCGCTTGCGAGCCGTGGGCTTTGGTGAAAACGTCAGGCCAAACCCTTAACCACCAAAACGCGGCGGGTTAACTTGTCCGGACGATGATCGTTCCTATTTTCGGGTTTCGGGTTTCCCAAATTCTCTATTCATGGAATTCCCAGTTTGGTACGCTCCGCAGGCCGGTTAATAACCAAAGTATTGGAATTCATGACCATACCGAAATCTGAGCCGAACCAAAGTAACCCGACGAACGTAATTGTCTGCTCGGTTGCTCAAGGCAAGACCGGAGGGGTCGGAGGGGAGATTGTGCCGTCCGATTTCATCCGCGATATCGTGGCCGCAGACCTCGCCGCGGGAAAATACAAACAAATCCACACCCGTTTCCCACCCGAGCCGAACGGCTACCTGCACATCGGCCATGCCAAAAGCATTTGCCTGAATTTCGGTATCGCCCGCGAATTTGCCGGGATTTGCAACCTTCGGATGGATGACACTAATCCCACGAAGGAAGACGTCGAGTACGTGGACTCGATCACGGAGGATGTGAATTGGCTGATCCGTGGCTGGGCTGATGACCGCCTGGGAATGAAACTGAAGGGCAAAACGCCGGAGAGCCGTCAGGTTAACGGGAAACAAGATTCTTATCTACCACCGGTGTTGGACCCGTCCGCCAACGCAGGGCAGGCTTCCAGCCTGCCTCCCAGCCCAAACGCAAATGCAGCGGGCGGCAGGCAAGATGCCTGCTCTACTTTGGAACCATTCTACGCCTCGGATTACTTCGGCCCGGTTTACGAGTACGCGCTGCAACTCGTCAAAAAGGGCCTCGCTTACGTTTGCGATCTTTCGCCCGAGGACACCGACAAATACCGGGGCGCTCCGGATCGTCCGGGCCAAGACAGCCCGTGGCGAAATCGCCCCATCGATGAGAATCTCGACCTCTTCGTCCGGATGAAGAACGGCGAGTTTCCGGACGGCGCGCGCACGCTCCGCGCGAAGATCGACATGGCGTCGCCGAACATCTGGATGCGCGACCCCGTGCTCTATCGCATCCGCCACGCCGAGCACCATCACACCGGCGGCGCGTGGTGCATTTATCCGATGTACGACTTCGCGCATTGCCTGAGTGATTACATCGAGGGGATCACGCACAGCATTTGCACCCTGGAATTCGAGGTGCACCGGCCGCTCTACGATTGGATTCTCCAGAACCTCGACCTGCCGCGTCCGCGGCCGCACCAATACGAATTTGCGCGGCTCAACCTCAGTTTCACCGTGATGAGCAAGCGCAAGCTGCTCCAGCTCGTGAACGAGAAGCGGGTCAGCGGCTGGGACGATCCGCGCCTGCCAACGATCAGTGGACTCCGCCGCCGCGGGGTTACGGCCAGCGCGTTGCGCGCATTCGCTTACAACATTGGCATCACCAAATACAACGGCCTCACCGACGTGGCGGTGCTCGAACACGCCATCCGCGAAGATTTGAACCAAAGCGCGCTCCGACGCCTCGCGGTCTTGCGGCCGATCAAAGTGGTTCTCACGAATTATCCCGAAGGCAAGACGGAAGAACTCGATGCGACAAACAATCCCGAAGACCCGAATGCCGGCACGCGGAAAATTCCCCTCAGCCGCACGCTTTACATCGAGCAGGATGACTTCATGGAAAATCCGCCGCCGAAATATTTCCGGCTGCGTCCGGGCGGTGAAGTGCGCCTGAAATACGCTTACATCATCAAGTGCGAGGAAGTGGTGAGGGATGCCAGCGGCAAGATTATCGAACTCCGCTGCGTTGCCGACCTCGACAGCAAATCCGGCGGCCCGACGGCGAATCGCAAAGTGAAGGGGACGGTTCATTGGGTGAGCGCCGCACACGCCATCGACGCCGAAGTGCGCCTTTACGACCGCCTGTTCACGGTTGCAGAACCGGACGCGACTGGCGACTTCAAGCTACATCTTAACCCGCATTCGCTGGAGGTGGTCACGGCCAAATGCGAGCCGAGCTTGAAAGACGCAAACCCCGACCTTCGTTATCAATTCGAGCGCCTCGCTTACTTCGCCCTGGACAAAGACTCTCGAACTTTAACGGGCCATCCTCGACCGATCTTCAACCGCATCATCACGCTCAAGGATACCTGGGCGAAGGAAGCGGCGAAAAGGTGACGGGAACGCGATGCTCAGGGGAGACGGCCAGGACGCAGTGGGTTTCCATTCCGGCCCGGCCATTCTCCGGTCGAACATGCCGGACGATTCATTCAAAGATTTTGTCCTCGATCAACTCCGGAGCCTCCCGGAGGTGCATGCGAAAGCCATGTTCGGCGGGCACGGTTTCTATCAGGATGACCGCTTTTTTGGAATCCTCATGGATGGCCGAATCTATTTCAAAACAGATGAGCACTCGCGCGAGGCTTACCTGGAGCGGGGGATGGCGCCGTTCATTTACGAAAAGGCCCGCCGCACGATGACGATGCAGTATTATGAAGTGCCTCCCGAGGTGTTGGAGAACCGTGAGGAGCTGGCCGCGTGGGCCAGTCGTGCCGTGCAGGCTGCCAATCCTCGACCTCCAAAATCCATCCGAAAACCAAAAGGGCGATCCGAGTGACGGATTGGCCTCACCCAAAGACTAAGACCTGGGCGTAATCGACCTCGCGCGCCAATCTCGCCAATTCCCGAAAAACCTCTATCTTTCTGAATGGGGCGTGATACAATCCCTACTCGTTACCACAGGCAATCAAGCGATTACCATGAATCGCCCAGTCAGATTTGCGCGAGAGCCAGACTCGCCTGATTTAAGCAAGAAACTGAGCTTCCATCGCTCCGCGAGAACGAACCGGGTGCCAAACGGAGCGCGAGGTAATGTCCTATGATCGCAACCGCTACGATTGACTCGATCCTCAAACAGAAAAACAGCCCGCTCTGGTCTGTTTCGCCCGACACGACGGTCTTCGAGACGATCCAACTGATGGCGGACAAAAACATCGGCGCCGTGCTGGTTAAAGCGGGGGAAAAGCTCGTCGGAATCATGTCCGAGCGTGATTACACGCGCAAGGTGGCCATCAAGGGGAAATCTTCCAAGGAGACGCGTGTTAAGGAAATCATCTCCACGCCCGTCCTCACGGTGACTCCGAACCATACGGTGGAGGAGTGCATGCGACTGATGACCGAGAATCGAATTCGCCATCTCCCCGTGTTGGATGGAGAAAAGGTCGTCGGCGTCGTCTCGATCGGCGATCTTGTGAACTGGGTGATCTCGGCGCAGAGCGTCGCGATCAAGCAGATGGAGAACTATATTGCCGGGAATTATTACTGCTAAGCCAAGCTATGCAGTTCGCATGGGGAGCACACGCGCCCTCGCGGGTGCTGACCGGCGCCTCGCCGCTCAGAACCGTCTTGAAACTCCGTCAGTAAATGGTGGCTCTATCAGAATCAGAAACAGTCGATGGAGTCGGCGAGGGCGCCGACCACGGCACGCGGGGCGCCTGCGCTCCCATTCAACTGAATAGTCATGGCTACGGCAGGTTCGAGTAGCCCATCAGATACCGATCGCACTCTCGTGCAGCGCCTCGGCCTTCGTTGAAAGCCCACACCACAAGGCTTTGCCCGCGCCGACAGTCCCCGGCGGCGAATACTCCCGGAATGCTCGTGGCGTATTTCCCGTAGTCCGCCTTGATGTTCGTGCGCGGATCGCGTTCGATGCCGAGTTGATCCAAAAGCGGTTGCTCCGGACCGAGGAATCCCATCGCCAGCAGCACCAATTGCGCCGGTCGAGTTTTGTCTGTGCCGGCAACTTCTTTTGGCACGAACTGTCCTTTGTCGTTTTTCTCCCACTTGATTTCCACGGTGAGCACTTCATTCACGCGGTCGTCCACATCGCCAATGAACTTCTTCGCCGTGGTGAGGAAGACGCGAGGATCGCCGCCGAACACGGCGGCCGCTTCTTCCTGGCCGTAATCCATCCGGTACACTTTCGGCCATTCGGGCCAGGGGTTGTCCCCCGCGCGTTCCATGGGCGGCCGGGGCAGAATCTCCACTTGAATCAGACTTCTACAGCCGTGCCGCATGGCCGTGCCGACGCAGTCCGTGCCCGTGTCACCGCCTCCGATGACCATGACGTCTTTGTCCGTCGCCGAGATGTAATCACCGTTCCTGGTGCCGTCCAGAAGGGTTTTCGTGTTCGCATGGAGGAATTCCATGGCGAAGTGAACGCCTTTGAGGTTGCGGCCTTCGATCGGCAGATCGCGCGGTTTGGTCGCGCCCGTGCAGAGCACGACCGCATCGAACTCCTTCAGCAGTTTCTCGGCGGGAAAATTCCGGCCGACCTCCGTGTTCGTCAAGAAGGTGATGCCCTCTTTCGCCATCTGGTCAAGGCGGCGCTGAACGACAAGTCTTTTGTCCAGCTTGGGATTGGGAATGCCGTACATGAGCAAGCCGCCCGGTCGGTCGGCGCGTTCAAACACGGTGACCCAATGGCCGGCGCGGTTGAGCTGGGCCGCGGCGCAAAGCCCCGCCGGACCCGAGCCGATGACCGCGACCTTCTTCCCGGTCCGAACCGCCGGCGGTTCCGCCACGACCCAACCTTCTTCCCAGCCCTTGTCGATGATCGTGCACTCGATGTTCTTGATCGTTACGGGCGGGGCGTTGATTCCGAGGACGCAGGAACCTTCACACGGCGCCGGACAGACTCGCCCAGTGAAATCAGGAAAATTGTTTGTTTTGTGGAGCCGGTCCAGCGCCTCCTTCCACAGCCCCCGATAAACGAGATCGTTCCATTCCGGGATGAGGTTGTTGATCGGACATCCGGAAGCCATCCCGCTGAGGAGCGTGCCCGTGTGGCAGAAAGGAATGCCGCAATCCATGCAGCGCGCGGCCTGCTGCTGCAGCTTGCCGGGCTCCATGTGGTGGTGGAACTCGTTCCAATCCTTGATGCGTTTGATCGCCGGACGGTCCAGCGGCAGCTCGCGGAGGTACTCTATAAAGCCGGTCGGTTTTCCCATGTGCTAAGTTTCTCTTCCCACCTCATCCTCCGCCGACGCGCGCCAAATCTTTCGCGTTCTCTTCGAAGGCCGCCATCAACGCGTCCTCGCCGCTGAGTCCGGTGCTCGTGACGCGTTTGATCGCCTGCAGCATCCGCTTGTAATCTCTCGGCATCACTTTGACGAATTTGGGAACGAACTGTTCCCACAAGGCCATAATCTTGAAGGCGCGCTGGCTCTTCGTGTACTCCGCGTGCCGTTGGATCATTTGTCGCACTTCCTCGATCTCCGCCGGGTCGTCGAGCTTTTCCAGGCCGATCATCTGCGGGTTGCAGTTCTGTTCAAAGTCGCCTTTCTCATCCAGCACGTAAGCGATTCCGCCGCTCATGCCGGCGGCGAAGTTGCGTCCCGTCGCGCCCAGCACAACCACTCGTCCGCCCGTCATGTATTCACAACCATGGTCCCCCACGGCTTCCACCACGGCGTTGACGCCGCTATTGCGGACGCAAAAGCGTTCGCCCGCCATGCCGCGAATGTATGCTTCGCCGCTCGTGGCGCCGTAGAACGCGACGTTTCCGATAATAATATTCTCCTCCGGCACAAACGTCGAACCCGCCGGTGGGAAGATGATGATCTTTCCTCCCGAAAGGCCCTTGCCGAAGTAGTCATTGGCATCGCCTTCGAGAATCAAAGTCATGCCTCGCGGCATAAAAGCGCCAAAGCTCTGACCGGCCGAGCCACTGAATTTGACCTGGATCGTGTCTTCCGGCAGACCCTGAGGTCCCCATTTCCGCGTGAGCTCGCTGCCGACGATGGTGCCGACAACTCGATTCACATTCTTGATCGGCAATTCGCCGCGGACCTGTTCTCCGCGCTCGATCGCCGGCCGGCAAAGATCGAGCAATTGGGTCACGTCGAGCGATTTATCCAGGCCGTGGTCCTGATCAATCTGCCGATACCGTCCGATCTCCGGCCCGACGGCGGGCTGGTAGAGAATGTTTGAGAAGTCGAGACCTTTCGCCTTCCAATGAGCTATCGCTTTCGAGGGCTCGATCCGATCGGTGCGCCCGATCATTTCGTTGACCGTTCGGAAGCCGAGCTGGGCCATGATCTCGCGCAGCTCTGCGGCAATGAAGCGCATGAAATTCACCACGTGATCGGCGGCGCCGGTGAAATTCTTCCGCAATTGCGGATCCTGAGTCGCCACGCCGACGGGACAAGTGTTCAAGTGGCAAACACGCATCATGATGCAGCCCATTGCAACCAAAGGCGCCGTGGCGAATCCGAATTCCTCCGCGCCCAGCATGGCGGCGATGGCCACGTCGCGTCCTGTTTTAAGCTGGCCGTCTGTCTCGACGTAAATGCGGCTCCGCAGATCGTTGAGCACGAGCGTCTGATGAGTCTCCGCGAGGCCCAGTTCCCATGGAATCCCTGCGTGTTTGATCGAGGAAAGCGGCGAGGCCCCGGTTCCGCCATCGTGGCCGCTGATGAGCACCACGTCGGCGTGCGCTTTCGCGACTCCCGCCGCGATGGTCCCGACGCCGACTTCGGCGACGAGCTTGACGCTGATCCGCGCGTTGCGGTTGGAATTTTTCAGATCGTGGATCAACTCGGCCAAGTCTTCGATGGAATAAATGTCGTGATGCGGCGGCGGCGAAATCAAGCCGACGCCCGGCGTCGTGTGCCGCACTTTGGCGATCGGCGGATAAACTTTTCGCCCTGGCAACTCCCCGCCTTCGCCGGGCTTGGCCCCTTGCGCCATCTTGATTTGAAGCTCCTGCGCGTTGACCAAGTAATGGCTGGTCACGCCGAAGCGGCCCGAAGCGACCTGTTTGATGGCACTGTTCTTCGAGTCGCCGCGCTCGCTCTTCCAAATGTAGCGTTCCGGATCTTCGCCGCCTTCGCCCGTGTTGCTCTTACCGCCGAGACGATTCATCGCGATGGCCAGCGTCTCGTGCGCCTCTTTGCTGATGGAGCCGTAGCTCATCGCGCCGGTTTTGAACCGCTTGACGATCGCTTCGACCGGCTCGACTTCCTCAATGGGGATAGGATTTTCGGCCCACTTGAATTCGAGCATGCTCCGCAGCGTGCACAAGTTCCTCGACTGGTTATCCACCAGCGCGGAGTACTCTTTGAAAACCTTGTAATTCTCCGTGCGGCAGGCGAGCTGAAGTTTGTGAACGGTTTGGGGATTAAAAAGATGAAACTCGCCTTCTGCGCGCCATTGATACTGGCCGCCGACTTCGAGAACGTGCCCGTTCACGGGCCGTTCCGGGAAGGCATGACGGAACCGGCTCAAGGCTTCATCCGCCAACGCCGGCAACCCCACACCGCCGACGCGCGAAGGCGTCCAGGTGAAGTATTTGTCCACGACGTCTTGATTCAGTCCGATGGCTTCAAAAATCTGGGCGCCCCGATAGCTTTGAATGGTGGAGATGCCCATTTTAGCCATCGTCTTCACCACGCCCTTGACCGCGGCTTTGATGTATTTCTCCACGGCCTTTTTGTGATCGAGGCCGGGCAGCCGCTGGTCTCGGATCATGTCGTCGAGCGTTTCAAAGACGAGATACGGATTGATGGCACTGCACCCGTAGCCAATGAGCAGCGAGAAATGATGGACCTCGCGCGGCTCGCCCGATTCCAACACCAGGCCGACACGCGTGCGCGTGCCTTGCCGGATGAGATGATGGTGAAGGCCTGACACCGCCAGCAATGCCGGGATTGGGGCCCGATTCCGGTCCAGGCCATGATCCGAAAGTACGAGAACGTTCACTCCGTCGCGGATCGCCCGGTCCGCGGCGGCGCAGAGGTCGTTCATGGCCTGTTCGAGACCTTTCGAGCCGTGAGCCGCATGAAAAAGGATCGGCAGCGTGATCGCCTTGAATCCGGCCTGATTCACGTGCCGGAGTTTTTCCAAATGGTCGTTGGTGAGGATCGGATGCTCCAGCTTGATCATCCGGCAACTTTGCGGCATGGGCTTCAGCAAGTTCCCTTCGGAGCCGATCATCGTCTCGGTTGAAGTGATGATTTCCTCGCGGATGGGATCGATCGGTGGGTTGGTGACCTGAGCGAACAGTTGCTTGAAGTAATTGTAAAGCAACTGCGGTTTGTTCGAGAGCACGGCGAGCGGCGTGTCCGTGCCCATCGAACCGAGAGGTTGCACCCCTTCCACGGCCATCGGTCCAATGATGAAGCGCAAGTCCTCAAACGTGTAACCGAAAGCCTGCTGCCGTTGCAGCACGGTTTCATGGTCCGGCTCGTGGACGTGCAGGGGCTCGGGCAAGTTTTCCAGCAGGACGTGGTTTTCATCGAGCCACAATTGATACGGGTGTTCCGTCGCGAATTTGCTCTTGAGTTCGTCGTCGGCCACGATGCGGCCGAGCTCGGTATCGATCAGAAACATTCGCCCCGGCTGCAAGCGGCCCTTTTGCAGCACGCGCGCCGGCTCGACGGGCAGCACGCCGGCTTCCGAGGCCATAATCACCAGGTCGTCCTTCGTCACGTAATAACGCGAGGGACGAAGGCCGTTGCGATCCAGCACGGCGCCGATGCGCACACCGTCCGTGAAGGCGATGGAGGCCGGGCCGTCCCACGGTTCCATGAGGCAGGAGTGATAC
>JACPRI010000287.1 GCA_016190065.1 Verrucomicrobiota bacterium
CAGCGACGAGCCTGTCCTGGCCGCGCAACCGACCGTCCTATACCAGTTGGGCAAGCTGTATCGACGGCACAAAGTGGCGCTGGCTGCGGCGGCTTGCTTCGTATTGTTGTTGACCGTGAGCGCCTGCGTCTCCACCGCCCAGGCCATCCAGAACAAATCCCTCTTCACCGCGGCTGAAGAGGCGAGGCTAAACGAGATGAGCGCGAAGGAACGGGAAAAGGAACTCTTGAGCAAAGGTTACGGCGAGATGCAACGGATCATTACGGAACAGGAACCGGAGCGTCCGTCGTTGCGCGTGAGCACGCTCCAGGGTGAACAGCAAACGATCGTCGCGAAGAACCGGAGCACCGAACGGCTGGCCTTGCAGCGGCAGATCAAAGGGGACCTGGACTGGATCGTCATGAAGGCGCTGGAGAAAGACCGCACGCACCGCTACGACACACCGAACAATCTGGCCGCTGACATTGAGCGTCACCTCAGCGACGAGCCGGTCCTGGCCGCGCAGCCGACGGTCCTTTACCAATTGAGCAAGCTGTATCGCCGGCACAAGGCGGCGTTGGCCGCGGCGGCCTGTTTCGTGTTGTTACTGGCCGTCAGCGCCTGCGTCTCCACGGCCCAGGCCATAAAGAACAAGTCTCTCTTCACCGCCGCCGAAGAAGCCAGGCTGAACGAGATGAGCGCGAAGGAACGCGAAACCGAACTCCGCCGCATCGCCGAGACCGAACGCGGCAAAGCGGAGAGCGAACGCAACAAAGCGGAAGCGGAACGAGATCGCAGCCGGCGCCTCCTCTACGCGGCGCACATGAATTTGGTGAAGCGGGCTTGGGACGACACCAGCGTGGGCAGGGCACTAGAGCTTCTCAATCAGCACAGGCCGGCATCGGGCAAACCCGATCTGCGGCATTTCGAGTGGTTTTACCTGGATCGCCTCTGCCACACCGAACTGCTGACGTTGAAAGGGCACACGAACGAGGTCTGGAGTGTGGCGTTCAGCCCGGACGGCAAATGGTTGGCGTCCGCCAGCGGTGATTACCGGAGTCCGGACACGCCGGGCGAAGTTAAGGTCTGGGATGCCACGACCGGGCGAGAAAGACTCGCGTTGGGAGGGCATACCCGCTCGGTGACGAGCGTTGCGTTTAGCCCCGACGGAAAGCGACTGGCCACGGCCAGTGACGATCAGACAATCAAGCTGTGGGACGCGACGAACGGTCAAGAATTACGCACGCTGAAAGGGCATAAGAACGCGGTCACCCGCGTGGCGTTTAGCCCGGATGGCAAACGGTTGGCATCAGCCAGCGCCGACAAAACCATCAAATTGTGGGACACCACGGCGGGCCAAGAAATACTCACGTTGCAAGGGCATCCCACCGGAGTTACGAGCATAGCGTTCAGTCCGGACGGAAAGCGACTTGCATCGTCAAGTTGGGATTACAACCTGAAATGCACGGTAAAAGTGTCAGACGCATCAACCGGCCAGGAATTGCTGACCTTGAAGGGACACGACAATCGTGTCAGGGCCGTGGCGTTTAGCCCAGACGGCAAACGGCTGGCGTCGGTGAGCAATAACGGGATTGTGAAGGTCTGGGACTCGACGAATGGTGAAGAGTTGCTCACCTTCAAGGGGAGTCCCCTTCCATTCACGAGCATCGTATTCAGCCCGGACGGGAAACAGTTGGCCACGGCCAGCATCGATTTGAAGGTGAAGCTGTGGGATGCCACAAACGGAGCGGATTTGCTCACGTTGAAAGGGCATTCCCTGCCGGTCTGGTGCGTCACGTTTAGCCCGGACGGAAAGCGGTTGGCGTCCGCAAGCGGGGACCGAACAGTGAAAGTGTGGGATGCCACGAGCGATGGGGCGATCTTCACGCTGAAAGGGCACACCAACCAGGTCTGGAGCGTGGCGTTTAGCCCGGATCGGAAGCGGTTGGCGTCGGCTAGTTTTGATCATACCGTCAAAGTTTGGGATGTCACGAGCAGTCAGGAGTTACTCACGCTGAAAGGGCACACGAACCGAATTCGGAGCGTGGCATTTAGCCCGGACGGAACGCGTCTGGCCTCGGCCAGTTTTGATCATAGGATAAAAGTGTGGGATGTCACGAGCGGCCAGGAGGTTCTCACGTTGAAAGGAGATGAGGGCGGGTTCATTGGCGTGGCCTTCAGTCCCGACGGCAAACGTCTGGCGGCGGGAAGCTCGGACCTGGTGAAAGTATGGGACACGAGCAGCGGCCAAGAGGCACTCACACTGAAAGGCAATGCCAAATCGGTCATCAGCGTAGCGTTTAGCCCTGACGGGAAACGTCTGGCATCTGCAGGCGAAGATTCGACCGTCAGAGTGTGGGACGTCGCAAGCGGTCAGGAGTTGCTGGCATTGAAGGGGCATGGCGCCGGCGCGGTCTGCAGCGTGGCCTTTAGTGCGGACGGAAGGTGGCTGGCATCTACCGGCTGGGATTTTACCGTGAGGTTGTGGGACGCCACTACGGGTCAAGAGATACTCACGTTTAAAGGGCATTCTACCCCGGTGTTTAGTGCGGTGTTCAGTCCCGACGCGAGACGTTTGGCCTCTCTCAGTGTGGATGGAGTCCTCAAGGTCTGGGATCCCGCGAGTGGTGATGAGATGCTCACCTTAAAGACCGGTCGAGCTCACGACGTGTCCTTCAGCCCGGACGGTTCACGACTGGCCTCAGCAAACTACGACGGCACGGTGAGTATTTGGGACGCCCGGCCCCGCTCGGAAACAAGCGCTCCTGACGCGAATCCGCAGTGATGCTTCAAATGACTTCGATCCTGCTCCGAGGGAATGAATCGAGCAAGCGCAGTTGAATCCAAAGTTCGGCTGAAGCGATGGAACGCCTACACCTCCACGATAAGCAAGCCGCTGACCTTGCGAAAATCGCGAGTATTCCTCGTCAGAAGCGTGCTGCCGGTAAAGAGAGCCGTCGCCGCGATGAGGCTATCGGGAAGGGCCAACCGGGACGCTCGGCGAATAGACGCGGCGATGCGCGCAATCTGCGAATCGACCGGGATTACGGAAACGGTATGAATGATCTCATCAAGCAGGCGTTCGTCCTCTGGGGTGAGTTTGCTGAAACTGAACAGTTCCGCCTCGGTAATGGCGGAGAGATAAAGGGGAACTTCCTCCTCCAATGCCTTGCGAACGACGGGAACCGTGACTGCATCTCCCGCGAGGTAGTAGATGACTGCGTTGGTATCGAGAGTGAACAAGATAGGTTATTTGCCAGGCCGCGCCCAAGATGCGCGCATTGCCTTCAGTTCCTTGATCATCGCGGGCGCGCGACCTTTCCAGGCCCCGGCGGCGTGCTCCCAGCGGGAAAGGCGCTCCTGCCTTCGAGAAGGAAGCGTGCGCGGCTTGGTTACCGCTTTGACGAGTGTTTGAGTCATGGCCCAATCGTACCGCATCGTGGCTCCGTCCGCCAAATCCCTCTCCGCGTTGCTAATCCATGTCAAGGTCGAAGTGTGAACATTTGCTCCTGGATCAGGAGCGTGGCGTTTAGCCCGGACGGCAAACGGCTGGCGTCGGCCAGCAGGGATCAGACGGTGAAGGTGTGGGATGCCCAGCCACGCCTCCAAGAAAGCACTCCCGACGTGAAAACGCGGTGATGATTCGAATGCCTTCGGGGCGCCTATGAACAACGCGCCAGCGTCTTGGACTGCGGTGACGAGCGAAGCGAAGTCACCGCTTTGGCTGCGGTTGTCCAAACGTCTTGGCCTTTCGCAAGCGGCTCTCATTCTCCCCGAATTCAAAGCGCCGGCTGCGCGGGCTCAGCCTGAAGACCGAAATGGAATTCACAGAAGGCAACAAAGGAAACGAAGAGGGACTTGCGGGAAAAACACGGAGAATAGGCCGGTTCCGCCGGTGTCTCATGTAACTTTCAGCGCCTTCGTTCTCTTTGTTATCTTCTGTGAAATGATTTTGACCCGGATCCGGAAATGCCACAGAAGGCAACGAAGAAAACAAAGAACAGTCCCCCCTCTTCGTTCTCTTCGTTTCCTTCTGTTCAAATTCCGACCGCACGAGAGGCTCCGGAATTTGTCGAACGAAAAAGGTGAGCGATGCCGGGGAGCGCGCCAGTGGCGTTCGTCTGCAACCGCGACAGACTCGCGCTCCCCGGCATTCGCTCGACCGTCTGGTTAGCCGGCGCACGACCTCATGGTTCGGCCTTTCCTTTGGGCGACTGCATCAGGGAAAGAATATGGGGCCTTAATTCGGCCAGCCAACGATAACTGTCGTGGTAGCGACTTTGGGAACACGGGCCGTTGTAAATGAACCCCTTCGCGCCGGCGCGAACGTACGCCCGCAGGATACCAGCGGCTTCTTCCTTCGAGCGAAACGGCGGCCAGCGGTCCCAGTACTCGGCAACCGGCCTTCCCTCAGGAATACCGCGGCCCCCTTCGGCAATGAAGAACCACGTCGTCTTCTTTTGCCGGCTTTCGAGCATTTGCAGGGCTCGCTCGACCTCCCGGCTGGCACGCGCGTCGTGGGCGTCATCAAAAAACACGTCGAATCCCAAACCGTCAGCCACCGCCGCGCCTGCGATGACGGCGTCTGCATTCCAGGTTCCCGCGCACTTAAGGCAAACGGGCAAGTCACCCACAAGGCGTTTTACTTCGCGCACGTACTCTCCGAGAATCGCTGCGTATTTCTCAACCGGGATGTGATCGGGCCAGCGCCAAACGTTGATTTCGTTCCACAGGACCACTGTGCGAACGCACCTGTTTTGTACGGCAGGCGCATAGTCGGCCCATACCTTGAAGATTTCCCGCTTCACGTCGGGATCGGCCAACCGCGATGCGTCGATGCCGCCGCGAGGCTCGTCCCAACGCACGCCGGCAGTGGGTCCCTTCGGAACATGCGGCTCAGCCATTGAGAACTGCACGATGCACGTACCGCCCGCCTCCTCGATTTGCTTCAACTGCCGGGCGATTTGCTGCTTATGTTGCTCGCGGGTGAGTTTCGGATCCTTGATGAACGGATCGAAATCGATCCAGCGATTGTGCGTGGTCAAGCCCCCCTTCCTGCCCGGATCAGTGCCGAAGCCTCCGAACGGAACATACGGCTTGCCGTCCCACCACATCATGTGGTTCTCGTCTATGGACCATTTCTGGCCAAGGTATTCTCCGGACGCACGCGGCAGCGTGGTCTTTGGCCCAGCGAGGAGGGGGGCTCGTTCGCGCGATTGCTCCTGGGCCATCACGTTGATGCACAAGATCGGCTCAATGAGAAGAGCAACCACGACCGTCAGGGTTGAGGGCAGTCTCCACATAAGTGATCCCTTCGTATGCCGGCTAACCATTGATTGGATTGCCTAATCCCCATCTTCAAAGGCGGCCTCGAAGAAAGCTATCCCTGCCTTCCACGTTGTTAGTTTCACAACAAACGAGGTCCGCGATGGAAAAAGCAAGGCTGCGTGGGTCATCAACCACGAATCCACGAATCGGGATAAGTTAAGTTAGTCAGGGACGCGGTGGAACGCGTCCTTACCCACGCTGAACGCGCCGCCGCCCGCATCACGCATCACGCATCAATCCCGTAAGACTTGATTTTATTGTAGAGGGTCTGGCGGCCGATGCCGAGGCGCTTCGCGGTTTCGAGCTTGTTCCCGCCGGTTTCTTTGAGGAGCTGAACGATGGCGTTGCGTTCCATCCCTTTGAGCAGCGTGTAGTCCGCGGGTTCCTCACCCGGCACCGGCGGCGCACCGAGCGACAGGTCGTGGACGTCCACCGTCTGCCCTTCGCACATGAGCACGGCCCGTTGCACTTCGTTCTGCAATTGGCGGACGTTGCCGGGCCAGTCGCATTTGCGCAGCAGTTCGGCCGCGGCGGGCGAAAATCCCATGATGCTGCGCCCGGCTTGAGAGGCGAAACGGCGCAGGAAACTGCTGGCCAGCGCCACAATGTCTTCGCGGCGTTCGCGCAAAGCGGGCAACGCGATCGAAATCGTGCTGATGCGGTAATAAAGGTCCTCGCGCATCTTGCCGTCTTTGATCGCGACCTCCGGGACTCGATTGGTCGAGGCCAGAATCCGGCAATCCACTTTATAGCTCGCGCGTCCGCCCACGGGCCGGCATTCCTTTTCCTGCAAGATGCGCAGCAGTTTGCTCTGGGTATCGATCGGCATCTCGGACAATTCATCCAGCAGCAGCGTGCCGCCTTCCGCCTGGCGGAAGAGGCCTTCCCGGTCCGCCTGCGCGCCGGTGTAAGCGCCTTTGACCGACCCGAAGAGCTCGCTTTCGATGAGTTCGCGCGGCAAGGCGGCGCAATTGATCTTGATGAACGCGCCTTTCGATCGCGGACTCAAAGCGTGAATCAGGTCGGCGATTACCTCCTTGCCCGTGCCGCTTTCGCCGGTGATGAGCACCGACACGTCGCTCGGCGCCACCCGTTCGACCGTCCGGACGACCGCTTTCATCGCGGCACTTTGGAACACGGGGGCCGCGCCGCCGCTCATGGACGAAAGCGCCTGGCGCAACGAACTGGCTTCTTCCGTCAGTTGTTTGTGTTCCAGGGCGCGCTCCACCGAGAGCAATAGGGATTTATGTTCGAAGGGTTTTTTCTGAAAGTCGTAGGCGCCGAGCTTGGTGGCGCTGACCGCCGCGTCGAGCGTGGCGTGGCCGGTCAGAATGATCACCTCGGTCTGCGGCCATTGCCGCTTGATCTGCGGCAGCAAGTCCAGGCCGTCCGCATCGGGCAATTTCAGGTCGAGCAGAATCACGTCCGGCTGCACGCGGTCAAACGCTTGCCTCAGCGCCGCCGCGTCGGCCAGCGGAATGGCTTCATACCTTTCGCGCTTCAAGACGATGGTCAGGAGCGAGCGAATGCCCACTTCGTCATCCACCACCATTACTTTCGCACTCATACCGACCTTTTAGACTGCGAGGCGCACGCCTCGGTAAAACCGCGGAACAATCCCAGGAATTCCGGGTGGCGATCTATTAAACGTTCCGGATGAAATTGAACAGCCAGAAGATACGGCAGCAGCCGGCGGTCGGCCCCGTCCAATTCGAGCGCTTCGATGATCCCGTCCGGGCTGACCGCAGTCGCACGAAACGGCTCTGCCACGCGCGCCACGGCTTGATGATGGGTGCTGTTCACGCCGAGGGTCAACCGGCCGAAAACCTGCGCCAGCACCGAATCGGGCTCCAGCTTGACGTCATGAACGATCCGGTCCTTCAAATCCGTTCGCGTGTGATTGAGGGCTTTGGGTCGCTGAGTGGGAATGTCCACAATGAGCGAACCGCCGAACGCCACGTTCAACAGTTGATGTCCCCGGCAAATCGCCAGCAGCGGCTTGCGTTGGCGGAACAATTCCTGGATCAGGAGCATTTCCGACAGATCCCTCGCCGGATCGGCCGCGCTGACCGTCTTCTTGATTCGCGGGGAAAGTCGCGAAGCATAGAGTTTCGGCTGCACGTCATCGCCGCCCGTGAGCAGGACTCCGTCGCAACGCCGCACGGTCTCCGCAATTGCCGAGGGCGGAAGCGTGCAGGACATGACCCAGGGCAGTCCGCCGGCGGCGGCAATCGCCCGGGGATACGCATCGGAGAGGCTCAGCGAATAATCGAAAAACTCGGGGCCGCGCCGTTGCGTGCTGGGGGAAATGAGGATCAACGGGGCCGTTTTCATCGTTTTATGAACGAACCCACCCCTTCGCCCCTCCCAGGAGGGGAACTTGCAACCGACGCGTCGAACAGCGTTCCCCTCCTGGGAGGGGAAGGCGTGGGTCCATAGTGCCAAGTCGCACTTGAGAAGCCGCTTGATTTCATAAATCGGTCCCAGGGAATCTTTCCAAGATGGCTTTCTTGACTCGACCGACCTCTTCCGGCCGCAGGAGTCGGCGCGCGACGCGGCGCCGAACGGCGTCGAGCAGCTCGAGCCAATCCTGGAGCGGGGGTTCTTTCATTGGCTCCCATGGGTCGAAACGTTTCTCTCTCACAAAAAACTCCCATCGATCCCCCACGTGCCGGGCATACACTTCCCTCTTTATGCCGTCTTCCGTCCGTCCTTTCCAACCAATTTCCGCTTTCCCCATAGCCTACCGGGTTAGGTCCACGCTGGCGACGGCCAGGGCCGCGATTCCCTCGCCGCGTCCGAGAAAGCCCAGATGTTCGTTGGTGGTCGCCTTGATCCCGACTCGATTCAGATTGATTCCCAAAGCCAGGGCAATGTTCTCCTTCATGGCGGGAACAAACGGCGAGACTTTGGGTTGCTGAGCGATGATCGTGGCGTCCACGTTGACGACGCGGCCATCGCGCAGACTGACTTGCCGGGCGATTTCCTGCAGAAAAATCCGGCTGGCCGCGCCTTGCCAGCGAGGATCGGTGTTGGGAAAAAAGTGGCCGATGTCCGGTTCGCCCAGCGCTCCCAGCACTGCGTCGCATATCGCGTGCATCACGACGTCCGCATCCGAATGGCCGTCGAGTCCGCGCGGGTGAGGAATCTCCACACCGCCCAGGACAAGTTTGCGGCCTTCAACGAAGCGGTGGACATCGTAACCGATGCCAACGTGATGCATGAATCCCAGTATAGTTTTTCCGCGATCCTCGACCAGTGAATAATCCCGTGCTGCGCGGTGATTTCCTCTTGTCAGTCGCGAGATCGCGGCCTAGCTTGAGACCGATGTTTTGGAATCGGAAGTTTCCGCGAAAGCGATGATTAAGCTGGTTCAGTTCCCCTGGAGCCCCTTCTGCATCGTCCAGAGACGGATTTTGGAGTTCGCAGGCGTCCGCTTCAAAGTCGTGAATATCCCGAATGGGGATCGGTCGCTGGTCTGGCGGCTGACGCGCCAGCGGTATTACCAGGTTCCGGTGCTCAAGGAGGGCAAAACCGTGATGTTTGAGATGAGCGACGATTCGCAGGTCATCGCGAAGTATTTAGATGACCGATTCAAGCTGGGTTTGTTCCCGCGCCATTGGGAAGGGGTCCAATCGATCCTCTGGCGGTGTATTGAAAGTGAGATCGAAGGGCCTGGGTTCAAGCTGAACGACATTTATTACCGGGAAATGGTGCCCGCTTCCGACCGGCTGCGCTTCATTCGCCACAAAGAGCGGAAGTTTGGCCGCGGCTGCCTGGAGCAATGGCGCGCGCATCAGAAAGAACTTCTTCAGGAGTTGGCCAGCCGACTGCTTCCCTTTGAGGAAATGCTGATCGACAAGCCATTTCTCCTGGAATCACGTCCGCGTTTTGTCGATTTCGATTTGTTTGGCGTCCTGGGAAACTTTCTCTATTCGGGCCACTACGAGTTGCCACGCCCGCACACGCAACTCAAGCTTTGGTACCAGCGAATGGCTGCCGTAAAGTTCGCATCGTTTGACCGTGAAAAACTACATTCTTGATACCAATGTCCTCCTCCACGATCCCAACTCGCTGCTCAGCTTCCAGGAAAACAATGTATTGATCCCCATCGAAGTGCTCGAGGAGATCGACCGCTTCAAGCGCGAATCCACCGAACTAGGCCAGAATGCCCGCACGGTGTCGCGCACGCTCGATGGCTTGCGCGGCCAGGGCCGCTTGAGCGAGGGTGTGGGCCTCGCGAACGGCGGACATCTCCGCATTCTCGTCCACACAACCAAACGCAAAGGCGCAAACGGGATGAGCAATGGTTCCGCCGACAGCCGGATTCTGGAATTCGCGCTGAACCTTCAAAAGGCTGAGCCGAAAATTCCCACCATTCTCGTCACGAAAGACATTAACCTGCGCATCAAGGCGGATGCCTTGGGCCTGGAAGCGGAGGATTACGAGTCCGACCGCATCCTTTTGAAAGATCTCTACACGGGAATGTTTGAGAAGCCGATCAACGCCGAACGAATGGCCCAGTTCCGCGCTAACGGCGAGATGGAGTTGAACAACGGGGCCAGTTACTCCTCAAACGAATACTGCATCCTGTCCGACGAGGCCAACACCAAACGGACCGTCTTGACCCGCGTCGATGTCACTGCCGCCCGCCTCATTCCGATCATCGACTCGCGCGAGGGCGTCTGGGGGATCAAACCGAGAAACCGTGAACAACACTTTGCATTCGACGCCCTGCTCGATGATCGCATCAAGCTCGTCACACTCATGGGCAAGGCGGGCACCGGCAAAACGCTCCTGGCGATGGCCGCCGGTTTGAAGAAAACCGTGCTGGACCGCGAATATCGCCGGTTGGTCGTGGCGCGGCCCACGATCTCAATGGGCAAGGAGCTCGGCTTTCTGCCGGGTTCGCTCGAAGAGAAACTCACACCCTGGATGCAACCCATCCACGACACGCTCGAAATGCTCGGGGACTTGAACATGGGCCACGAGCACCGGCGGAGCAACGACTTGATCCGCTCCGGCCTGATCGTCGTGGAAGCGTTGAGCTACATCCGGGGCCGCAGCATCGCCGGACAGTTCATGGTGATAGACGAGGCGCAAAACCTGACGCCCCTCGAAGTCAAAACGATCGTCACGCGCGTGGGCCAGGGAACGAAAATCGTTTTCACGGGCGACCCGTATCAGATCGATAATCCGTACGTGGATTCCTCTTCGAACGGCTTCAACTACATCGTGAGCAAATTCCGTTCGGAACCCGTCGCGGCGCACGTGGAATTGCAGAAGGGCGAGCGCTCGGAGTTAGCCGAGTTGGCCGCGAACATTCTTTGAACCTGGAAAACGGCACTTCAGCCGCAAAAGCTCGCAGAGATCACAAAGAACGAACAAACCTGGGTTGATCGGTTCGTTTCTCTTTGAGTTCTGTGTGCTCTTTTGTGGCTACTCAAATGTTGGATTCAGGTTGAAATGATCGCGGCAGGCGAACCGCGAATGCACGCCAATGAATGCGAATACAAAACCGCGTCAGCCAACTTGCTCCCGCGGCTGACCTTGGTTATCGCGGCTTTTCCAACACGTCTTCTTGGAAGGACGGAATGATCGCTGGAGGCGAAGCGCGGATAGCTCGCTCAACTTTTTCCCGGTAGCGCCCCACTTTGTAAGCGTTGTGCAGCTCGGCACGTTCAATTTCCTGCTCAATTTGCTGTTCCAAGGATCTTGGCCGTGAGCGAGGATCGTCGCCGAACGGGTGGCGAAACGTGGACCCGGGTACCCACAGATCCGTGGAAATCGAAGGAACAGCTTGGCTATCCGGCTTCAGAACGTCGGTAACCTCCCTCGTTGCAGCCGTCTGCTTCGCGGCATCCCTGCGCGTTGATCGGAGCAAGAATGAGAGCCCCCAGATGATGCACACGACGCCAGCCAGAAGCCCCAAAGTGACAGTGAATGCGAAGGTGCGTTTCATTCCATCAGACAATAGACAATACAAACGAAAGCACGTTCGCGGGACTCTGAGCCCACATCCCATCGTGTCCTCGATCTCTGTTTTCTCCGTTTCCTCCTGTGCCAAATGAATTGAAAGCTAGGGGGTCACAGGCAGCCTTCCTTCATCGCGTTCGCGCGTCATCAACACGCCCTGGTCTTTATACGGCTTGAGCATGAAATGGGTCGCAGTGGACAGGACCCCGTGGATGGTCGCCAGTTTCTCAGACACGAACGAGGCCACCTCGCGCAAGCCGCTGCCTTCAACGATCACGAGCAAATCATAAGCGCCGGACATCAAGTAACACGATTTGACCTCGGCGTATTTCGCGATGCGCTCCGCCAGACGATCGAACCCGCCGCCGCGTTCCGGCGTGATTTTGACCTCGATCACGGCGCGCACGACCTCCACTTTGAGCTTTTCCTCATTCAGAATCGTCCGGTACCCGAGGATGATCTGATCCGATTCGTAGGCTTTGATCTTCGCCGTGACTTCCTGCTCGGACAAGTTGAGCATGGCGGCCAGAGCCGAAGGTTTTATCGAGGCGTTTTCGCGCAATAATTTGAGCAATGGGTCCATGACGAAAGACTAATGGGTCGGCGACGGGTTGCCCACGAATTTTTCGGCACGGGGCGTTCCTTGCTGCGGGCGCGCATCTCCGAATGAGGACGAGTGCCTGTGGCTTTGTAGCGCAGATTTTCACTCTGCCGTATCGCCGATTTGGAATCGGCGGGGCGTCACGGGTGGTGTGCGCGCCCGATGTGGCCGAAGCCTCGCAGAATGCAATTCTGCGCTACGCCTTCGCGCGGGCGAAAGCAGAGGCCTCATTCGGAGATGCGCCCCCTGCTGCGAGGGTCAACGCGGCTTTTCGCGCAAAACGAAGTCGAACTCCGGCTCGTTCCTTGGGGCCCGGGCCTGCCGCTGAACCCACTCGACCAGGTTGGATATTTCGGACATTTGAACTGCGGACAGCGCCGTTGCGCCGAGCTTGAGCAATTCCTTGTTGCCGGACGGCACGTCGCCGCCGTCGCGCACGAGCACCGGACACCAGTTGGCCTTCAAGGCCTCGACCGCGCCGGCCCAGGTGCCGCCCGTTTGATGCTCGCTGCTCACCACCACGGCAAACTCGGCCAATCCGTAAATCAGTTTGTTGCGCCCCATCGCCGCACCGACGGAGAACCCGGCGGTGGGCCCGTAAGGCGTGAGCAAAACGAGTTTCCCGTCGCTCACAAATTCGCGCACGTCATCCTGCCGAGCGGTGCGCTCCAGGCTGTCGGCCAACGCGCCGAAGGCGAGGCCGCCGGATTCAAGCGCGGCCTGCATCGCGATGCGGTCCGTGCCGCGCGCGCCGCCGGAAACCACCGGGCGTTTCGCTGCGACCGCTTTCGCGCCCACCTCGCGGGCAAACGCCGCGCCCGTTTCGTCAATGTTGCGGGAACCGATCACCGCGACGCCGCCGCGCTGCAGGAGCCGGATATCGCCCGCACCGAACAGCACCGTGGGCGCTTGATGTTTCAGGCTGTCCCGCAATTTCGCCGGGTAAAGTTTGTCCGCGCGCGTCACCACCCAGAGCCCGCGCTCGAAAAGGTTCTGCACTTCGGCGGAAAGCCGATTCGCCGATTCGAGCAGCCGCGCGATTC
>JACPRI010000034.1 GCA_016190065.1 Verrucomicrobiota bacterium
GCCTGGATTTGTTGGCCAAAGTCAGAGAGTCTTATCCCCACGTGATCCGACTGATGCTCAGCGGCAAACTCGGAGTCAAAGAACTGCTCGACGCGGTCCAGTCTGGCGTGATTCACCGTTACCTCACAAAACCCTGGCTTCGCGAAGAGCTTTTAGTCGTGCTCCGCAACTCGGTCGCCCGCAAAGTGTCTGAATCTGAGATCACTGTCAGCGCGGGGGAAGGAAGCGCTGTGGACTCAGTCGGCGAGGAAGCCACTGGCGCAAGCCAGATAATTTATTCGGCTGAACAGGCCGAGGCTTTAGTCGATGCCTACTTAAGGATCATTCGCACGTTCCATCCGAATCTTGGGAGTGTCGCGACGCGCACCATGGCGTTGTGCCGGACCATTGCCGAGGTTCTTCAATTGCCGGCCGAGCAAGGGAGGAGTTTGGTTTGGGCGGGCGGGCTGCATGATATTGGCTTGATTAGCTTGGATCGGCCTTTAGTGCGTAAATGGCTTAAAGCCGTTGGGAGCTGCAACGATGAAGAATTGGCTCTGATCAAACGGCATTCTGAGGAATCCGAAGCGATCCTGCGAGAGACTCCGATCTTCGAGGAAGCAAGCGTCATCGTCCGTCACCACCATGAAAACTGGGATGGAGCAGGGTATCCGAGTCACCTCCGAGGGGAGGCGATTCCCTGGCTGGCTCGCTTACTCTCAGCAGCGATTTATTTCTGCAACAGAACCTCGGGGAGCATTGAGGCCAGGAAGGACATGGACGCTCAGAAGGAGAGGATGTTTGATCCTAAGGCTGTGGAAGTGATAGCCCAAGCGGTGCCTTTGACCGAACTGCCTCCAGGCATCCGCGAGATTTCCTTGAAGGACCTTCAAGCAGGCATGGTCATGGCTCGCGACGTTCTCAGCGGCGGCGGCGTCCTCGTCGTGGCCAAAGACAAGGAGCTGACCAACGCCTGGGTCAACAAAGTTATAGCGATCAGCAGTGCCGCACCTCTTAATCAAAACCTCTTTGTTTACTTCTAATTGTCGATTCGACGCGATGAACTTATCTATCATTGGGACAAAAGGCGCAGGAAAAGGGACTCAACTCAAGCGCCTGACTGCTGATTTTAATTTGCTCTCATTTTCGCCGGGAGATTTGTTTCGGGCGGGGGTCAGACAACGGACCGGGCTTGGGCGCTTGGCCGAAAAGTACGTACAGAGTGGACAGTTAGTGCCGGATGATATTGTCGATGGGTTGGTCACGGAATGGCTGAGCACGGTTTCACCAGAGCAAGGGATTGCGTTTGACGGTTTTCCGCGCACGCGCACGCAGACGTTTTTTCTGGAGGAGACGTTTAGAGAGATGGGCCGCAAACTCGATGTCGTCCTTTTTCTGGAGGTTGCGACCGAGACCGTGATGCAAAGATTGTTCTCCCGGAGAGTGTGCTCGGTTTGTGAGTTGGAATTTCACTTAACGTCGCATCCGTTCGAAACATGCCCGTTAAAGAAATGTGAGGGTCAGCATTTGAGACAACTTGAACAAGATGACCCTGATGTCATTCGGATACTGACGAATGACTTCCGATCGAGCATCGGGCCGCTCTTGGACTATTACCAGCAGACAAGTCGGTTAATCAGGATCAACGGTGAAGGAGAAGTCGAGCAGGTTCACGCGGCGATTATCGAGGCGCTGTCGGCCTTTAGATAGATAGCACCCCAAAGTGGCGATCGCCCGAAACAGTTTGTGCGGCTACGCGGAACTCAACCTTGAAGTAAGACATCTAAGACACCTGCTGCGGAACCGAAAGGTCCCGCAATTGCATGCGGCTTGCTCATCCTTGCCAAGGGCAACATCCGCTGACGTGTCAGGGATGGCGCGCCGCGTGCAGCGGCGCAATACTTTTGACCCGACAGGACGCGTTTGGCAGCCCACTTTCCGCTCGCTCCGACGCGGGCGGGGACATCGCGGCGCGATGTCCCTACCTCGCTCAACAGATACGCTGATGTTAGTTCACCCGGACGCCGCACTCTTGCAGAGCGGCAATCTGCGTTTTCTTCGCCTCCGTGCTGAGCGGGTTCCTTTGCAGATAGAGCTTCAGGAACGGCGCGAACCGCTTTTCGCCCTCGAAATCTTTCTTCACAATCTTGACCAGCGGCCCGAGATCGCGGATTTCGTTGCCCTCCAGAAAGAGATAATACAGCCCGGTCAGCCCTTCGAGCGGCGCCAGGTCCGAGACGACGTTGTTGTTCAAAGAGAGCGTCATCAAGCCTTTCAGATTCCCGATGTCGTCAACCGCTTCGATGCGGTTATTGTCGAGGTAAAGCGAGGAGAGCTTGCGCAGGTGGACCAGCGGATACATGTCCGTGATCTGGTTGTGTCCGAGGTACAAGGACGCCAGATTGGTCAACGAACTCAAGGGCCGGATGTTTTTGACCTGGTTGTGCGACAGTTCGATGTATTGGAGCGCCTTGACCTCGCCGAGCGGACGGATGTCGCTGATGCGATTGTCCGCCAGGTTCAGATATTGCAGCTTGGACATGCCTTTCAGCGGCGTGACATCGGAAACCAGATTCTCCGCCAGGTCCAGCGAGGCAAGGTTCTGGCATTTTTCGAGCCCGGTCAGGTCCTTGATGCCTTTCGCGTTGGCTTGAATGGTGGAGAGATTGACGAGGTCCGCCTCGGTCAACGGTTTGTCGTTGTCGCGCTTCTCGAAGACGAATTTGCGAACGGCGGCTTCGAGGTTTTTATCTTTGAAGATGGGCGCTTCCGGAGCCGCGCTTTCCGCTGCCCAGGAAATCGTGGCGCAAAGAAGGAACGCTGAAATGCAGGGAAAGAGATGTAGCCTGGTCATAACACTAAATTGGATCAATTGTTTTGGATTATGGGGAAAGCGGAACGTTATTCAAGCTTCGGAAAGGGTTTTTTGCTCACCCAACTCGTCCACCAGACAACCGGAACACCCCGGCTTCTGCAGAGGCTGGCGGCTGTCAGGCCAGACGTCTCTGCACTCTCTCCGCATATTGCTCCAGGAACTGTATCTGTCGTGGCGTCTCGACGGCAACCTTCTCCACCGTCCGAACGCGCCGAATCGCTGCCTCCGCACTCTCACCCTGTGAGATCAAGTACGTGGCGAGTAGGGTACCGGTCCTGCCGAGCCCGGCCTCGCAGTGGACAGCGACTGGCTTCTGTGCCGTGCGCTGCTCCGTGACAAAATACACGAACTCCGCTGCCTGCTCCATCGTCGGTGCGTTTCCGTCCGGCACCGGCAAGCAGAGAAACGCAAACCCAGCCGGCTCGTAAACCGCTGCATCGGAGGGAATATTCAGAAGCGAGACGATGGCGCGCACTCCCGCTGCGTGCAGGGTTTGCAAATCATCGTCGTGCGCGGTCAAATCGCCACCAAGACTCAGACGCCGCTCCGGATGAATGAATGGCATCGGCATTCCAGCCAGGACGCCCGGAATTAACCACCACAGCAGGGTGTCTCTTGGTTCACCACTCATCCGAGTAAGGCGTGTTGTGCCCAACGAATGTGTTGTGCCCCTACTTCCGCGCTTCCGGCGTCACTTTTAACTCGACTTTCATTCCGTTGCGCAGAACGGCGATGGCCACGGGCTGGCCGATCTTCACGGACTCCAGGACGTAAGTGTAATCGTAGATGTTCACGATCTTTTGCCCGCCAAATTCGACGATGATGTCCCCGCCCTTAAGTCCGGCTTTGTCCGCCGGGCTGCCGCCGCGCACGCCTGACAGCTTCACGCCCTTCACTTCCGTAGCGTAGTCCGGGATGGTCCCCAGGTAAGCGCGGAGGCTGTCTCGCCCGCCGCCGGGGCGTTCGCCCCGCTCTACCTTCGCGTAGTCAGGCCGGTCCGGCGCTCTGAGGAGATCCTGGACAAGGCCTCGGGCAAATGTCGTGATGCGCTCGAGGCCGTCGTAATTCAAGGTTGCCGCGTCGTCGGTCGGGCGGTGATAATCTTCGTGGCTGCCTGTGAAAAAATTCAAGACGGGGATTCCCTTCGGATAGAGCGCCGTTGCGTCCGTCGGCAGGTAAGGATCGTCTTGAAGAGTCAGATTGAATCCGGCAGCAACGTTTCGCTTCTCAATCATCCGCCGCCAGATCGAGGACGAGCCGACGCCCTGGAGGATCAATTTGTTGTCGCGCAAGCGTCCGACCATGTCGAAATTCAGATAGGCCAGCACATTCGTTAGCGCCACGGGCGGATGCTCGGCGAAATGGGACGAACCGCGCAGGCCTAATTCTTCTCCCGACCACAGCGCGAAAATCAGTCCTCGCTGGAATGCGTCCGGCTTTTGCTTTTTCTCCTCGGCGAGCGCCGCGCCCAATTCGAGCAGCGCAGCGACGCCGGACGCGTTGTCATCCGCGCCGTTGTGAATTTGTTCCTCCTCCTCCTTTCGAGCCAGGGTGTTCATGCCACCACGGCCCAGATGGTCGTAGTGCGCGCCGAGCAGGATGTAACTGTCCGGCTTCACGCCTGCGTTCGCAGGCAGAAGGGCGACCACATTTCGATCCGTTTTCTTGATGCGTTCCACGGCGGTCGTGATTTTCACCTTCACGCCTTGGATGGCGAATCCGCCTTCGGCATGGGGATTCTCCGAGTCCAGGCCGGTTTGAAGCGTCTGAAGATTCCTTCCCGCAGCCGCAAGGATGGCTTCGGCGACGTTGGTGCTGACCGAGGCAGCAATAATTCCCGACCCGGTTAAGCTGCTGTCCGAGGAGAGCGGCGCGAGCGCGCCGGAGTTGGGCGAGTTGGGACCGGAGACGAGCAGGATGGCTTTCGCGCCGTGGTTGCGGGCGATGGTTGCTTTGTAATGGAGCGCCGCGTAACGATTCAATTCCTGCCGGCGTTTTGGATCGACGTTCTCCGGAACGTAGCGGAGCGCCAAGACGATGCGGTTAGAGACATTCAGTCCGGCGTAGGAATCGTAGCCTTCGCCCGGCTTACCGGGCGCAGACAATCCATATCCGGCGAAGACGACTTCGCCCTCGACTTCGCCATTGTCCGTGAACGACAGCGGGCGGAGATCGTTGTCGCTTTCAAAAACGATCGTGTCCGTCACGGCATCGCGCGGCCGCTGAATCGCGACGTGGTTCTGATTGGGCAGGACTTTGACTCCGGCGTTGAACTCGAACGCCTGAAAGAACGATCCCTGGTCACCGAACGGCGCCAGACCAACTGAGCGCAACTGGCCGGCGAGGTATTCGGCGGCCTTGGTGCTTCCTTCGGTTCCGGTCATGCGGCCTTCCAAGGCATCCGACGCAAGAAAGCCGACGTGGGCGCGGAGATCCTCGGCGGAGATGGCCGCGGGAAAAGAGCGGCTGGATTTGGCGTCGGCGGTGGTTAGCGTCGCTCTGCGCGGCGAAGCGTCCAGGGCCACCACGGCTTCGGGATGATTCCAATCCGCAAAGAACAATTGCGCCTTCGCGTCCCCGGTCCGATTTGAGGTCCAGCAAAGGCGGCGTCCGCCGGGTGAGAAAACCGGCAAGCCATCAAAGCCGTCGGTGAAAGTGACGCGCACGGGTTCCCGCTCCCCGGCGGCATCGACAAGGAACAATTCAAAATTCGAGAAGCCGTGCTTGTTGGCGGTGAAGATGACGTATTGGCCGGAGGGATGGAAATACGGCGCCCAGGCCATGCAACCGAAATCCGTCAGGCGCCGCACGCCCGAGCCGTCCGGGTTCATGGTGTAAATGTCCGCGATGGTTCCCTCCCCGTTGAAACGCCGCCAGATAATGCGCTGGCCGTCGGGCGAAAAAAACGGTCCGCCATCATAACCCGGCGTGGAGGTCAGGCGCCGCGTGTCCGAGCCGTCCGCGTTCATGATGTAGATTTCCGCAAAATAGGACGGATCGAGTTTCAACCGTTTGCGGTCCTCGGCGGAAAGGTTGTCGGACGGATAAGCCTGGCGGATGGAAGTGAAAACGATCTTCGCTCCATCCGGGGAATACGCAGCTTCCGCGTCGTATCCATACGAGTCCGTCAGTTTGCGCAGTGGAGTGCCGTCGCGCTTTGTCGAGTAAATCTCCATCTGCTCGTCGTAGTCCCAGGAGTAACGGCGTTCTTTTCCCGTGGCGCGAAAGTCGAGTTCGGCCTGCTGTTTCGCCTTCGCTTCCGGATCATGATGCGTCGAGGCGAAGAGCACTTCGTCGGTCCTGGGGCGAAAAAAAGCGCACGTGGTTTTGCCGAGGCCAGGGGAAACCCGGTGCGTCTCGCCGGACTCGAGGTCCAGGATGTAAATCTGGTAAAAGGGATTGCCCGGCTCGCGTTCGCTCTGGAAGATGAGCTGCTTGCCGTCCGAAGAAAAGTAACCTTCCCCACTGCGGCGACCGTCATAAGTGAGTTGCCGGGTGTTCGCGAGGAAGCGGGCTTCGCTGGGTGGGTGGGGATTTTGGGCCATGGCGGGCAAGGCCAGCGCGCTCCACGCCGCCCAAACGGTTCCCAAGCAGAGTGAAAAATGTCGTTTCATCCGGTGGCCAGGATTTAGCCACACATGTTGAAAGAAGGCAAAGCCAACTGGGCCCCAAGAATCCAAGAATTTGCTTTCTTGAGCGGTGAACACCCGCCAGCATAGCTTTGCAGAAACCTTATGAGACGAAGACTCCAGTGGGCCGGATTTCTGAGCGTCTTGTTGCTCGGGGCGCATTGGTCGTTCGCGCAACGCTGGCGAAACTCCATGTACGGCGAAGGGTGGATTGAGAACGCCGAGACGGTTAAGACGGCGCGTGAAGTTCCCTTCCGCAGCACCCCGATTCCCGAATGGACGAACGCGCCGGCCTTCGACAAGGACGTGTTCACGTTCGCGCGCGTCCGTTACACGCGATTGCCTCGCGGATCGGTCCCGTGGCAAGGGGGGTTTTGGTACAGCGATTTTCCTGATAGCGACCTCAACCTCTCGTTCCGGCTTCAGCAGATGACCTCGATCAAGGCCGATCCGAACGGGCGCGTGATCGATCTGACGGACCCGGAACTGTACAATTATCCCTGGATCTACATGGTCGAGCCCGGCCTGATGGTGCTCGAAGACGACGAGGTTTCGATCCTGAAAAACTATCTGCTCAACGGCGGCTTCCTCATGGCTGACGATTTTTGGGGCGCGGCTCAGTGGGGGAATTTCGAGCGCCAGATCAAGCGGGTGTTTCCCGAACGCGAGTTTGTGGAACTGACTCTGGATCATCCCATCTTCAAAGGCGTCTTCGAACTGCGCGGCCCGAAGAACAATCTGCAGGTGCCGAACGTCGTCATTGGCCGAAAGGCTGAATCCACCGGCGTTACCTGGGAAGTCAAGGAAGGCGAGGCGTGCACCGAAGTCCACATCAAAGCCCTGCTCGACAACAAGGGCCGCATGATGGTCCTGGCCTGCCATAACACGGATTACGGTGATGGCTGGGAACGCGAAGGCGAAGACACCTACTTTTTCCACCGCTTCGCGGAGAACATTTCGTATCCGATGGCGATCAATATTATCTTCTACGCGATGACTCATTGAGCCGGCGCCCGTCCCTTTCAGCCGGCTCTAACCCAGCGCGATTTTCCAGTGGCCGCGATTCCACATTTATGTAATCTCATCGCACACCGAGCGCGGCCGAAAGCCAGAAGCGTTGTTCCACCAGTCCGTTGTATGAAAGAAGAACCGGCAAATTATCTGCACGTGAACGATCCGTCCAAACAATGGGTGGCGGATCGTCTGACGGCCTTGCTGAATGACGAGTCGATTGTTCCGTCGTTTCCGGACGTCGCCATCCGCCTCTGCTCTTTGGTGCAAAACGAGAGCACGACGATGGATGACTTCACGAAAGTCATCCTGTTGGATACGGCTTTGGCCGCGCGCTGCCTTCAGGTCGCCGGCTCGATCGGGTTCGCGGCGCGGCAGATCGAGAGCATCGAACAGGCGCTCATGCTGATCGGCGTCCAGCAGGTCCGCCGCATCGCGCTGGCGGTCGCCACGGTCGGAGCGTTGTCGGAGTTCAAGGCCAAAGTGGATTGGAGGCGTTTCTGGCTGCACAACGTTTTGGTCGCGCGCTTGACGGACCGAGTGGCCTGCATTTTCCGGCCGACTCACGGCATGGAGTATCTGGCCGGGTTGATGCACGACGTGGGGAAACTTTTCATCGAGCACTATTTTCCCAGAGAATTTGAGCAAGTGCTGGCTGGCGCACAGGCGAAACAGTGCAACCACGCGACGATGGAGAGGGAGATCCTCGGCCTGGATCACACGCAGATCGGCGCGGCCTTGTGCGAACGCATGCAAGTCCACAACCACATCCTGCGTTCGGTCTGGTTCCACCACGATCCATTGAATATCGGCCACACGGCCGATCCGCTCGGCGATGGCGGGTTCCTGGCGGTGTGCGTCGGCATCGGCGACCGCCTGGCCAACAGCAATCCGGGCTCGCGGGAAGATTTCGTGCACACGTCTGAAATTATCGAACACTCCCCCGAGTGGATGTTCCTCCAGAATGTTTACCTCCCGCACAAACTGGAGCTGGATCTGTCCATCGAACTTAAGAAAGCCGAGGAAGATTTGAAGATTTTCCTCGCGTAGGGCAGGAGCTTGCCTGCCCCAATTCCTCGGACCTTTCCCTAAAGGCCGGAACGTTCCCGGCAGCATGATTTTGTCTCAAAACCTCTTGCGACCATGCTGGTGCAACCGCATTCTCCTCAGACTGCCATGAAGCCTGCAACTGCTTTCACCTACCCGCTCATCGCCACCCTCATCGCAACCACTCTGGTTCGGTCTCAAGCCGCGCCGACTCCGGGGGCGCCAATGCCTGGCGATCGGATGATCGCGGAATACTTCAAGAATGAATCGGCCGCCATGGCGGAAAACTGTCTGGCGGAAATTCAGACGCTGGACGACTGGAACGCGAAGAAGACGGAGTATCGCCAGCAGTTGTTCGAGATGTTGAGCCTTGCCCCGCGGCCGGAGCAGACTGACTTGAAAGCGGTCGTGGCAGGGCAAGTCGAGCACGACCAGTTTAAGGTGGAGAAACTTCACTTCCAATCCATGCCCGGGCTTTACGTCACCGCCAATCTGTATCTGCCCAAGAAAATTGAGAAGCCGGCGCCGGCGATCCTCTATGTCTGCGGCCACGCGCGTGTGGTGACGAATGGCGTGAGCTTCGGCAACAAGACCGGCTATCAGCATCACGGCGCCTGGCTCGCCCGAAACGGCTATATCTGCCTCACGATCGACACCATCCAGCTCGGCGAGATCGAAGGGATTCATCACGGCACGCACCGCGAAGGCATGTGGTGGTGGAACGCGCGCGGTTACACGCCCGCCGGAGTCGAAGCGTGGAACTGCATCCGGGCGCTCGATTATCTGGAGACACGGCCCGAAGTCGATCGAACTCGCTTTGGCGTCACGGGCCGGTCGGGTGGAGGCGCGTATAGCTGGTGGGTCGCTGCGCTGGATGATCGGATCAAAGTGGCCGCGCCCGTGGCGGGGATCACCGATCTGCAGAATCACGTTGTGGACGGCACGGTGGAGGGACACTGCGATTGCATGTTCATCGTGAACACGTACCGGTGGGATTACGCGCAGGTCGCCGCGTTGGTGGCGCCGCGGCCACTGCTGATCTGCAACAGTGATAAGGACACGATTTTTCCGTTGGATGGCGTCTGCCGGATTCATCAGAAAGTGCGGCGGATTTACGACCTGCACAAGGCCGGCGACAAACTCGGCTTGCTGATCACGGAAGGACCGCACAAGGACACGCAGGATCTGCAACTGCCGGTTTTTCGCTGGTTCAATCGTCACCTCAAAGGCGAGGATCCGATCATCGAAATGGCGGCCGCGAAGTTTTTCCAGCCCCAGGACCTCAAAGTGTTCGACCAATTGCCCGCCGATGAACGCACGAGCAAGATTCACGAAACGTTTGTCCCGGCGGCTCCGGCTCCCGCCATTCCGAAGTCACCGGAGCAGTGGGCACGACAACGCGCCGAATGGGAACGCGCGCTGCACGACAAAGCTTTCCGAGCTTGGCCGCACGCCACGGAACCTCTGCGCCTGACCCCCATCAGTTCCGGAGCCGCCGAGGGATTGCGACTGAGCGTCTTTGAGTTCACGAGCCGCGATCCGATCCGGTTGCACCTGTTCGTTCTGGAAAACGAAGCGGCGAAAGGCGCTTCGCGAGTCGAGTTGCGCGTCCTGGATGAGGCGGAATGGGCAGAATCGATTCGGGGATTGCCTCCGAAGCTGGTAGCGCAATTGGGGACGGCGGCAGTCCAAGCCGTTCCCGCGGCCGTGCGGCCCGGGTCGAACTCCGAGCCACTCACGGCTTTGCTCCAAGATCTTCAAACGCGCACGATCGTGTGGCTCGCTCCGAGCGGCGTCGGACTGACCGCGTCGGGCGCGGACGCGAGAAAACGAATTCAAGTCCGGCGGCGATTCCTATTGCTCGGCCAGACGCTTGACAGCGTCCGGGTCTGGGACATTCGCCGCGCGATTCAGGCGGTGCGCTCCATGGATGACTTGCGCGACAAACCTGTGTCGCTGCGGGCGGCCGGATTGATCGCGGTGGATGTGCTCTACGCGTCGTTATTCGAGAAGAACCTCAGATCGATCAGGCTTTCGCGCTTACCCGCCTCACACCGCGAGGGGCCGGATTACTTAAACGTCCTCCGTTTCCTCGACGTTCCGCAAGCGGTGGCGATGGCGGCGGAACGGACTCGAGTTCATTTGACCGATTCCGGCTCGGCGGAGTGGAAATTCCCTATCGCCGTCGCCGCCAGCTTGCATTGGGACAAAGATCGTTTGCGTCTGGATTCGCCGACGGGGCACTAGCGCCAAGACCCGTTTCCGGAAAATCCGAAGCATGGCTGTTAAACTGCGACTGCACGTGAATGGAACATGCGGAACGGACCCGCGGCTCCGGCTGGCGTTGATGCGCGTTCATTGGCGGTTAACCAAACAATTCAAACGGACCCTTGGAAAAACGTCCGGAGGAGATTAGTCTTTCCTCATCATGCCACCTCAACCAGGAAAGGAAATTGTATGAGAATTATTCCAACACCCACCATTCTCTGCCACAGGCTCCTTGTCGTGCCCGCAGTGCTGACGGCGCTGATCTGGGCTTGCGGCTCAGGTTACGGCGACGACAGAACGCCGGCTCAGTTGCGCGAGGACGCCGAAAAGCTGATGAAGAAGGCAGCCGAGCTCAAAGCCCAGGGATCAGCCGAAGAAGCAGCCAACGCCGCGCGGAATGCCGAAGAACTCCGGAACGCCGCCAACCGGCGAGCAAAACAGGCCTCCGAGCGCAAAGAAGGCGGTGAAGCAATTCACCTGGAGCAGCGGGAACACGTCAAACGTCTCCATGCCAAACTGGAAGATCTCGTTGCCGCGGGCCAAATGGAGCAGGCGGCCAAGCTGAAAAACGAGATTGCCGAGTTGAAGAAAGTTCACGGCGCCGCGCCGCGCAAGGCGGAGATGGCGGAAGCCAAAGAACACTTGCTGCAGCTCCGGCAGCACGTCAAGGAGCTTCACCAACAGGGGCGCCATGAAGAGGCCGAGCACGCCGAAGAGCAAGCCCGGCGCTTGAAAGAGAAAATGGTAGCGGCGGAACAAGAACCCGGCCCTCGCAAAGAAGGCCCCAAGTCCGCGCGTCCCGAGCAAGCACGGATGCAGAAGCGTCCTCCGGGCCAGTCTTTTCCTGCTCAAGCACAACGCCGGCCCGGCCCGCCTCAGGAAGGACCGGAGCGCCGACTGCAGCATCTCAAAGCCGCAATTGAGAATCTCCATGCCGCCGGCATGCACGAAGCGGCTCAGCACTTGGCCGAGCAAGCGGAGAACATGCAGCGCCAGTCCCGCGACCCGCGTCAGCCCGGTCCGCGTGAGGCGGGTCCGGAACGTCTGGGAGAGATCGGGCAAGCTGTTCGTGGCGAAATTCAAGAACTACGGCAGGCGGTTCAGGACCTCCGGCGGCAACTGGAGGAAATGCGCCAAGCCAGGCCGAGATAAAGCGCCACTCTTGGTTTGCACAGTGCCAGGGCAGGGCACGCCTCCAAATTGGAACAGGAGCAAACGGAGAGAACAGAGACCAAGAACTTTTTGTTAACCACGGATGAACACGGATACGGAGATTTATTCGTTCGCTCCTATCCGTGTGATCCGTGTCATCCGTGGTTCATCGGGTGCGGCTGGCCGCTGCGCTCTCCTGTTCGGAATTGAATGGCTTATGGCTTTCGCTGGGCTTCTGCAGTCAAGTAGCCCGGTGCCGCGGTGAACGACGCAAGCACTTTGGCATCCTCCGTTGTCCAGACGCGCACTTCACCGTCGTGACTGCCGCTCGCGAGGCGCTTGGTTTGCGCGTGGTAAGCGAGGGAATAAACCCAGTCTTTGTGGCCTGAATACGTCTGGACGAGTTTGCGATCCGTCGCGTCGTGTTGCCGAACCATCTTGTCGGTTGAGCAACTGAACAGGTTCCGCCCGTCGGCCAGGAGTTTGTTGACGTCGCCGTCAAAGCCGCTCATCTCCCCGGCTTTCCTCGCATCGCCGACGTTCCAGACGAGAATCTTTTTTTCTTTGCCCGCGCTGAAAACCTGTTTGCCATCTGAGGCAAAGGCTACGGCCAGAACCGGCCCTCCGTGCTCATTGAAGGTTGTCTGGAGTTCGCCGGTTCTGCTGTCATAGACACGGGCAGACCGATCCCGGCTCGCGGACGCCAAATGGCTGCCATCCCCGCTGAACGCGAGCGCCATCACCCAATCGGCGTGCTGCTGAATCACCAACGTTTCCTTGCCCGTGGCCACTTCGTAAATGCGGATCGCATTGTCCGCGCCGCCGACGGCGAGCCGAGCGCCGTCCGGACTGAAACAGAGCGCGAGCATCACGTCTGTCGTCGTGCCGAGATTCTTGACCAGGTGGCCCTGCGTCGGATCGTAAAGCGCCGCTTCGCCGGTTTGGCCCGGAGCGCCGCCCGCCGCGGCCAGCCGCAAGCCATTCGGGCTGAACGCCAGGGCATAAGTCCGTTCGGCCACATTCTTAATCCGGCGCAGGAGCTTGCCCGCGGCCGGATCCCAGACGGTGATTTCGTGGTATCCCGCGACCGCCAATTCACTCGCGTCCGGGCTGAACGCCAGGGCGGTGATTTGGATCGGAAAACGGTACTTCGGCGGCGGGTCCGGATACGGCTCACGCGGGATCAGCGAAACGATCGGCGCTTTTGGGTCCGGCCCGTCGAAGCGCGCGCCTTCCTTGATCCATCGTTCAATCAAAGCGATTTGGCTGGCCGGGAGCGGATCATCTTTTTGCGGCATCCGATCTTCTTCGTCCGTGGCCATCAGACGCCGGTAGAGTTCGCTCTTGGCGGGTTCGCCCGGAACGATCGGCGCGGACTTGCTATCCCCCGCCTTCAGCAAGAGATCGAAGGTGTGGAGTTGAAAGCTGCCCTTGGGTTTCTCGGCGCTGTGGCATTTGAAGCATTTCTTGGAAAAGATCGGCGCGACGTCTTTGGCGAAACTGACGGTTGGATTCGCGTTTTGCGCGGCGGTTGGCGACCCCTGAGCGTGTGCGAGGCGTCCGCCGCAAAACAACAGAAGGCAAGCGATTCGGAAAACAGGCTTCCAACGTAGGACAGGCTTCCAGCCTGTCTCCTTCCCGAGTTCATTCTCCAAGGGATCGCGGGGCAGGCAGGATGCCTGCCCTACTTTGGAAGAGCTCGGAAATGTCACGACTCGGAATCTATCGACGGTCCGGGCCAGATCAACAGATAATTCCATTGAAACCAGAAGACTTTTTGGGAACTCTAATCGAAAAGAAACATCGTTATGAAATCATTCTTAGTTGCAGTTTTGGTGGCCGCCTCAAGCCTGGCTTCTCTCCGCGCCGCGGACAAACCGGCGCTCCCGGACAAAAACGCTCAGATCAGCTACAGCGTGGGCGTCAACATTGGACAGAATTGGAAACAGCAGGACTATGTGGAATTTGACGCGGAGCAGGTGCTCAAAGGGATCAAGGACGCGTTGTCCGGGGCCAAGTTATTGATGACCGAACAGGAAATGCGCGACGTCCTGGCTGCGTATCGGACCGAGCACCGGGTCAGGCAAGAGGAAAAGCGAAAGCAACTTGGCGATAAGAACAAGCTCGAAGCCTCGAAATTCCTGGCCGAGAACAAGACCAAGCCCGGCATCGTGACGCTGCCCAGTGGCCTGCAATACAAAGTGCTCACGGCCGGCAATGGCCCGACGCCCAGCGGCAGCGATACGGTCACCGTGCATTACCGGGGCACACTCCTGGACGGCACCGAGTTTGACAGTTCCCATAAGCGCGGCCAGCCCGCCACTTTCCCGGTCACCGGAGTGATCAAGGGATGGACGGAAGCGTTGCAACTCATGAAAGTCGGCTCGAAATGGCAGTTGTTCATTCCGCCGGATCTGGCTTACGGCGAGCGCGGGTACGGAAGCCAAATCGGCCCGAACACGCTGTTGACCTTCGAGATCGAATTGGTCTCTACCACTGTGCCCCCGCCCGTCCCTGCTCTCGCGCCTCAACCCGTCACGAGTGACATCATCAAGGTTCCCTCGGCTGAGGAGCTCAAGAAAGGCGCGCAGATCGAGGTGATCAAGGCGGATCAAATTCCTGCCAAAACGGATCCGGCCCCTAAGAAGTGATGACCGCAACCGAACTCGTTAAAACGTTACAAGGTTAAATCGTTAAAAGGGTTAAATGGGTCCCGCCTTGTCCTTGTTTTAGTCCATCTCGTCGGCCCGCGGCATACGCCTCAAACATTCCGCGCATTTCGTCCCGGACGGCGCGAAAGATTTTAAGTTTTTCCTCATCGTTCCCTTCGGCTTTCGCAGGATCCTCAAAGGGCCAGTGGTAACGGTTCACTTGTCCGGGAAAGACCGGGCAGGCCTGGTCCGCGTTCCCGCACACGGTGATGACCGTCTCGACTTTCTCGTTCAGGAATTCCGTCATGGATTTGGAACGATGCTGCGAGATGTCGATCCCAACCTCCGCCATCACCTGAACCGCGAGCGGGTGAACGTAGCCGGCCGGTTTCGAGCCGGCGCTCTGAACATTCAGGACGTCGCCCGCCGCGGCGCGCAGAAATCCTTCCGCCATGTGGCTGCGACAAGAGTTCCCGGTGCAGAGGATCAGCACGGTCGGTTTGGCAGGAAGGCTCATGCTGAAAGCGCGATTCGGGTTTTGGTGTTTCAAGGTTTCGTGGCGGCCGGCGCAGGATTCTTGGCCACGGCTTGCCGCAACCCTGATTCATACCAGCTTCTGGACTGGTTGCAGAGCCGGCAGACCGAAAGCATCACCGGCACTTCCACGAGCACGCCGACGACGGTTGCGAGCGCCGCACCAGAGCCGGGGCCAAACAGCGTGATGGCGACCGCCACCGCCAGCTCAAAGAAATTGCTCGCGCCGATCAGCGCCCCGGGAGACGCGACGTTGTGCGGCACTTTGAACCAGCGCATGAGCAGATACGCCAGCGTGGAGTTGAAATAGACCTGAATGACGATGGGAACGGCGAGCAGCAGCACGGCGAGGCCTTTGGTCGTCAGGTTCTCCGCCTGGAACGCGAAGATGAGCACCAAAGTCCCGAGCAAGGCCACGACGGTTACAGGGTGAAACTTCGGAAGAAAGCTTCCCTCGAACCAAACTGCACCCTGGGACTTGAGCAGCAGTGTCCTCGTGACCCAACCCGCCGCCAGCGGGATGACGATAAACACGACCACCGACGTGATGAGCACTTTCGCCGGCACGACCACATGGGCCACCCCGCACAGGAACATCACGATGGGCGCGAACGCCGCCAGCATGATGAGATCGTTCACGGCCACCTGGACGAGCGTGTAAGCGGGGTCACCGTCCGTGAGATAGCTCCACACGAACACCATGGCTGTGCAGGGAGCGGCGGCAAGAATGATGAGGCCGGCCGTGTAGTTCTTCGCGGTCTCCGCATCCAGCCACGCCGAGAACAGGTGCTGCATGAAAACCCACGCGAGCACGGCCATGCTGAACGGCTTCACCAGCCAGTTCACGAATAAGGTCACGAACAGACCTCTCGGCCTCTTCGCGATGTCTCCGAGCGCGGTGAAATCAATCTTCAGCATCATCGGATAAATCATCAGCCAGATAAGAACGGCGATGGGCACGTTGACCTGCGATCCCTGCCCAAATTCCATTTGGCTCAACGCCGCGGTAACGCCAGGGACTAATTTGCCGAATCCGACGCCGACCACCATGCAGATCAGCACCCAGAGCGAGAGATAGCGCTCGAAGAAATTCAGTCGCTTGCCGGTTTTCATCGCTCACCTTGGCGCCGGCACAATTCGGCCGGGTCCGCTTCGAGGATTTTTTTGAGCTTCTGTTTGTCCTGGGCGAAACGCGGATTCCCGTTGAGGCTTTTCTTGACCCAATCGATGGCCTCGCGCACCACCACCGGAGCGTCCTTGCCCGGCAGCTTGTAGTAAATCCAGCGCCCGTCCTTGCGTGAGTTCACCAGTCCCGCTTGACTGAGTATCGAGAGGTGCTTGGAGACGGTGGACGGGGCGAGGCCGAACAGTTCGGTAATCTGGCAAACGCACAGCTCGCCTCGCCGCAGAGCCAGCAATGTGCGGACGCGAGTTTCATCCGCCAGGGCCTTGGTGATGGTCATGAACTCGCGCATCGTGCTATATTTCGCCAATTGACGAAATGACAATAGGGCCGGACGCTCTTGCCGTCAAGGTGCCCTGAAACTTCTGCCGCCCTTACAGGGCTCAGAATCTTCTTTGACATGAACCCAGGGCGTTGCCCTGGGCTCCCATTTGCCGGGCTTTCAGCCCTTTGAATCAGCGTTCACCAGCGGTTATTGGCGGTTAAACATCTTCCCACCGTAACGCGCCTTCTTGCCCAATTCTCTTTGAATGGCCAGCAGCCGATTGTATTTGGCGATGCGCTCAGAGCGGCAGAGCGAGCCGGTCTTGATCTGGCCGGCGCCTGTGCCGACCGCGAGGTCCGCGATGAAGGCGTCTTCAGTTTCGCCGGAGCGATGCGAGATGACCGCGCCGTATCCCGCCTTCTGTGCCATCGCCACGGTTTCCAGGGTTTCGCTGACCGTGCCGATTTGATTGAGTTTGATGAGAATCGCGTTGGCGATGCCCTCGCGGATGCCCTCGGCGAAAATCTTCGGGTTGGTCACGAAGTTGTCGTCACCGACGAGTTGCAGCTTCTTGCCGAGTGCCTTGGTCAACGCCTTCCAGCCTTCGCGGTCTTCCTCGCCCATGCCGTCTTCAAGCGAGACGATGGGATAACGCTTGGCCCAGTCGCTCCACCGTTTCACCAATTCCGCCGGCGACTTGCGCGAGCCGTCCGATTTCTTGAACACGTAAGCGCCGTTGTCCCAGAACTCGCTCGCGGCCGGGTCGAGCGCGAGGGCGATGTCTTTGCCGGGTTTGTAGCCGGCGGTTTTGATGGCCTCGACAATCACGTCCACGGCTTCGTCATTCGTCTTGAGGTTGGGCGCGAAGCCGCCTTCATCGCCGACGGAAGTCACGAGGCTGCGTTTTTGCAGGAGCTTCTTGAGCGTGTGGAAAACTTCCGCGCCGTAGCGCAACGCTTCGGCGAACGTGGGCGCGCCGATGGGGAAGAGCATGAATTCCTGGAAATCCACGTTGTTCGTCGCGTGCGCGCCGCCGTTGAGCACGTTCATCATGGGCGCGGGGAGGACGTATGGTCCTTGCGGACGGCCACCAGCCTTGAGGCCGTGCAGCTTTCGGATGTAAGCGTAAAGCGGTATTTCCGAATCGAGGGCCGCAGCGCGGCAGACGGCCATCGAGACGCCAAGAATAGCGTTCGCACCGAGTTTGGACTTGGTTTCCGTCCCGTCGAGCTGGCGCATCAAGTCATCAATCTCCTTTTGCGCGTGTGGCGACTTGCCCTTGAGTTTCGGGGTGATGACTTTGTTTACGTTGGCCACGGCATGGAGGACGCCTTTGCCGCCGTAACGTTCGGGTCGCCGTCGCGCAGTTCGACGGCTTCGCGAATTCCCGTGGATGCGCCGGAGGGCACGCAGGCCGAGGCGGTGAGGCCGTTGGTGAGTGCGAGGTTGACCATGACGGTTGGATTACCGCGCGAGTCGAGGA
>JACPRI010000035.1 GCA_016190065.1 Verrucomicrobiota bacterium
CTCCCAGACAATCAAGTATGGGGCATTGCTGCGGATGCGGACGGCGGAGTATGGATCGGTACCTCCGGCGGATTGGCGCGATATCGAGACGGTAAGATTGAGGATTTTCGTGAAAAGCTCGGCATACCGACCGGCGCAGTGTTCAACCTGCGGCGTGACACGGAGAACGTACTATGGATCAGCAGCCGCCTGGGGCTGCATCGTTTGGAACATGTTCCAAATTCAGGTAAGGCGGACCTGCCGGTCCGCCCTGATCTCGGGGCTGCGCAGCAACGCGGTCGGACCGAGGGACACAAGCTCACCTCCATCACCTCCACCAACGGCCTGCCCGACCAGCATGTCTGGTGCAGCGCGCGCACTCAGGACGGCATCATCTGGATGGGGACCGACCGCGGCGGTTTGCTGGGTTATGATGGGAAAGCCGTCACGATGATCGATCGGAGAGACGGGTTGGTGGGAAATCAAGTCTTCGCCATCGCACCGGACACCGACGATTCGCTTCTCTTGGGTTTTGCCGACGGCGGCCTGACCCGATACCGTCCCTCAAAATCACCTCCATCCGTTCGTTTGCTCGAAATGCAATTGAACAATCAGGTCGTAACGAATTTCGCGGCACTTCCAAAGATCATGACCGGCAATCGTGTGACCTGGGAGTACCGGGAAATCGATTTGAAAACCCATCCCGAAAAGCGCCAGTTCTGCTATCGGCTAGCCAACCATTCCGGAGAAACGGTGTTCGCTGGCGTGACTAAGAACCGGCAACTTGATTGGGTGCCGGAAAAAAGGGGTTCCTACAGCTTTGAAGTCCAGGCGATCGACCGCGATCTGAATTACTCCGAGCCAGACCGGGTGATGATTCAAGTCATTGTCCCCTGGCATGCCAACGCCTGGATTCTGACGCCTGTGGTCAGCGTGTTCGGCGGACTGTTGGTTTGGGCTTTCATCGCCCGCGTCCTCTACCTGCGGAAAAGCCGGGAAGCGGCGCTTCTGAGTGAACGCGTTCGCATTGCCCGCGACCTGCACGATCATCTGGGCGCCGGCTTGACGGATTTGGCGCTGGCCGGAGACCTGGTTCGCCAACAAATCGATCAGTCGGGCGCGCCCCAAGTGCTTGCCGCACGCTTGAGCGAGTCCGCCCGCGAATTGACGAGGACGATGGGCGAAGTCATCTGGATGATTGACCCGACAAAGGACACGCTGCGGAGTTTTCTTTCCTTCGTCTCGAGTTACGCGGAACGATTCTTTGCCGGAAGCGCCCTTCGGCTGCGTTTTGAATTTCCACCGGAAGTCCCGGACCTGATCTTGTCGGCGGAACTCCGGCACAGCCTTGTCATGGTGGCGAAGGAGGCTTTGAATAACGTGGCCAAACACGCGCAGGCGTCTGAGGCTCGAATCAAACTGCACCTCAGCGATCAGGAGCTGCACCTGAGTATTGAAGATGACGGCCAGGGTTTTGTGACGACGGCGGTGGTGGCGGAGCGCCACGGGCTGGCCAACATGCGCCAGCGCCTGCGCGATCTGGGCGGACAAGTGGAGATCGAAAGCGCGACCGGCCAAGGCACGCGAGTTCACGCCCGTGTGCGTGTGCCCAGGAAGTAACCGCGAATGAACTCGAACAGACACGAATAGCCGGCCCTACCACTCAGGGCCGCTCATTCGCGTGCATTCGCGGTTGATTTGGCTTCTGCTGATTTCGCCTGCTGGGAGACGTCGCATGGTTGTGCGACTTGTGGAGGGCATGGCGTTTGCATTAACCTCCGCTTGCAACACCGTAAAATGGCAATCCGAGTGGCATTAGTGGAGGACGACGAACGGGTGCGCGGCAGCCTCGCGATGCTCGTGGGCGGTTCGCTGGGCTTTGAGTTGATCGGCAGTTATTCCGATGCCGAGTCAGCCCTGGAGAATCTCCCCAAGACCGCGCCCGACGTCGTGCTCATGGACGTTCAGCTTCCCAAACTGTCGGGCATCGAATGCGTGGCCAAGCTCAAACCGCGTTTGCCGCGCACGCAGATCATCATCCTCACCGTTTACCAGGATGAAGAATGCGTGTTCAACGCCCTGCGCGCGGGGGCTGTTGGTTTTCTGAGAAAGGACACGCCGCCCGCCGAGATTCTGGAAGCGATCCGGGACGCGCATCGGGGCGGCTCGCCGATGTCCAGCGGTATTGCCCGCATGGTCGTGGCGCACTTTCATCCGCACGATTTGAAAGCGCGCGCGGAAACGCCGCCGCCGCCAGTGCATCTCTCGCCTCGAGAGGAGGAAATCCTTCAACTGCTCGTGAAAGGCTATCGCTATAAGGAGGTGGCCGACGCGTTTTCGTGCAGCATCAATACGGTGCGGGAGCACTTGCGGCGCATCTACGAAAAGCTGCACGTGACTTCCTCCCGCGAAGCCGTGGCGAAATACTTGCAGGGCGCATCCGGGAAGAGCGGTAACCGCCTTTGATGCCACGCGCAAGTTCGCCCGGCAAGAAGCGGGACAACCGCAGAGAGCAAAAGATCCCAGCGCGGCGAACCGCGACCGAATTGACCACGGATTACAGGATCACACGGATCAGAGAGACAAGAGTCGGAGAAGGCGCGACCGCATTCTAATCTCTCAACCCTCAGCCCTCAACCCTTGCCGTCCGGCGTGTCGCATCAAAGGGCGACTACCGTGCGCCGCATGGACCTGCTTCACTCTGGCGCATGACTTTCAATTGTCCTTTGGGGCAACACGAGTCGTCAGCGCCTCGCCAAAGCTCCGTTCGGCTGGCAGGCCGGCTCATTTTTCTCCTCGCAGGATTCTGCTCAATCTCCGCATTCACCAGCGTCGCGCAAGTGCCGGCGTTGCTGAGTTACCAGGGCCGGATCGCTGTTGGCACAACTGCGTTTGAAGGCAACGGCCAGTTCAAGCTGGCGCTGGTCAACGGCGACGCTTCCCAGACGTATTGGCGCAATGCGGCCGACGCCAACAACGACGGCGAGCCCGATGCCAGCGTGTCTATCACGGTGGCGCGCGGCCTTTACTCGTTGCTGCTCGGCGATACCACTCTGGCCAACATGGCGGCGCTTCCCCAAGACGTGTTTGCCAATAGCGCGGTCTATCTGCGCGTTTGGTTCAACGACGGCACGGGCGGTTTTCAACGTCTGAGCCCTGACCAACGCGTGACCAGCGCTGGCTATTCGTTGATCTCGGCGACGGTGACGGACGGGGCGATCACGTCCACCAAACTGTCAACCGATCTGTCCTCCCAGATCGCCTCGTTGACTTCGCAGATCAACTCCCTCTCCAGCCGCCTGACTGCGCTCGAGAATCCAGGTTTGACCGTCGTTTCGACGGACAACCAAGACGCCACGCTTCTATCGAAAGGGTACAATTCGTTTTCTTCCACCGCGGCTTTCGACTGGAAGAATGGCGCGACCACGGGCGCGCCGTCGGCCCGCTACGGTCATTCCGCGGTTTGGAGCGGACAGGAAATGGTCGTGTGGGGCGGCTATTTGGGATCGGACAATTACGCCTCGTCCGGCGGCTTCTATGCACCGAACTCAGATTCGTGGACGAGCGTCACCACGTTCGGCGCACCGTCTGCGCGGCAATCGCACAGCGCGGTTTGGTCGGGCACGGAGATGATCGTGTGGGGCGGTTTCGGCAGCAGCGGTTATCTGAACTCCGGAGGCCGATACCAGCCCTCAGCGCAGCTTTGGACAGCCGTCACCACGTCAGGTGCTCCTTCAGCCCGAAGCGATCACGCTTGCGTCTGGACCGGCAGCCGGATGGTCGTCTGGGGCGGACGCGGCTCAACGGGCTATCTGGCAGACGGCGCGCTCTACGATCCGACCGCGAATCAATGGACCGCGCTGACTCTGTCCGGCGCTCCGGAAGCGCGGCATTCTGCGGTGGCGATCTGGACGGGCGATCGAATGGTCGTATGGGGCGGTGAAGGCGCCAATGGCTCGGTGGGTTCGGGCGGTCGGTTGCTTTTCGACGCGAGCGGAGCACCACAGCAATGGCAGACCATCGCCACTGCAAATGCGCCTGCCGCTCGCGTTGGCCACTCTGCGGTCTGGACGGGACAAAAGATGATCGTCTGGGGCGGACGCAATGGAAGTTCGTACTTTGGCGACGGCGCGCTTTATGACCCGGCGACTGATGCCTGGACAACGCTCCCGACATCCGGCGCGCCTACAGCACGCGCGAGTCACATTGCGCTGTGGACGGGAACCGAGATGCTCGTGTTTGGCGGGGAGGATGCGAACGGCGCATTGGCCACCGGCGCCGCTTTTGATCCAACGGCTAACAAGTGGCGAGCGCTCAGCGCATCTGGCAGTCCCACGGCGCGGAGCGACGCCAAGGCCGTTTGGTCCGGGACTGAACTCCTGGTCTTTGGCGGCAAAGCCAGCGGCCAGCCCGTCGCTTCATTGCAACGATTGAATCCGCAACCTGCCTGGTACTTCTACCGCAAACTTTGAACCGGTTATGAAAACAACTTTAACCGCAGAGAGCGCAGAGATCGCAAAGAGGGGGAGGTTTGCAGTCCCGACTTCAGGCGGGAGCGAGCGCAAGCACCGATCTCATGAAAACACACCCAGCCCTGATTGCCTAAAGCAATTCTCTGCGCTCTCTGCGTTCTCTGTGGCCAAATCCCTCTTCGTCTTGTCTGTGTTCTTTGCGGTCACCACCGCACACGCCCAATGGCAGACGCAGACCGTCACGCTCAAGCCCGGTTGGAACGCGGTGTATCTCCACGTCGATGCTTCGCACGTCACGCTTGATGCCAGCGTCGGCGCGGACAACGCCAATCCGATTGCGGAAATCTGGCTTTGGAAACCGCGCATGTCGCCGGACCGTTTCATCAACAATCCGCAACAGCCAGTGAGCGGCGATGACTGGGGCAGTTGGAACCGGTCTGCGTCTGTGGCGGACACCTTCGACAAACTCATCGGCAACGCGGCTTATCTGGTGAGAAACGGAGGCGCGGCGGATTACACCTGGTCGATCAAAGGCAAGCCTGTCCCGCCGCGCTATGATTGGACCAGCAAAGGGGTCAATTTCATCGGCTTCGCCACCCCGGCGGCTGATCCACCGTTCTTCGGCACATTCCTGAGTCCGGCCCAGCGCCTGGCCAGCGGCGGCGAGTTCTACCGCTACGACGACGGCAACAACGATCTGACGCCGAGCCTGTTCAATGCGCTCTTCAACACCGTGCGCGTCACACGCGGACAAGCCTACTGGATTCGGCATGCCGGCGAGTTCAACCGCTACTTCGGCGCGTTTGAAATCGCGCTGCAGAATTCTTCCGGCATCCAATTCGGCGCTTCCGGTTCGCAACACTCCTTGCGCGTGCGGAACATGACCGCCGGTGACATCACGCTGACACTGGCCTTGGTTGCGTCGGAAGCTCCGCCTTCCGGCCAAACCGCGATTGCGGGAACGCCTCCGCTCTTACTGCGCGGCGCACTGAACTCGGCCAACCTCACTTACGGCTCCACCGCCTTATCCTCCGGCTCCCAGACCGTGACGTTGAAACCTCGAGGCCAGGTGGGATCGGAAGCGGAATTGATTTTGGGTGTCAACCGCGTGGCGATGACCGGCAACGCGGGGGATATCTTCGCCGGGATTCTGCGCCTGACCGACTCGCTGGGCTACACGCAGATCGATCTGCCAGTGACCGCCAATCCGGCCTCCTCTTCCGGTTTGTGGGTTGGCAACGCGTTGGTCAATCAGGTCAGGCATTACTTGAAGAACTACCAGCGCGACGCCGGCGGCAAGCCGGCGCAAAACGCCTCGGGGCAGTACGTCGTTGCCAGCACCGTGACGAGTTTGGGCAGCGTGGCCCGGCCTTTCAATTTGCGGTTGATCATCCACAAGAGCGCCACCGAGGCGCGGCTTCTCCAGCGCGCGTATCACGGGATCGGGCTGGGCAACAATACGGTGGTGACCACGCGCGAGAGCTTGCTGCTTCCCGCGTCTCTGAGCAGCGCGCGCCGGATCAGCGCTGTCCACTTGCCGTTCTCGGACGGCAATGCGGGATGGGCATGCACAGGCCAATTCGCACAGGGCCAGTCGATGAGCGCCCAGGTCAATCTGGCCTTCGGCGATTACGCGTCGAATCCGTACCTCCACAGTTTTCATCCCGACCACGACAATCTGAATGCGCTGTTCAGTGCGACGGAAGTTCGCGGCGGAGAATCGTACGACATCGAGCGAAAGGTGACGCTGACCTTCACTCCTCCCGGGAATGATTTTGGCAGCCTGGTCTCCGGCGGCAATCAGATGACCGGGCAGTATGCCGAGGAAATCGTCCTCAAAGGCCGCGGCACGGAAAGCCGCCAGATCGACACTGCCGGAGTCTTCGTCCTCAAACGCATCAGCGACATCGCGACGTTGACGACCCAATGAAGCATTTATGGTTTATGATGTATGATTTACGATTTGGGTGCGGAGTCCCGCCGCAAGTCGTCCCGCCTTTAGGCGGCAGCGAGGGCATGCACCTGCTGCTTGCGAACTGCCTTTGCCCGGACCGGCTCAAGCCGGGACAACATCCGAGGAACCGCCTAAAGGCGGGACTACGTACCTCTCATATTCCAGGCGGATCCCATTTGGCGCCGTACTGCCGGACGGGATACTCGCGCCAGACACGTTCCGCTTCGTCGCGGCCCATCGCTTCCAAATACGCATGGGCGCTGGTCCACGGCCACTCAGTCCAGAGTTTCACGTATCCGTGGTGAACAGGATTGTTATGGATGTAATTCATCGTCGCCCAGAAATGACGTTCGGATCGGATGGCCCGATCCGTGGCGCGATAAAACACCTGCCGTCCGCGTGTTTTCTCCTCTCCATTCCACGCATGAGAAGTGCGTCCGTGCAATCGTCCCAACTCGCGAAAAAGGCCCCGCACATCTTCGGTCTCGACCAATGCATGGTAATGATTGGGCAGAACACACCAGGCGTGCGGAACCGCTCCATGCTTGGCGAATACCGCGAGCAGCGCCGCGCAAAAGCCATCCATTCGTGCGGTGGACAATCCGATATGCCCGGCGTGTTCGTAACACGCGGCGGAGATGTGGAAGTTGAGATGTCCGAAGTTCGGTCGATGCGGCGGGCTATGCCACGGCCGCTGATTTTCTTTCCTCCAAGCGAGCAATTCTTCGCGCTGTTTGAGAGTCAACTGGCGCCAGACGTAGCCACCACCTTGCATACGCGCAGGATACTAAGCTCCTGTCGAAAGAATCAAGCACGCGTGAGCCGGCTAAAGCCGGGACTACGAGCGCATGTAGTCCCGCCTTTAGGCGGCATCGCGTCGAAGCGCCCGATGCGTTTCCTTTTGCCGACGCCCCGGCCGGATAAAGCCGGGACTACAAACCTTGCGCAAGTAATCCCGCCTTCAGGCGGATTTGGGTCGCACGTTTCAACGCAACCGAATTTTCCGACGCCCGACCGGCTAAAGCCGGGACTACATACCCCAATCGCAAATCTAAAATCCCCATGAACACACCCAACGCACGTTTATCCCGATGGCCGGCGCTTTTCACGCTCTCGACGCTCCTCACAGTCCTCACGCTCTTTGCGGTCGCTCCGCCCGCGCGCGCGGCGGACGCGAACCCGCCCAGCAAGATGACCTTCCAGGGCTTTCTCACCGACGCC
>JACPRI010000285.1 GCA_016190065.1 Verrucomicrobiota bacterium
GGGCCAATCTTCGGAATGGACACTTCGCGCAGTTCGACGTTTCGTGGCGCCACGCCGTAATTCACAACACCTGGCATCGACGATTTCATGGTACCAATTTAACGATTTAACGTTTTAACGCTTGAACGAATCCGCAGCACGTGTTCGCTGCTGTCCAACCGCCACGTCGCCATAAGCATGGACTTTGTCGCAGATTTGTCTCAGGACTTTTTCCACATCGCCGCCGGCGGTCTGAAAGGAATGGGCGTCGATAGCCAGCGGTGCGCCGATGACCACCAAGGGCGCGCCATATTGGGGAGTCTCAATGGCCTGTTGAATCGACAATCCACCGACGGCCTGCACGGGCACTTGCACGGCCTGAACCACGTCTTTCAAACGGTCGAGCGGACTGGGAGCCGATTCGCCCCGCTGGTGGCGGACATTTCGAAAATCGTAGCCGATATGATGAATGATGTAATGGCAGCCCGCGTCCTCGAGGAGTTTGGCGCCTTCGACCGGGTCCGGCATCACCATGTTGTCGCCCATGACCTCGATGCCAAAATCATGGCCGGCTTTCACGACCAGCTCCACAGTTTCTCGATGGGCTTGGCCCATCACGACGACTTGCGTCGCGCCTGCTTTCGCCATGAGTTCGGCTTCGAGCCAGCCGCCATCCATGGTCTTCAAGTCGGCGACGATGGGCGTCTTGGGAAAAGCGCGGCGCAGTTCGCGGACGCCGTTCATGCCCTCCGCGATAATGAGAGGTGTTCCCGCTTCCAGCCAATCCACACCCGCCCGCAGCGCCATCGCGGCGGTCTCCAGGGCTTCGGGGATGCTGGTCAAGTCCAGGGAAATTTGGACGATGGGTTTCATGCGGAACGAGGCGCAGCGATTCTGGCAGTCGTAAGGACGCGTTCCACCGCGTCCCGGTCTTCTCCCGATCGCGATCGCATACTCACGAACGGACGACGAGAAAACTTGGTGATCTCTTTTTTGCCACCGGCGCCTTCCCGGCCAATCGTCCACAACATAGATAGAAGTGGGACGCGGTGGAACGCGTCCTTACCCACGCTAAGCGCATACGCCGCGAGACCGTAGTTTCCGCGCCGACGAGCGAAGCGGTTTTGACGCCAGGGTGCATCGGTTAAACCTTCGATGCCTGGCTTCTGGCGAAAATGCCGGCGGCGCGGCAGCGCCGCCCTACCGCGGTAAAGGCAGACCGATCGCCTCCAAGTCTGCGCTGCGTCCAACTGTTTATCGTTATTGCCCATTATTCGCGTTCTGGCAGGGAGCGATCTTGTACTGGCAGAACAATGAAAAGCCAATCGATTTGCTCTCGAAATTGCAGTCTCCAATCTCGGAGGCGGCCCAACCGCTGAACCCGACTCGGTATCCTCCCATCCAGCTTTACTCGAAGCGCGCGAGCCACGTCAAAGGGTCGGAGGCGCTAGGGATGACGGACCGAAACACCAATAGGTCACCAAAGACACCGTACAGAACGAAAAATGGAAACGAGGCGAGATTGCGCCTCCTGACTTCCTTTACAATCTGCGATCCCGTGTTGAGGAAATGACCTGCAGAACCGGGCGATGTTTTGATGTGCTCAATCGCATCATCAAAAGCCGTCCAGCGCAATCTTGACCGCTTTCCGCCCGATTTCATGTTCCAACTCACCCTGGACGAGGCGGATGCTTTAAGGTTCCAATTTGGAACCTTAAAGCGTGGCCAGCATTTCAAGTATCTGCCGCGCGTCTTTACCCAGGAGGGCGTTGCCATGCTTTCGGGAGTTCTGCGCAGTCCACGCGCGGTCCAGGTCAACATCGCCATCATGCGCGTGTTCGTTCGTCTGCGAGAGACGCTTGCCTTGCACAAGGAACTTGCCCGCAAGCTGGCCGAATTGGAACGCAAGATCGAGGACCACGACGCGGGCATCCGCACACTGTTTGAAGCCATCCACCAGCTCACAACGCCACCCGAAAAGCCGCGCCGAGAAATCGGTTTTCACATCAAGGAAAATACCGTGCCCTACCGCGTGAAAAGAAAGTGACCATGCCTGACGAATTCACATATGAGCTTTTGCCTTCAACATTCATCCTTCTGCCTTTCTTTGGCGCCCCCATCAAAGGCTCCCTGGCGCAATTCCTTTACACCAACTGGGTTTCCACGGGCCTCCAGCGGAAAGGCGTTAGAATGAATGTTCGGCCCGTAGCGGCCGACTTGGGGAGACCAAAACTGAAAAGATCTGAAAGCCCGAAAGAAAATTGCAGAGGGCAAACGGGAGATTCCAGTACGTCCTCACGATGCCCAAGCAGAACCTTGAGGATGCAAGTCCGTTCTTCGGATTTACGCCGGGGACTTTGGCCGCAGATTACTTTAGTCTTGGAAGCCGCGCGCGTTCCCGTTAGCACTCCCGGCGTTGCCTCTATTTATGAAATGCACTTCATCCACGGGCGCCGTTTTGTCCAACGCGCACGCTCGATTCACGGCGGTCTGGGCACTGGGTTTCCAACTAATCGCGCTGGCGCAGCCCGACCCGTCTTGGAAAATCCACGATACGACGCGACCGCGGCCGCCCGTCGTCGAACCGGGAACACCGAGTACGCCGGAACAGCCGGGCAAACCTCCCTCGGATGCGATTGTATTGTTCGACGGCAAAGATCTGAGCGCATGGTGCAGCCTGGACGGCAGCGTGCCAAAATGGGTTGTGCGCGAAGGTTCCCTGGAATGCGTCAAAGACAGCGGATACGTTCGGACGCTGCAGAACTTTGGCGATTGCCAACTCCACGTCGAATGGGCCGCGCCGGTGCCCGCCAAAGGGCAAGGGCAGGGGAGGGGCAACAGCGGAGTTTTCTTGATGGGCCTTTACGAAGTTCAAGTCCTCGATTCCTACGGAAGCGCGACCTACGCGGACGGACACGCCGGCGCGATTTACGCGCAGCATCCGCCTTTGGCCAATGCGTCTCTCCCGCCGGGACAATGGCAAACCTACGACATCATCTTCACAAGGCCGCGCTTCAGCGAGACCGAGGAAATGCTTTCGCCGGCACGAGTGACGGTCTTGCACAACGGCGTTCTCGTTCAAAACCACGCCGAGCTTTCCGGCCCGACCGGGTGGATGAAACGGGCGCCTTATCGAGCACACGCAGATAAACTGCCGCTGTCACTTCAAGATCACGGCAATCCCGTCCGGTATCGGAATATCTGGATTCGCGAGTTGAGCGGCGCGGGGCAACGGGAGTTCACCTACTCCACGAATATTCTGGACCGTTACGTGGGGAAATATCGATCCGGCGATGACCTGAGCGTTACGATTGCGCGGGCGGAATCGCAACTCAAGGCGCGGTTCCAGTCGCCAGGACGGGACAACGCGTTTTTTTTGTTTGCGGAATCGCCGACCGTCTTTTTCATGAAGTCGGTCGAGGCCCGGCTCGTCTTCCAAACGAACGCCGCCGGGGTGACCGATGGAATGACCCTCCACATCGGCGGGGAAAGAAGGGAGGCAAAGCGTCTTCCTAAGCGCGCGAACGATTTCGCCAACTGACCAATCCAATTCCTCGATCACGTCGCCGTAGAGTCCGCGTTGGGAATGTCCGCGAGCGCCGAAGAGATTTGCGTTGGCAGGAGTCGGGTCGTCGAGTTATTCGGAAGATTCACGAACTTATCAAAGACACCGAACGACATCCTTTCGAGGGCATCGGCAAGCCAGAGCCATTGCGCCATGCATTATCCGGCTACTGGTCCCGGCGCATCACCGAGGAACACCGGATGGTTACAAGGCATCGGGCGGCGATCTCCTGATTGCGCAACTCCGTCATCACTATGAGTAATACCGGAAAAACTATGACCCACGAACCTGCGTTCGGCCTCGGCCAGATCGGCCAAATTGCCGTGACCGTTCACGATTTGGATCGAGCACTGGCTTTCTACCGGGATCAACTCGGCATGAAGCACCTCTTCACCGTGCCGAAGATGGCCTTCTTTCAGTGCGGCGAAGTCCGCCTGATGCTGGGGGTGCCGGAAAAGCCGGAATTCGACCACCCCAGTTCCGTCATTTATTTCAAAGTGCCGGACATTCAAAAGGCTTACGAAGTCCTGACGGCGCGAGGTGTGCAATTCGAGGCGAAGCCTCATCTGATCGCGAAGATGCAGACGCACGACCTTTGGATGGGCTTCTTTCGCGATTCGGAGAGCAACTTACTGGCCCTGATGTGCGAAGCGGCGCGCGCGGGCTAGCCCACGTCCCAATTTCCCAACAGGAAAGCGTCGAGGGAACAGAGCCGTGACGGGTAACGCTGTTTCGTCCCGCTCAAATTCGATCACGAAATGAGCCGTGGGGAGACGCCCCGAATGGAGATCAAGCCCCGCAAGGGCCACCGAGTCCTGAATCGCACCCCAGATCGGTTTTCTTTCGCCCCATCCGGGGCTTTGCGAACGCATGCGTTGGCCCCACAGCTTGCGCTGTGGGCTATTACCTCACGCCACTCCGTGGCTGACTTGCTGCCTCCTTCGGAGCACTGCCGTCCCATTGATGCGTTTCGGGGCCCACCGTCTTTGAAGAATGTCCAAACTTCAGGGGCAGGCTGGAAGCCTGCCCCTGCCTTGTTCGCCGATCGATTGCTAGTAGGTCGTGATGGAAACCTTCTTTTGGAAGTCTTCCAGTTTGAGGTCGCCTTTGGCAAAGGCATCCACGTCGGCTTTCTTGGCGCGGATCGTCATCACGGTTTCTCCGCTGCTTGCCGTCAAGGAGCGGACGATCGTTGCAGCCCGTCCCCCGGCGGCAGCATAGCCACCGCCGATTGCTTTTGCGTCTTCGCGGAGAAAGACATCCAGGTCTTTCGATTCACCGCCGGCGGAGCTCACTTTGAGCGGCACGACCCGGGGCGAGGTCTCGGTCCCCATCACGACGATGGTAATGAACTCCTGAGATTTCAGGTGGCGGATGTTGGCGGCGTTCTTGAGCGACTCCACCAGGGATTCCTTCAGGTGGGCGACTTTGTCGGCATCATAGGATTCACGAGCACCGTCTTTCGCGAAAAACCATTTTTGACTGAACGAGGTCTCTTTCCGTCCGTACAACTCGCGGCGGGCCTCTTCCCAGGTCGAACTGGTGGTGTCCTTGCGAGTCTCTTCCTTCGGCGGTTCAGGTGGCGGTAACAGGGGAAGCCGAGTGTGCAGGAAGAATAACGCGCCGTAGCCCTCCAGATAAAGATTTTGGGCCGCCGCCGAACCGCCGAACGCCAAGGTCCGGATTTTCATCCCCATGGCCGTAACCGCGTCATCTCCGCCCGCTTTCTCTTTCATCGACTTGGCCAGGATTCGCGACATCACGTTGAGGTCCTCCTCCAGCGCGGTCAGCGTCTTTTGATCCGTGTCGGTCGAGCGGATCACGAGTGTGCGGGGCCGCGGTGCGCCGGTGAGATAATCCACATTGAGGCGGCCGTCACTCGCGACCCACGCGCCGGTGGATTGCGTGGTGTCCTCAAAAAAGACAGGAGCCTCCGCCGGTTGGACAGCGAAAGAGGCTTGGACCAATTGGCCGGGCCCGGCCAATTCAGCCGAAACCTGCGGCGGGGCAGGGGAGGGGGCCACCTGAGCGAGCGGGGTTTGGCCCACGAAGGCGCCGAAGCAAGTGAGAATGGTGATGGTTTGACGGAATGTTTTCATCGGATTTGTCCTTTCGTTTCGTGAGTTTGGTAAATGGTTCCTTCTATTCCTGCAGCGTATTGAAGTTCGCCAAGCGCACCAGTTGTTGTTCGTTGCGGCGAAAACCGACTTCGGTCAGCAACGCCATCCTCTCGGTGTCCTGGCGCAACGCGCCGATCTCGGTGCCTTGCTGCCTCAGGCGTGTGTCGAAGTTTTTCAAGGCGTCGTTGTAAGGCGAAAGCATTCCCTGTGTCTGCTCAACGGAGGCTCTTACGGTTTGAGCGGCCAGTGTGTCCATTCGATCCATGAGCCGCGCTTCCGCGTTCGCGAGCAGGGTGTTGAATTGGCGGCCGTATTTTTCTCGCAGCCGCGTCTCGATTTCCGTTTCCAGCGATGCGCGGAGCGAGTTCTCGATTCCGGCGCGAAGTGTTTCCACCTTTGCCGCCGGAGCCGAGAACCGCCCGAACCCATAACCCAAACCGACCGCAAAAACGGCGGCCACGGCCCACTTCAGAGCCGGCTGAAGAAAAAAGAGCGGCAGCGATCGCGTGGGCAGTTTCCACCGATCCAGGCTCCCCATCGCACTTTGCCACTCGCTGACGCTCTTGCGGCAGGCGGGGCAGGAATCGAGGTGTTGCACAAGCTCGGCTTTGGTTGCGCCGGGCAATTCGTCATACAGATACGACAGCCATTCTTCTCGCGTGGGATGATTCATAAGACCAAACTTTCTTCGATGCGTTTCGGTTGTTTCCTCGGCGAAGGAGGTTCCTTTTCCGCGATGGCCGGCGTCAAAAGTTGATGAAGCCGCGTCAACGCTTCGGCCATTCTGGATTTCACCGTGCCTTCGGGGATTTCAAGCACGTCCGCAATTTCGCGGAATTTCAGATTCTCATAATGACGCAAGATGACGACGACACGATAGGGCTGCGGCAGCCGGAGAAGCGCGCGCCGGACCAGTTCGGCGCGCTCGCCCTCGACCAATCGCGCGTCGGGCGCAGATTCGTCCACGGCCAGGCTGTCGAGACCGTCCATCGCCTCCTCGCCGTCCTGGTGGAGCGAGATTTCACTCCGGCGATTGATCTTCCGCAGTTCGTCGTAGCACAGGTTCATCGCGACCCGCCAGAGGAAGGTCGAGAATCGGCCTCGGGGCTGATACTCCTTACGCCGCGCGAATACGCGAACGAAGGCTTCCTGCGCGAGATCCTCGCCGCGGTGGGAGTCCCCGGTCATGCGCGTGCAAAGCCGTTGAATCGGCCCTTCCCAACGCCGAACCAGCCGGGCAAACGCCTCCACATCATCGTGCATCTGGACGCGCCACATCGCCTGCTCGTCCGTCATGGAGAAGAGCGCGGTGAATGGGGACAAGATTGAGCCGCTCATGGAGAGGTCTGGTCGGGCCGATCGTTGGACTCGGAGCTGAATTTCATGCGTTCATAGGATTGAACGCCTGGGCGGCGATTTGGTTCGGAGAAAAATCGGATTTCAGAACTGGGGCGGAGTGACCAGCCGGTACCAGCGCGCTTTTCCCGGCGCAACGGGATCAATGACGGTCTCCTGTTGCGCCTGATCACGTCCGCTGAGTTGCTTCAAGGCCTGCCATGCCCCGGAATCCAGAGCTTCTCGAAATTGAACAGTATAACCTCGATTCGCTTGCGCGATAAAGGAGATCTCCGTGCCCTGGCCGGTGAGTCGAACGTTGTCAATTCGCAGGCAGCTTTGGCGATCGTGCGGATTCGTGCCGGCGAGGAATTCCTCCCGCGTGGTCTGCCCATCCCCATCGTCGTCAAGGTTGCCATCGCCAGGATTGGCGGGCGAATAGCCGAATTGCGCCTCCCACTCATCGCCGGCGCGATCATGGTCCGAATCGGCCATGACAATCACGGTCGCGAACTGGCTGACAACCCCCAGGATTCCCGAAGCGAGGTTTGTGACGATCAATCCGTAGGAACCTGCATCGCCGAGTTGAACATTTTGCAGCGTCAGGACGGCATTGGTCGCGCCAGGAATCGTGGCGGCGCCTTTCCGCCAACGATAAGAGAATGGCGCCAGGCCGCTGACTTCAACACGGAGTTCAATGGTGTCGCCGACGAGGGCGATTTGGGATTGAGGTTGCGTTGCAAAAGTAGGGCGCACTAAAACGTTCAATTGGGCCGGCTGGCTGGTCGAAGACCCGATCGAATCGGACACCCTCACCGTGTAGGGTCCAGTTTCAGTTCCCTGGACGTTCCGCAAAGTGAGCGACATGGAGATAGCCCCCGCGATGGGAATGCCGTTGAATAACCACTGGTAGGACAACTTCCCGGTGCCCTGAGCCGCGACCGCGAAAGAGGCCGTCGATCCGGGTCTGACGTTCAGGCCTTCCGGGTGGCGCACAATTGTGGGAGGAGCCAACACTTTCAACGTGGCAGCCGCACTCTCCACGGAGCCATGGCTGTTCACCACGACCACCGAGTAATGGCCTGCGTCGCTGACCTTGACGGGATTCAAAACCAACAGCGCATTCGTGGCCGATGAAACGTTTGCCCCATCTCGACGCCATTGGAACTTCAGCGGCGAGCCCAGGCCCGCAGCCACAGCGACACTCAGGTTCACTCGCGTGCCTCCAACAACCGTTTGGCTCTCGGGTTGAACGGTGATCAATGGCATAACGCCGAGTCCGGGGCTTTGTCCAGGCGAGGGCAGAGCGGCGATCCAGTTCGCCGCGTCATTGCCGAACAAAAAGCTTCCCTTGCGTTCAAGCGACGCTCCGCCGCCGTCGGCGGCAGCAGGCCAGGGCGCATGATCACGATAAGCCACATGGTCCACGACCACATAGGAAACTTCACTGCGGTCGCGATCCTCACTTCCCGGTTTCAACAACGTGACTTCACCGGCCGAGTTATCCATTTTGCCGCGAAACGGCCCCAGCACAGGAATGGACGCGCTTAGTCCCCACTTCTGCCGCCAGGCCGCCAATCGGGCCGTATCCTGGCGCGGGTCAAAGTTGACGAGAAGCGCGGCGCCGTTTGGTTCCAAGACGAACTCGCTCGGGAAATCGAAATCCACGGTCCCGCGCAAATGCCACGAGCGCCCAGGCGCCGAGCCCGCCAAGGAAACCGGGGTGTTGCTGACGTTTGCGATCTCGATGAACTCGTCTTCCTCGTTGTCCCAAAAGGCGCCGTTTTCGTAAATGTCGGGTGGGTGATACATGATCTCACGCAGCTCCACAGGGCCAATGCGCGGTTCGCTGTTGCGGGCACCAAGCGTGGGCGAAGTCTGAGCGACGAATTGTTCCTGGCCGTCGCTGGCTACGTACCGTCCCCAGCTCACATCAGTTTCGGATGCGCCGAACTCAAACCCGTGCGAGTAGCCGAGCAGTGTTCCCGCAACGTCGGCGGCAAAGAGCCAGATGTCGTCACCGGTACGGCTCAGTTGAAAGCCAATCGTCCCCGGCCCGGCGGTGCCGAATGCAGTGTCGCTTGCTACCCAAAACGCGCCGGGAGCAAGAACGGTTTTGTCCGGGATTTTATATTTCTTCGGCTGGCGAGGATCATCCGTGAGAAACCAGCCCGAGACGTCCGCAGGAACGCTGCTCGTGTTCAGCAATTCCACGGCATCCATTCCCGTTGAGGCCGGATTGGCCAGAGCTTCATTGATGACGACGCGCGGCAGATTGGCCGCTGGGGAGTTCTCTCGGCCCGGTGACCCCAGCGCAACGTTGCCAGGTCCCCAGGCATCGCGAGTATCCTCCTTCGCGTAAGGCGGAGTCCGAACCAGCGTGAAGCCCAGCCCGGCCGTCGCAGGGTGCCAGCGGGCGTCATAGGCAAATTCCAGGAGTCGATTCCCATTTGCATCCTCGAGCCGGATCGTTTGGCCTTGATCGGCGAGACTCCCGCGGTAGATCCCGGCGATGTTCGAGAGAACTCCGTAGCGCAAGGCAAAGGCGTCCGGATTCTTCACGAGCAGAAGATGTGCGCCCGGCGCGAGCGTATAGAGGGGCGAATCTGTAAAACCGAAGGTGATCCCTTGCATGAAGCGGCTGCCAAATAGATCAATCCTACGGGAGCTGATGTTCTGAATCTCAATGAACTCGAAATCCTGGGCCGTGAGAGCGGCCTTGGCATTCAGTTCCTTCGGCGTGGGAGGGGCCGGAAAATAATTCATCTCGCTGACCATCAAGTCTCCTTCGGCGGCAGGCGCATCAAGGAAATAACGCGCCGTGACCGGACCAGACCAAGGCCTGCCCAGCGGAGGATGGCCGCCCGCCGCCCCGGTGAGAAACGGGCGATTGACATCGCGAGCCCGGGCCACGAGCCGCGTCTCACCACTGACGGGGATGGGGCCTGTATAAGTCTTCGCGTTGGCAGCGACACTGCCGTGCAAGGCTCGAGGATCGCTGCCATCCAGCGTATAGAGAATCGTGGCTCCAGGTGGACCCGCAATTTCGACCTGCGTTCCGGGAATCAATGGGCCGCTGCGTTCCAGAATGTCGGGCCGCGCCACGAAATTCGTCTCCATAAATCGTATGCGGCGAGTGAGCCAATCCTTGAAGTAAGCGATTTCGCCTTCCTGCGTGCCTCCGCGCTTAGGTTGCTTCCACCGCACCAGGTCGCGGATCGCGGACTCCTTGACCTGGTCATTGAGACCGTCGATGAGCGCCATCAATCCGGGAATGCTGTACGGACCGGCGTTTAGTTCCTGGAAGCGGTCGATATACGCTTGCCAGAAGTTCGGGTCCAAAAACAGGCGTCCCCACCACGGATAATAGAAAAAGCCTTTTCCACCCTCCCAAATCAGCGGCGCTTCATGGCGCACCTCCGCCCAACCGAACGCCTTATCGAAATCCCAGATGGGGCCGAAGGTGATCGGTCCGTTGCGCGGCTTGTAGAAATACGTGCTCAACCCGAGGCCGTCCCCGTTGACCGAGATCACCTGCATCAGGTGGAAATCAATCCACGATCCGGCGTCGATATAAGGCGCATACCCTGTGACTGGATTGGTCCAATGCGCAGAATCGAGAACCGCCGTGAACTCGTTTAAGTAGGCCGTCAAGTACGCGCGTTGGGCTTCGCGTTGCGGAGAGACCATGACCTCATGAGTAGGTTCCGTGTAAACGAAGCTCTGACCTCCGGCAGTGAAGCCCTGCGGACCATCGATGTTCCGGTCGATACTCAGCAAGTAGCCACCGGTAACAGCGGGAGGTTCCACGTCCTGGTCTGTTAGCTTTTCGATTGCAACTCGATTTGGCCCGATCCCGATTCGTTCCAGAATATTGTAAACGCCGAAGTAATTTGTGGGTGCGATTGTGGCTTGCGGGTTGCCGCTGGGCCGCTCATTGAGATACAGTTCGGCAAAACGGAACCGCGCCGCGTAGCGCCCTGCCGCCTGGCTCATGGAACTCGCGAATGGATCGGCGATCAGGGAAGTGTCCGTCGAGTAAGGGGCGTGGAACGTCCATTCCGATCCCGGCGGCATTCCCAAAAGCGGCAGATTTCGCTCGCGATCGTCCTCGTCCCAGCAATCGAGCGCCCAATTGTATTTAGGATTTCCCGCGCTGCTGGAGCCGCGGATTTTCAAGCCGGCGCGGAAGATCAGATCGGAGGCGTTGGTAAACGAAGCCCGGCCACGCCGCGGCTCATGGACAAAAAGGATGCAGCCCTTCTTGATGTTTTCATTGAATCGTCCGGCGCCATAGCTGTGCACCAGGATCAGCGGCAGGTCCGAGGACACGCGCCGCATCTCCGGGGCCAGCCGCGCGTACGCCTCGGTGCGCACGCGGCCCGGCAGGAATCCCGGTTCAAAAAGCCGGGCACGGATTTGCATGCTGTTCGTGATGGGAAGCGGATTCTGATAGAGAAGCGAGTTCGGTCCAGGGACCGAGCCATCCAGCGTGTACCGGACCTCACTCATTGGCGAAGGCTCCGCCGCCGCGATCGTGAGATCGAAGCTATCGATGAAAATGCGGCTCGAGATCGAGAAATGCAACGAACCGGCAATCCCTTTTGTGCCGGAGACATTAGCGACACCCGGAGTGGGCATCGCAAAGGAACGCACCGCGTTCGTGGCGTAGCGCAAGCGCCGCGCACGAATCTCCGGCGCCAGGAGGAAATCGCCATCCGCCGGATCCCGGTTGAAGGCATGGATCGCGAGCAAATTGGTTCCCGCGCGGAGACTCTGATCCAACGCGAGCGACGGAATGGTCTCCGGCGTCAAAGCAGCGTCGTTGCTCCGGTTGAGCGAAGAGACCGTGCTGAAAGATGGCGACACATTGCGCGCGAGTCCTCGACGCGCCACTTCCGTCCCGTTCAGATAGGCCACAAAACCGTCGGCGTAACGCAGTTCCAGCGCGAGGTTGAGCAACGCTTGAGGATTCTCCACCGTGAACGGGATGCGGACGTACAAGCCGGCGCGTTGAGGAGACGCCAGATACATCAGGTCTTTGACATCGGTCGAGATTAGGAATGAGAACATTGAAGCCAAATTGGTATCGAAACCAAAAGCGGTCCGGCCCAACCGCCACGCGCGGTCATCGAAAGCGGGCAAAGTCCAAAGATTGGTCAAGGCGTTGTTGGCCGGAACGAAATAGCGCGCTGGCGCGCCGAGAGCCAGAACGGCGCTTGAGCTTTCCACCTCGGCTTCCAGTCCTTGCGTTTGATCCACGATTTGCGGCCCGAAATCATACTGATGCAGCACAGTCGTGTGATCCGGCTTGATCAAAGCAAGGGATTCGCCGGTGCTGCTGAGCTTGAAGTTGGTGTGAAGCGGACCGCCGGCAACGCGTCGATCTCGCCCTGAAGCCCAAACTAACAGGTGCTGTCCGGAGGTAAGATTGGTCGCGGGAAACACCCACTGCGCTTTGTTCTCCAACGAATCCGTCAAGGCGTAGCCTGCCAAATTAATCGTCTGCGACGTGCCGTTGTAAATCTCCACGTAATCGGACGACTCGCCAAAATCATCGCGGAGAGTGCTGGAGTTGGCGGCGAGGAATTCCGAAATGACCAATCCCTCCTGGGCGTGAGCGATCAGACAGGAGCATGCAAAGCCAAGACAGACTGGGACGATCCAAGGCGAAGGACGAAGGCTCCGGGGGACGTGCACGGCCTCAGGCTGTCGCGAGCGCTTTCGATTTTCAATCGCGAAATGGCGCCGCCGGTAAGGCCTCAGCCTTGGCCGTCCTTCGCCGGACAAGACTGAGGCCTTATCACCCGCCGCTCCGCTGATGCGATCTTTGTTTCGGTGGACAAATCACGTTGATCGGGCAGGCTTTAAGGCGCATTGGCCTCCGGTCAATCGATCACGCGATGCTGACGAGACGAACCCTCAGTCTGTTGGTGGCCGTTGCCTTTTTGGCGGCCGGGATCTGCTTGGCGCAATTCCAGCCACGATCGGGCGCAGGTCCGCGCGACGCTGATTCCGGCAAACTCATCCGCATTGAAGGCGGAGCCGTGATCGATGAAGATCGAGTCCGCACGGCCCGCGAAACTGTTTCTCACAGCACCGACACGCCCGTGTGGACGAATCCCGCCGGCTTCGAGCAGGACGTGTTCACGTTCGCGCGGGTCGTTTTTCAGTCGGAACCAAACGCCAGTCCTCGCGTGGGTTTTGGGCGCCGACTCGGTTGGTGGGTGGACTATCCCGACGCGGATCTAAACCTCTCCTACCGCCTTCAGCAATTGACCTCGATCCGGACCGATCCCGATGCCCGCGTGCTGAAGCTCACGGACCGCGCACTCTTCGACTATCCGCTCGTTTACATGGAGCACGCGGGTTACATGCGGTTGAGCGACGACGAAGTCGCGGCCCTTCGCCGATATCTGCACTGCGGGGGGGCGCTCTTCGTCAATGATTTTTGGGGCACGCGCGAGTGGGACGGTTTTGCGGGCCAGATCGAACGCGTTCTGCCGAATCATTCCTGGACGGAGTTGAGCATCGACCACCCGGTGTTTCACTGCGTGTTCGACCTGAAATGCCCGATGTTCCGGCTGCGCGTGCCGACGATGCAGTTTTGGAACGAAGACCACAATCCGGACGATCCGCAATCGCCGCCGCAGCGAGTCTTCCGCGGTGAGGGTTGGGAGGAGATGCACGTCCGAGCCCTGCTTGACGACGCCGGGCGCATCATGATCCTGGCGATCCACAACAGCGACGTGAGCGACGGCTGGGAACGGGAAGGGGAAAACGATCTGTATTTCAACCGCTATTCCGAGACCATCGCTTATCCGCTAGGAATCAACATTGTGTTTTACTTGATGACGCACTGAGACCGGCTGCACTCGGAACGGAATCGCGGCGATTCATTTCCGAGCCAGTAGTCAGCTTGGATCTCAACTCAGAGCGTGTCCGAAAATGTGGGGCAGACATCTTTGTCTGCCGGTTCGGGCGGCCTCTTGCCGCCTGAAACACGAGGCGGGGACGCCC